>CACEZB010000001.1 GCA_902563835.1 uncultured SAR86 cluster bacterium
TTACTAATGGATTAATGGATATTATGAAAGATGTAGATGGCGCTAGGTTTGTAAGCCTATCCTCATCTGCACATTCGTTAACAGGTATTCTTTGGGATGATATTCACTTTCAAGAGAATCAATATGATAAATGGATGGCTTACGGGCAATCAAAAACTGCTTCATCTTTAATTGCAATAGAGTTTAATAGATTGATGAATGATAAAGGTGTTTCAGGTTTTTCTGTACATCCAGGCGGGATCGTTACCCCACTTCAGCGCCATTTAGAAAATGAAGAGATGGTAGCTTTGGGCTGGATGAATGAAGATGGCTCTTTATCAGATCTTGCAAAGAATTTTTTTAAATCAACCAGTCAAGGTGCTTCAACAACTTTATGGTGTGCTACTAGCCCAGATCTAGATAAGATTGGTGGTGTGTTTTGTGAGGATTGTGATATTGCGAAAAGAAAATCTGAGGTTGATGAGTCACTTCAGAGATATTTTGGCGTCGCTGATTGGGCAATTGATACAGAAGAAGCTAACAAGCTTTGGGAAACTACAGAAAAAATGCTTTTATCATCTTGAGCAATACTTTAAACCTTTATCCAAATATTGAACCCTACTCTTCCGGGTATATAAATGCAGATGAGCATAAAATTTATTATGAGGAATGTGGCAATCCTGATGGCAAGCCAGCTGTCTTTCTTCATGGCGGGCCAGGTGGCGGAGGAAGTACTAAAATTAGAAGGTTCTTTGATCCAAAAATTTATAGGATAGTTGTATTTGACCAAAGGGGATGCGGCAGAAGCGAACCTCATGGATGTTTAAATAATAATACTACTTGGGATCTTGTTGAGGATATAGAAAAACTTAAAATCAAACTCAATATTGAGAAATGGCTTGTCTTTGGAGGGTCTTGGGGAAGCACACTATCTTTAGCTTATGCACAAACATATCCAAATTCTGTTTCTGAGCTAGTGCTAAGAGGAATCTTTATGCTTAGAAAGAAAGAGCTTGATTGGTTCTATCAATGCGGTGCTAGTAAAATTTTTCCTGAAGCGTGGGAAGAATTTTTAAAGCCAATAGATATTAATGATCAAGATAACTTAATCTCTGCATATCATAAAATATTTACAGGTGATGATGAGAAAAAGAAATTAGAGGCAGCGGTTGCATGGTCAAAATGGGAGGGTTCAACAAGTGCTTTAAGTTATGCTCCAGAAATGGTGTCATCATTTTCAGAACCTAGATTTGCACTAGCCTTTGCATTAATTGAAAATCATTATTTTATTAATAAAGGATTCCTTAAAAATGAAAATCAGCTCATCACATCAGAAAATATTGATAAAATTAGACATATACCAGCAAAGATTGTTCAAGGAAGATATGATATTGTTTGCCCCATGGAAACAGCATGGGAGCTATCAAAAAATTGGCCTGAGGCAGAATTAATCATTGCGCCCTCTTCTGGTCACAGTGCTTTTGAGAAAGAGATAACCCACCATCTTATAAATACAACGAATGAGTATGGAAAAACTAAATAATATTTCTTTTATTGGAATGGCTGGTTGTGGGAAGTCTACACTAGGCAAAGCCATCTCAGAAGAACTGAGTATAAATTTCATTGATACAGATCTTCTTATCGAAAAAAAATATAATGCAACTTTAGAAGAAATTAAAATTGAAAATGGTTATGAGTTTGTTAGAGCTGCAGAAGAAGAGGTAATTTTAAATCTAAATGAAACAACTAAAATTATTTCTACTGGTGGAAGTGCTGTTTATTCTAAAAAATCAATGGAGCATCTCAAAACATTCTCTTCAATAATTTATATTAAAACCCCAATAGATATAATCATTAAAAGGATCGATATTGGTCAAGAAAGAGGTCTGGCTGTTCCAGCAGGCATGTCAATTCCTGATGTTTACTCTGAAAGAGAGCCTTTGTATCAAAAATATTATGACTTCATTTTGGATGGATCTAAAACAATTAAACAACTTGTTGATGAAGTAAAAAATATATTTGAATGAGTAAAAAAATAAATTTACTAGTAGGATCAACAGGATTTTTAGGCAATAAGATTCTAAAAGAATTAGGCATTAAGAATAGTTTTACTATTGCTCTTGGAAGAAGGCCTATACCAAATTTACCAAATAGCGCCGAAGAATTAATAATTGATTTTAGTCATCTCAAATCAATAGATTTTTCAAACATAGACCATGTATATCTTTCTCTTGGATATCCGTTGTACTTTCATAATGTAATGGGCTTTATGAGCTCTTCTTTGAAAAAAAAATTTTTTCAAGTAGATTTTAACTATCAACTTGAGATAGCTAAAAGAACTAAAGAGTTAGGCGCTAAAAGCATCTCACTTATTTCAGCAGTAGGAGCTGATTCAAATTCTTGGAACTATTACTTAAAAACTAAAGGAATGCTTGAAGAAGAAATAATTAAACTTGAATTTAGTAGCACAAATATATTCCGACCAGGACATCTTATGGGAAACAAAAAAAGGCTAGACATAGTCTTGGCTGATTTAATGTCTCTCATTTTTGATCCTTTTTTACGTGGGCCATTAAAAAAATTTAGAAGTATTTCTGCAAAAAAACTTTCTAAATCCGTAGTAAGCAGGTCTATGGATTGTCAAGCTGGAATACGCATCTACGAGTTTAAAGATTTTAAAAATTTCTAATTTCCTTTTTTTTGCTTCTAATTATTTTTTTTATTCCATTGCATGCATTAAGAAGCCAAAATGCATTTGCAAAAACAAAATAATATAAACCTAAATATAATTGGACAATTATCGCAAAAAAACTTCCTGCAATAACAGCAAATAGTCCCATCATTCTCTTTTTAGCTTTTTTTGAGACAATAAGAGGCGCGGCTATCAATGTACCGAAAAAAACACTTAATAATTGAATTATCTCTAGCATACCCATACTAATAAACATTCAGAACATGTTCATTAGTATGAATATCGGCGCATTATGAATACTTAAAATTAAAAGTAAAGATATTTTTTGAACTTTTATAAAAAAAGTGTACTCTAAAATATAAGAACTAATTTTAGGAAAAAATATGAGACATTTATTATTAACTTTATCGTTATTTTTATCTTTAGGTATGCTTGCTGATCATCATAAAAAATCAGATGAAAATGCAAAAAATGGCCCTAAAAATCCAAATCATTTAATGACCTTTAAACAATGCAAAGAGACTAAAGATGGAGTTGGCGGACTTCTTTCTCTTGCTGATAAAACTTGGAAAGAAATTGAAGATGATCCAGAAGATGAAGATAAGTGGCTAGAGGCAGCATTACTTGCTGATTTAGCAGCTAATTATTCAACTGTTTATGATGTATGGTGTAAGGACATGATTGCTCAAAGAATGAAAATGAGAAAAATGGCTGGTAAAAAGAAAAATATGAAAGACCACCACCATAAAGAAAAAGGAAAAAAGGATAATTAAAATTTACCCCTTTGGAATCTCATTCTGATTACATAAACACGTAGCAAGGCTACAACAGTAATAATTAACTGAATAAATACTGATATTTTTATTGGATCTGCCCACTGCCATGAGTCAATGGTTAACCATAAAAGATATGTCTGTAATGGGAAGTTTATGGCAGCTCCCATAAATACAACTATCATAGCCTCTCTCAAAGCAATTTTTTCTGTTTTATTCATATTTACCCCTGTTTAATTTTTACTGCAGTACCATATGCCAAAATTTCAGCCGCACCTTGTGCAACAGTAGAAGTTTGGAACCGAAAGCCTAGAATTGCATCCGCGCCTTTAGATTTTGCATCTTCAATCATTCTTGCATAAGCCTGCTCTCTTGAAGTCTTTAAAAGTTTTGAATAGCCGACCAACTCTCCCCCGACCACATTTTTAAGGCCTGCAAGAAGATCTGATCCAAAATTTCTAGCCCTTACAGTACTTCCTTGAACAAGTCCTAAATGTTCTTCAATTTCAGCATTTGCGATATCATATGTTGTAAGTACAATAAAATCTTCATTCATATTTTTTCCATTTAATGGTTTGAGTTATAAATATAATGCAAGAACTAATAGAAGCAAAGTTTTCAATAGGAAATATTGTTAAGCATAAATTCCTAAATTTTAGAGGGGTTATATTCGATTTAGACCCTAGCTTTAATAATACTGAAGAATGGTATAACGCAATCCCTAAAAATTTAAGGCCAAGAAAAGATCAGCCTTTTTATCATATATTTGCAGAGAATGAAGAAATTTTTTATATAGCATATGTTTCGGAACAAAATTTACTTATAGATAAAGAAAATGGTCCTGCTAATCATCCAGATATTAAGAAGATATTTTCTCATTTTGATGGAGAATGCTACATTCCCCATGAAAGAGCAAAAAATTAAATACTTATATCAAAATGCGCTAATTCAACAGCAGTTATAAATACTTCCATTGCGCTCGCGAGCTCTTCTTTCGATACGTATGTTGGAGCTAATCTAATAGCGCTATCATCAGGATCATGTCTGTTTGGATACATAGAGCCTGCTGGGGTTATTAAAACTCCCATTTCTTTACAAAAATTTACAACCTTTTTAGCAATCGGCTTAGAGGTGAAATAAGTAATAAAATATCCTCCTGTTGGTTTTGAAAAAGTGCCACACTCTGATGGGAGTTTCTCAAGATGCGAATATGCGAGTTCAAATTTAGGTCTAATTAATTTAGCATGTTCTTTCATATGGGCTTTGACTGTTTCAACATCTTTAAAAAACTCAACATGTCTTTTTTGATTAATTTTATCTGGGCATATAATCATTGTTGTTCTTACTTTCTTGATTAAGTCTAGCGAATACCCTGCCGTTGCCATAAAGGAAATACTGCCTCCTCCGAATGTAACTTTTGAAAAAGAAGTTGTTATAACAGTTTGATCTTGAACTTTTTCTTGAAGTGCTATTTCCCATAATGGTTTTTGTTCAGGAGTGGGAAGGAAATCATGAATCAAATACGCATGATCAAATAGAAAAAGAAATTTATTAGAGGAATCTTTACCTATTTTAAATAGCTCTTCTAAATTTTTATCAGAATATACCTCTCCCGATGGGTTAGAATGTTTTGGCACGCACAACATTCCAATAACATTTTTATTTTGCTCTAAAGCTTCTTTAAATGCTTCCAAATCTATTCCATCATTTTTGAGAGGAACTGGAATAGCTTCAATACCGAAATCATTCAGCATCATAAAATGCCTATCAAATCCTGGAACAGGACATATAAACTTAGGGTTATCCAGATCCTTCCAAGGCGTTGGTTCAGCAAAAAGAAAATTTGAAAGAACTGTTTGATAGCATAAAAGTAAGCTTGATTGTTCGCCTGCAAGAATATTTTCAAGTGGAGCATCTAATAAATCAGCTCCTAATTCTCTAGCCTCTTTGATTCCAAAAGGCTCGCCATAATTTCTTAAATCAATCCCATCCTCAGAAGTCGTTGGTACAGAAATATCTAGAAGTGCATTCGAAAGGTCTAATTGATCTTTATCAGGCTTACCTCTTGTTATATCAATTGATAATTGCTTTTCTTTTAAGGAATTAAATTTTTCTGTAATTTCTTGGTGCATAATGAGTCTCATTTTATACTAACAACATGGAAAATTTACTAATCTTTTTATCTTTTGCTATTTTAGGAGTACTAATCTATATCTTATTTACTTTAAAAAATAAAGATGGTTCTAATAAAGGTGATAGCGAATTACTTCAAAATAAATTAACTGAACTTACAGGCGATCTAAATAAGATAGAAAAAGATTTATCTGAATTTAAACCATCAATGAATGAAATAAGTAAATTTCTTCTTGGTAATACCTCAACAGGTAAACTTGGTGAATGGAGTCTTGAGTCAATTGTAAGAGATGTGCTTCCACCAAACACATATGAGTTTCAAGCTCAAATAAATCCTGAAACAACTGAAAAAGCGGACTGTGCTGTTAAAAATACAGAAGGATTAATAATACCAATAGATTCAAAATTTTATCAAGGTCAATATCAAAACTATCACAACACAAACTCAAAAACTGAGAAAAATAAAGTGCTACATGGTCTTAAAAGAACTATTTTAAATGATGCTGAAAGCATTTCAAAAAAATACATACTTAGGAATAGTACCTCAAATTATGTAGTCTTATATATAGCTTCTGAGAAAATTATTGACTTAGTTACGCAAATAGAAGATCTTAGACAAGAGTGCTTAACTGAAAAAAATACTTTAATACTTGGTCCAAATGCTCTAGCTGGCTTCTTAGATACTGTTAGGCTGGGTCACTATGCAGTTCAAATGAACGCAAATGCAAAAAAAGTTATTACTACTGTTGCGGTGGTTCGTAAAGAATTTGAGAAGTTTAAAGACTCTACTGATGGTGCTGTTAAAAATTTAAATAAGGCATTAGGTTCTGTTGAGGATGTTCAAACAAGAATTAACGTGTTAGGAAGAGAAATAAAAAAAGCTGACGAGAACTTTGAGAAAAATTTAGAAGAAAAATAAACATATCTCTTAATATTTTAGAATGCAAAACTTAAAAATCTGGAATTACCTCTCATTACCTTGGGTAGGATTCACCCTAGCCTTCTTTATAGTCTTCTTCTTTTTAGCTTTTTCTAGCGAAATTGATAACTCATTTTTATCAAATAATTATTTGGCAAACCTATTTTTTAACACTGTTTTACTTTCATTTAGTTCAGCAGCTTTATCCGCATTAATAGCTGTACCACTTGCCATATTGGTAACATTTTATAAATTCCCGGGTCATAAATTTTTTAGTTGGGGCCTTAGCCTTTCGATTGCATTTCCAGCATATGTTTATGCTTTTATTTTTGTGGGTATCTTTGAATACGCAAGTCCAATATCAGAATATTTAAGAACTTTAAATATTACAATGCCCTCAATAAAAAATATCTTTGGAGCATCGGTGATAATGTCTATGGCTTTATTCCCATATATATTCCTCATTACAAAAGCTCAACTTTCATCTGTTGGAGTAGGAATCTTTAAAGCAGCTAAATCTCTTGGAAATAGTAATCTAACCGCTATAAGGAAAATTATTATTCCATCATTAAAACCTACCATTATTGCTGGTATGGCTCTAGTCGTATTTGAAACAATTGCAGACTTTGGTGGAGTTTCAACTCTTAGAGTAGAGACATTTACTGTAGGCATTTATGATGCATGGTTTGGGTATCAAAGTTATTTCTCTGCAGCAAGGTTAGCCGGATATTTATTAATCTTTGTTTTCTTTATTACGTTTATTTCAAAATATTTTGGAAGGGAAAATGGTATCGCGTCAAAGACTGCTGAAGTATTTCAAAAAATAGAACTAAGTAATACTAAGCAACTTATTCTAAGTTTAATTTGTTTAATAGTATTTTGTATTGTTTTCTGTATACCTCTTGCACAATTAATAATATGGCATTTGTCTGATCCGAATTTAAATCTTTTAGATAATAGATATTTGTTATTAAACTCTATAATAATTGGAGTATGCGCTTCATTATTTACGATATTGTTTGCAATAGCTTTGTCTCTCAGCTATAGAAATTTTAGAAAATTAAGGTTATTTATATCAATTTCTTCTTCAGGATATGCAATACCAGGCTCTGTAATATCTGCAGCTCTTTTAATTGGTTTTTATACCCTATTTGGTGCCTCTATTACTTTATATGGAATTTATGGATTAATATTATGTTTAAGCTTAAGGTTTATGACCCCGGCCTTTAACTATGTTTTATCATCTCTATCAAATATTTCTCAGTCAGCAGAAAATGCATTAGCGACACAACCCAAAAATCCATATAAAGCTTTTAGTTCGTTTTATCTACCCCAGATGAAACCAGCAATATTTCTAAGCATAATGGTTGTTTTTATTGAGTGCATTAAAGAGCAACCCGCAACTTTATTATTGCGTCCTGTCGGCTTTGATACTCTTTCAACAAAAATTTATAACTATACCAGTGAGGGTCAATGGGAAATGGCTGCAAGTCCAAGCCTATTATTAGTAATGATAAGTCTTATCTTTGTATATTTAATTAATAAAAATATAGATCTCAATAAGGATTTATAAATATATGAAAGAATCTGGTTATAGGCTAAATGTGGGATTGGTTATCGCAAATAAAAAAGGTCAGTTATTGCTATGCAAAAGAACGGGTATGAACAGTTGGCAGTTTCCTCAAGGAGGAATTGACTATGCAGAAGACCCTTTGAAAGCAGCAAAAAGAGAGCTTTATGAAGAAGTAGGTATTAAATCTAATTCAGTAAAATTAATTCATTCATTAGAAGATTGGCTTAAATATAATGTGCCTAAAAAAAGTCGAAGAAGAAAATTAATTAACAAGAATTTTAAAGGTCAAAAACAAAAGTGGTTCCTATTTAAATTAAAAGAGAATGTCGACATCTCTTTTGCAAATGATCCGGATAATGAGTTTGATGACTTTAAATGGGTTTCATACTGGTATCCTTTATCTGTAATCATCTCATTTAAAGAAAAAGTCTATCGAGAAGCTTTAAATAAATTAAAATATTCTTTCTGCAGAGAGTTTGATAATGTTTGATGAAATATTGATTTTTAGTGCAATGGGCATACTGGCTGGTCTGTTAGCGGGAATGTTTGGAATTGGTGGAGGCCTAATAATGGTTCCTGTTTTAATTGGAACATTTATTAATTTAGGTTTTGCTGATGAGATTATTATCCAGCTTGCAATAGGCACAGCTATATCTTGTATTATTTTTACTGGTCTATCTTCTGCAAATGCTCATAGGAAAAAAAATTCTATAGATTTTTATCAATTTAAACCTGTGGCTACAGGTATTATATTTGGAGCATTTGCTGGAGCGTTATTTGCTGTCCAAGTTAAAGGCGTAATCTTAAAATTATCAATTGCAGTGTTTGTTTTACTAGTAGGATTACAAATCCTATTTGATATAAATATTACATCTAAGAAAATCAATCCAAGTAAGCCTAAATCAATTTTTGCGGGTTCTGTTATTGGATTCCTTTCATCTATTCTTGGTATAGGTGGCGGCACATTTTCAGTGCCTTACTTTAAAGCATCTGGGTCAAGTTTAACTACCGCAATTGGCACTTCGGCAGCTTGCGGTGTTCCAATAGCAATTTTTGGAACGCTTGGTTATATCATTGCTGGAATAAATGTCGATATACTACCCAATATGAGTTTTGGTTATATTTATATTCCTGCTGTGCTTGGAGTTTCAATAACTAGTATCTTCGCTGCAAAGTATGGAGCAGATCTTGCTCATTATTTATCACAAACTGCTCTTAAAAGATTAATGGCATCTTGGTTTTTTATAGTATCAATATATATGTTTGTAGTATGATTATTGAGTTATCAGATTTTTTTAATAACCCAAGCCTAATTGAATTAGGGCCGCTAAAAATTCAATATTATGCAATTACATGGCTTATATCTGCTGTCCTAATCTATATCTTTTTAAAGAATAATAATGCAATTAAAGAAATAGGTTTAAACGAAGATGCTGTTAACGATATGGTTTTTTTGTATGGGCTATTTTTTGGGGCTATATGTGGCGGAAGAATAGGTTACATGCTCTTTTATGGGACTAACCAACTTGCAAATGACCCTTTATCATTATTCTATATTTGGCAAGGCGGATTAAGCTTTCATGGCGGCTTATTGGGTGTAATTGCTAGTTTAATTGTATTTTGTAAAAAGAAAGGTATTGAATTCCTAAGGTTAATGGATGGAGTTGCATTAGCAATGCCTATAGGTCTAGGATTGGTAAGGATTGGAAATTTCTTAAATGGGGAGTTGTATGGAAAGGCAACTAATGGAGAGTGGGGTTTTATATTTCCTACCGATCCTTTTGGAATTCTGAGACACCCCTCTCAAATCTATGAAAGTATTGGCGAAGGATTAATTTTATTTGTTATATTATTTCTGATAAATAAGAACACTAATATCAAAGGTATAGTTTCTTCATCATTTCTTATTTTTTATGGATTAATAAGATTTATAATTGAATTCTTTAGGCAGCCTGATGCACATATTGGTTATGTTGCTTTTGATTCGATTAGCATGGGACAAATATTATGTATACCTATGATAATAATAGGATTTTTGATATTAATGTATTCTAGGAAGAACGCATGAAAGTATATTTAGATCTTCTGCGTCACATATTAGAAAATGGCGAAGAAAAAGATGATAGAACTAACACGGGAACAATATCTTCATTCGGACATCAATTAGAGTTTGATTTGGAGCAAGGATTCCCAGCAGTCACCACAAAGTCACTAGCATGGAAAGGAGTTGTTTCAGAACTTTTATGGTTTCTAGAAGGGTCTGATGATGAACGAAGGCTAGCAGAAATAAGGTTTAATAAAGATAGGTCTGAAATTACTGATTTAGAAAAATATTCAACTATTTGGACAGACAATGCAGATAGCCAAGGAAAAGAGCTGGGTTATGAGAATTCTGAAACAAAAAAAATTCTTGGTCCTGTCTATGGAGTGCAATGGCGAAACTGGAATGGTAATGATCAAGTCAAAAATTTATTAGATGGTCTTAAAAATAATCCAGACGGGAGAAGGCATATCCTTTCTGCTTGGAATGTAGGTGAAATAAATAAAATGGCATTGCCTCCTTGTCATGTAATGTCTCAGTTTTATATACATAAAGACACAATAAGCTGCCATATGTATCAAAGAAGTGCTGATATGTTCTTAGGGGTTCCATTTAATATAGCTAGCTATGCGCTACTTTTATCGATTTTCGCTCAAATATTAGGACTTAAGCCAAAAAGATTTATACATTCTTTTGGTGATGCTCATATATATAAGAATTCTATTGAACAAGTTAAAGAACAAATCTCTAGAACGCCAAGATCACTGCCTAGACTTATTATTCCTAAGCTTAATTCAATCGATGATTTAAAAAAATATAGTATTGATGATTTTATTCTAGAAGATTACGACCCACATCCTCAAATTAAAGCAGAAATGGCAGTCTAAATGGTAACAATTTCTCATGTAGTCGCGCTTTCAAATAATAATGTAATTGGGGTTAATAATAGCCTACCTTGGAATCTTAAAACTGATCTCGCACATTTTAAAAATTACACGTCTAATAAAATTATCGTAATGGGTAGAAAAACTTACGAATCTATTGGTCGCCCTCTTCCAAATAGAATAAATCTAATAGTTTCTAACACGATCAAAGAAATTAATGGTGCTGAATTATTTAAAAGTACAGAAGATGCAATTAATAAAGCTAAAGAACTTTGTATTAATAAGAATCTTGATGAGATTATAATTATTGGTGGTGGATATCTTTTTAGAGATACGCTATCTATTACAAATAAATTAGTTCTAACTAAAGTTGATTGTAATATTGAAGGAGATGTTTTTTATCCAGATATTGATCTTAATGAATGGGAAAAGTTAAGTTCTGAACATTTTACAAAGGATTCAGATAATGATTATGACTTCACAGTCATAACATATGAAAAATCTATGTAGAGTTTTGTTGGATATAGTCTCTTCTTAAAGCTAAATTTGCGACCCTGATTTCTTCATTTTCAGTATATTTAATCCAATTATTAGCCTGAGTTTTAATCTTTTTCTTTTTATCTCTTGCAGCTATTCTAAAATTTTTCTTAGCTTCATCAAATTCTTGAAGTTCAAAATAGGCTTGGCCAAGTGTTAAATATACTTGAGAAAGATTTTTTATTTTCCCCTTTTCTAACCCTTTCTTTATTGAAGCAACAGCTTCGTTAACTTTATCTTCAGATAAATATAAATTACCTAGTAGAACATAAGACTCACCATCTTTTGACATAGAGGCAGCTTTTTCTAAAACTGGAATTGCTCTATCTATTTCTTGAGCCATTCTTAAAGAATCTGCTAAAAGTTTAAGATTTTTTTCTGTATCTTTAACTACTGGAACAATTTTTTCTTCTTCGGTTTCTTCGTCAACAATAGTGATCATTTTCTTTTGGCCTGATATTAGAACTTCTGCAGCCCAATAAGGATTTTTATTCAACAAGAGTAATTGAGCTAATGCTTTATATTCAGATTCTTTATCTAAGAAATCTTTTGCATGGGCTGCCTTTAGGGTAATCATATAATCTCTTTCCCTTCCAAGTTGACCATAAACACCACCAAGCTGGATGAAGTATAATTTTTTAGGATAAAGATTTACTAAAATTTCATATATCGGGAGCTGTCTCCTAAGAGATTCTTTTTCACCGATTTCACTCTTCATTTCACTTATGTTGGCTGCCATAATCACATACCAATTTTCTCTTGGTTTATACCCTTCTTCTTCTGCTAATTTAATAGCTGTCTCTATAGAAGATAATGATTTTTTGTAATCTTCTAATGAAAAATATGCTTGTCCAAGAAGAGCATATGATTGAGCAGTTACTTTTTCAATTTCTTTTTGCCACTGAAGAACATATTGAATTCCTCTTTCATAATCTTCTTGCACCATATACAGTTGTCCTAAAGACAAAAGAGCTCCTGTTCTTAATGGGATGGTAACTTCGGGCTCAGCAATTAATTTTCTGTATGCGTCCATTGCTTGTGTATATTTTTCACTACTGAAATATACATATGCCCATGCGTTCCACATAACTGATCGGTCATAACTCTTTAATTCATCTTTATCATTTCTTAATTCAGTTAAGATTCTTGTCACAGTCTCCATGTCTGGCGCTGGCTCACCTTTGTCGTCAACCACTTCAAGCGCTTCATATACTTTAGCCATTTTTTTAGCCGTTGATGCTTGAAGTGCTCTTGCTTTTTTATATTTAACTGGTTGTTTTTTTAATGCTTCGTCTTCTTGAGCTCCAATATGTAAAGAAGAAAAAGAAAAACTAATTGTAAGTATTGAAAATAGGAAAAATGAAATTTGTTTTCTCATAATATTAAATTAACTCTCATCAAGTATATATGTAAACCTATGCAATACATCATCTACCGGAACTGCCTTACCATCAACGATTTTAGGTTTGTATTTTAACTTTAGTGCTGCTCTTGCTGACGCGCTATTAAACATAGAGCATGGTCTAAATTCAACAGTAGGATCTTCAGGGCTTTTACTGGAACAATATCCTTCAACTGGAACAGCATTTTCAACACTACCTGTTTCAGTAATTGTAAATGAAACTAACGCATAGCCCATAGTCCCTCTTTCTTGAGCTCTCCTAGGATAAATAGGTACAACTTTAAATAATGGGATATATTCACCGTCTCTAAAAAATGATCCGCCTGCTTTAAAATTTGGTTTAGGTTTTGCTATGCTAACATCTAAACCAGTGAGCGGCTGAAGATCAAGCTCTGGTTGAGCAATATCTTCTGGTTGTTCATCTGGCTTATCTGGTTTATCAAGCTCACTCATAAAGGTATCAATTTCTCTTTCTGGCATAACAATATCTGTTAGTTTCACCGAAGTATCTTCCTTGATACCACTATCTCCTAAAGCAATTAAAATTACCATTATAAAAAATAATGCGACAGTTATAAGAGAAGAGAATCCTATTCCAGCTGCATATTTATTTGCATTAAAAGCCTTAACATACATCTCATGTATTGGCTTTGTAACAGAATTTAAAGCAGAAAGAACTTGATCCATAATTTATTTTGGTTCTGATGCTAATGAAATTGCATTTACACCTGCTTCTCTAGCACCATCCATAACTTTTATTATTGTGTCTGCTATTGCTTGCTCATCAGCCTGAATTACAACTGATCCTTGTGGGTTATCAGCAAGCATTTTGACAACGTTTGCTTTTACCTGTCTAACATCAATTCTTCTTCCATCCATCCAAACCTCATCATTAGCTCCAACCGCAATTAATATAGCAGCATTCTCTTGAGTTTCTGCTGTTTCAGAATCCGGTCTATTAATTTCAAGCCCTGGTTCTTTTATAAAATTTGCAGTGACAATAAAGAAAATAAGCATGATGAAAACAACATCAAGCATAGGAGTTAAATTAATTTCACTTTCTTCGTCTTTTACTGCAGTAGTTATTGCATTTCTTCTCATCTTAATCTCCTATAATTCTCTCTTAATTAATTCATTTAAATCATTTGTGTGTCTTTCTGATGCACTATTTAAATATATGCTCGCAAATACTCCGGAAAGAGCTACAACCATACCGGCCATAGTTGGTAAAGTAGCCTTTGAAACTCCTCCTGCCATTGCTCTAGCATCCCCGCCACCATTAAATGCCATTACTTGGAATACTTCTATCATTCCTGTAACCGTGCCTAGCAATCCAAATAATGGAGCAAGTACTACACAAGTCTGAATTATTGAAAGATTTTTACTAATCTCTACTTTTGCTTGTGAAATCATCTTTTCACGAATTTGTAGTGCATGCCATGAGGTCTTATCTGATCTATTTTTCCATTTACTAGATAGATCTTGAATATAAAAATCATGGCTATGAGAAAAATACCAAATTCTTTCAAAAATTAATGCCCACATAAAGAAGACCAAAATTGCAATTAGCCATAAGACAGTGCCACCCGCTTCCATAAAATCTCTTATGGAAGAAAAAGCTTCTGTTATAGCAAAAAACATAATTAACTACTATTTCCCAGCACGTTCTGCAAGAATTCCTGTACTCTGCTCTTCTAAAACACTAATAATTCCTTTAGCAGAAGATGCTGCAAAAGAATGTAATAGAGTTGTAGGAATTGCAACTAAGAGACCTAGAACCGTTGTAACAAGGGCTTGAGAAATACCTCCAGCCATTAATTTTGGATCTCCAGTACCGTATAAAGTAATCATCTGGAAAGTTACAATCATACCTGTAACTGTTCCTAATAAACCTGCCAGAGGTGCTACGACTGATATTATCCTAACAGCTCCAATACCCCTTTCAATTTCAGGTCTTTCAGCCATAATTGCTTCAGCAAGTTTTAGTTCTAATGTATCAATGTCTTTCTTAAAGTTATCTTCTCCAGCTTTAAGAACTCTTCCTAATGGATTTCTTACATCAATCGCTTTAGATTTGGTCTGTTTTTTAACTGCTAAACCTAACATATATAAGCTATAGAGTTTCCAGAAAGCTAGACCAATACCAATCAAACCAACAAATATGATTGCATATCCAACCTCTCTACCTTGCTGAGCTCTCTCAAGCAATGATGGAGTTTGAATTAAGTTTGCTAAAAGACTTCCGCCTTGTGGTCCAGTTGGGTCCACTCCAAACTTTACTAGTTCGCCTACATCAGCATTACCCACTTTCTTAGCAGTCTTGGTATATCTACCCTCAGGCTGCCTAGGTAAAAATGCATAATCACCGGTTGATGAAATATATTCTAAATATTTACCATCACACACAGCATTAAATAATCCAACTCTAGTTACATTACATGCAGATGACTCTCCATTAGGATCTATAACATTTGTATCAAACGATACAACCTGGCCACTAGCTATCATTTCTCTTTGTAATTCGAACCATAAACCTTCAATTTCTCTTATTGTAGGAAGTTCAGTTGTTTCCGACATTTTTGCAGTCAGATCATTTAAAAAAGCAACTCTCTCTACTCCGTATTGTGGACCGGTTAATGAGCCTGAGAATTGAACAGCAGCCTCACCTGCAGAACTCTGCAAGTGACCAAAAAGCTCTACCAATGAACCAAGTTCTTTTTGATAAGCTTCTTCTTTTACTACTAGTATTGCTTCATTCTTTTTATATTCAGCCTCTAATTGATCTGCGATCTTTTCTTGTCGAGCTAGTTCTCTTTTTTCAGCTGCGAGAATTGACGCTTGTTTATTCTTATCAGCCATAAATTTAGCTTCTCTATCTGAATTAGTAGCTTGTTCTTTTGTTTTCCCTTCTTTCACAAGCATTAAAAGAGCTTCAACTGTTGAAACTTCATTTGCCTCTTCTTCAGAATCTTGTGCAAATACAAAAGTATTAAATGAAAGTACAAGAACAAAAAATATCGATAAAAACTTATTCATTATACTTCTCCTTTAATAACTGGCATTAGTAGCATATCAACTGGAGCTAACTTCTTAGCCATTCTTATGCCATCTCTAATTGGCTTTCTATAACTTCCTGGAAGCTCAACCCATTCACCAACTTCGTTATCCCATCTTCCGCTAGTTCTTTCATCTTTCGTTTGATAGAACATACCTATTCTTCCAATCACTAGTATGTTTACAACAGTGCCGTCAGCCAATTTGTCTTCATAGGTATCTATTTTTCTTCCATACTCAGCTTCAATATTGTAAGCCTCTAGGACTTGTCTAACCTGCTCAGAAGCAGTAACTTTAGGTTTGGACATTGAAGATCTGACTAGATCAATTCTAGCTCTTCTCTCTTCAGCTCTAAAAGGGGTATCTAATTGAATAAATGTTTCTAAACTATCAAGCATCTTTCCAGCCAATGGAGGTATTTGTCTTTGCATCACAACAACTTGAACTAGCTGTTCATCTAGTTTATCCATTAAATCAAGTTGAGCTTGAATTTGTATTCTTTTCTGTGCGTTATAAAGTTTCAAGCCCTCAACTTGTTTTGAAACAACTTTATATTCATTTACTATCTTATCTGTTTGTCTTTCTGTTGCATCAATCCTATCTTGCGATGTTGCAGAAAGTTGTTGATTGTCTCTACCGACCTCTAAAACACTCTCCATATTAACCTCAACGACTTCATTTGCTAATGAAATTACGCTAAAGCCAATAAGGACAGGTAAAGAAATATTCTTCATAAATTTATACATTATATTTTCTCCCTTTCCCTAAAGTCAGATAATATTAACAGGCTATTTAAAATAAATAAATTATTTATTTATAGCTTGTTTAATCTAAAATTACCTATAAAGCAACTAATATTATATAACTTTTATTAATATAGCCCAATTTTAGGTATTCAGCCCTAAAGTTTTGGAATAATTCTTGGAGTTTTATCCTTATAATTCTTGTATTCTTCAAGATGTCCCCATTTTTTATTCCCCATATCTTCAAGCATTCTTACTCCGCTAATATGAACCAAAAGAATGTATGTAAAAACAGGTGATATTAATGTTAAATATTGGGTGCCACTTAAAGATGGCAATGCAATTAAAGCTATGCCGGTCCAAAGCATAATTTCTCCAAAATAGTTAGGATGTCTTGATTTTGCCCATAAACCAGTAGCAATAAATTTATCTTTATTTTCTTCAAGAGATCTAAAGGTATTTTTTTGATTATCTGCAATAACCTCGATACTAAACCCTATTAAGAATAATGCAAATCCAATATAGAAAAATACATTGACAACCACGCCAACTTCACTTGAAATCGCAGTTAAAGCACACATAGAACAAATAGAAACCCAAAAACCTTGGAGCGTCCATGTCATAAAGAATTGAGAAGCAGATGGCTTTATTGTTCTAAACCTTTTATCTTCTCCAGCTTTATGGATTCTTAAAAATAAGAAACTTCCTAGTCGAACTGCCCAAATTGAAATTAATAATGCCAATATAAGGTTTCCTACCTTTAGCTCTCCAGCTGAATTAGAAAGCATATATGTAAACCAAACAACCGTTAAATAAGTCAATGTCCCGGTTAAATCATAAAATTTTTCAGTCTGAAATGTGTATGCAGGAATATAAGCAACCCATTGGATTAAAAATGCCAATATAACGGCATTTAAAACTATATAACTTCCAGTTAAATAAGCTATTCCAGTCGCAATAAAAAATACAATTATTGATATTAATAAATTAACATACCACTTCATAATTAATCCCACCCACAAGTTCTTTCTTTATTTTGATCATCAAGCCAATCTTTTAGTGGCGCATAATAATTTAATATTGATTTACCACTAAGCTTTCTAGACCCTGTTAAATTTTCAAAAGTATCTTGCCATGGCTGACTCTCGCCCAATGCCATGGTTGATATTATTTTATCTCCAGCAATTTTGCTTCCATAAATAGAGCATTCATGAAGTGGACCATCATACTCCATTTCTTTGCATAAAGCTTCATGAAATTGATATTGCATTATCCTTGCTAAATAATATCTCGTATAGGGAGTATTTCCTGGAATATGGTATTTTGCTCCTGGATCAAAGTATTCCTCTGACCTTTCATCGCTTGTGCTAATTCCTTGATATTGCTCTCTTAAGTCCCACCATGATGAATTTAAATTACTCTCATCTATTTCACCATTAAATACTCCAGATCTCCATTTATCTAACATTAATGCCCAAGGAATAACAACAACTCCCTCTAAGGCTTGTTTCATTAATAAACCTATCGGGTCTTCTTTTGCGATAGTTGCTTCATCCTCAGATATAAAGCCAATATTCATAAGATAATCTGGTGTAATAGATAGAGTTAAAAGGTCTCCAAACGCTTCATGAAAACCATCATTAGCCCCTCCTTGAAAAAGGTAAGGTAAATGATTGTATGCTTGATAATAAAAAATATGTCCTAATTCATGATGAATTGTAATGAAGTCCTCTTCATTTTTTTCTATACACATTTTAATTCTAAGATCATTATTGGCAGGATCTAAATTCCATGCAGAAGCATGGCAAACTACCGACCTGTCATTAGGCTTAACAAATAAAGATCTCTCCCAAAAAGTATCTGGTAAAGGCTTGAAACCTATAGATAAAAAGAAATCTTCAGCATATTCAACCATTTCAATTTCAGTTAATGATTTTTCTTCAATTATCCTGGTAACATTTACAGAATTTGATTTTGAGCCTTCTGAGTAGATTATGTCATATATATTTGACCAAGTTTGCCCCCACATATTTCCCAAAAGATGAACCGGCAATGCTCCTGAATTTGAAACAATGTCATCTCCATAATAATCATTTAATTTGGCTCTAGCATGACAATGTAAAGCATCATAAAGTGGTTTAACTTCTTCCCACACTCTATCAGTCTCATTAAGAAAATCTTCTGCGGGCATATCATATTTGCTAAACCATAAATCGCTTAGCCCTTTATAACCCAAATCTTTTGATCCTTGATTTCCAATTTCTACCATACGCATATACATTGGTTTCATAGGCTTCCCAATTTCATGCCAACCCTTCCAAGCGCTTAATAGTTCTTCTGGATTTCTTGATTTATCAATAATTGCTTCAAATGCCTCTAAATCAAAACAACTACCATCTTCATAGCAATACTCTCCATTTCCATACATAGCTTCTAGACTAGTAGTTATTTTTGATAATTCTTTTGCTAAGTTATTATCAAATGGAGGCGGCATTACAAAAGAACTTTTAAGAATATTTAACATTCTCTTCTTATCAGGCGTAGTATCAACATTATTAAAATCAGACGCCCTTCTAGAAGTTTCTAAAGATTTAAGTGTGTATCTAGTCCCATAATCAGCTATTACTTTTTGTGAATCATAAGTAATAAAGTTTGAACTTATCCAAGAAGCAGAATTTATAATTGGGCCTTCTTCTTTATATTCTTGCTCAACTTCTAATAAAAACTTATCTAAATCTTCACTTGTATTACTTTTTTCGCTACCTGGAGCACAAGAAGTTACAATTAGAATTATGAATATGATACTTAAAAAGTTTTTCATTTTTGTTCCCTCGCCATTAAAATAACATAAAAGTGAGTATGTTATGAAGATTTCAACCAATCAATTTAAAAATGGAACTAAGCTAATAATTGATAACGCCCCATGCACAATAGTAGAACATGAATTTCATAAGCCAGGCAAAGGACAGGCAGTTATGAGAATCAAATATAAAAACCTATTGACTGGCAATACTAACGATAAAACTTACAAATCAGGCGAAAGTGTTGAGTCTGCTGATGTTAATCATAAGGAAATGGAATTTCTCTACCATGATAAAGAATCTTGGCATTTTATGGATAAGGATACTTACGAACAAATAGAAATAAACTCTTCACAAATGGGAGATGCAACAAAATGGCTTACAGGACAAGAAATATGTGAGGTTGTTCTATGGAATAATCAACCAATACTAGTTAGTCCACCTGCAATAGTTGAATTGAAAATTATTAAGTCCGAACCGGGTGTAAAAGGAGATACGGTTTCTGGAGCTACTAAAAATGCAACACTTGAAACTGGCATAGATGTTCAAGTTCCTTTATTTATAAATGAAAATGAGATTATTAAAGTCGACACTAGGGACATAACTTATGTGGGGAGAGCAAAATCTTGATAAATATAGTTGATAAAGAAATCAAATCATTTTTATCATCAATTAATGGAATAGACGAAAGTGTTTTATCAATAATTAATGAAAAATATTCTACTACCATTTCTGACGATCTTAAAAACGGCCATCTAACTAGCAATGTATGTATGGTTGCTGCAAGTATATTGAATCTTAATCCAAAAGATTTAGCTAAAGAATTAGAACAAAAGCTTAAAAAATTAAATAAATTCCAAGAAATTAAAGTAGCTGGGCCTGGATTTGTAAATATATCTCTTAATAGAAAAGATTTTGTTTCGATTGTAGATGAAATAAATAACAACAAAGAGAAATTCGGTGAGTCTAACCTAGGCAATGGAAATAAAATACAAATTGAATTTGTATCTGCCAACCCTACCGGACCTCTACATGTTGGTCATGGAAGAGGTGCTGCATATGGTGACGCCTTAGCAAGAATACTGACAAAAACAGGCTCTATAGTAGAAAAAGAATATTATATTAATGATGCTGGAAGACAAATTGATATTTTGACAGCTAGCGTAATTACCAAGCTAATTCAAAAAGATCTTGGCAATTTTTCTGCTCAAAATACATATAAAGGAAAATATATAGAAGAAATTGGTATTGCCTTTAGTAAAGAAAAAGTTGTTACCTATAAAGAACCTAAATTAATAATTAACAATCTTCCTGGGGATGCAGAAGAAGAAATTGATCAACTAATATCCAATCTAAAAGAGATGGATAAAAAAATTTGGAATGAAGTTAAGGATTTCTCACTAAAAAATATTCTAAATCTAATTAAACAAGATCTAGAAAACTTTAATGTAAATTTTGATAACTGGTTTCAAGAATCTTCTCTTGGCGATTTACAAGACCCAAATTCACAAATTTCTAGTTTAATAAATAAACTAAAAGAGGATGATAAGGCATACGAGAAGGATGGAGCCCTTTGGCTGAATACTGATGTAAGTGGTGACGATAAGCATAGAGTATTGATTAGAGATGATGGAAGAGCCACCTACTTTGCATCTGATGTCGCATATCATAAAAATAAAGTAGATAGAAAGTTTGATACATTAATTAATATCTGGGGTGCCGATCACCATGGTTACATAAAAAGAATTGAAGCCTCGATAGAGGCATTGGGATCAAACAAAGAAAAGCTAGTTGTTAAATTGGTGCAGTTTGCAAATCTATTTAAAGACGGTAAAAAGGTAAAAATGTCTACCAGGTCGGGCGAATTTTTTACATTAAAAGATCTTATCAAAGATATTGGAGCTGATGCAGCTAGATTCTATTATTTATCAAAACAAGCTGATCAGCATTTGGATTTTGATATAGATCTAGCAAAATCAGATAGCAAAGAAAACATCTTTTATTATATTCAGTATGCACATGCAAGAATCATTTCATTAGAGAAAAAATTTAATGAGAACAATCAAGGTAAAAAGATTGGCTCTATAACTACAGAAAACATTGCATACGATAAATACGATAAATTAATTCATGAAATATCAAAATATCCAAATATTGTTAAGAAGTCTGCACAAACTCTTCAACCGCATTTAATTATTTTTTATCTAAGAGATTTATCTCAACTATTTCATAGCTACTATAACGACAATCATGTACTCTCCGAATCAGAAGAAAATATGAAATCAATTATTTTTTGTTTATCCGCAGTTAGACAAACTATTGCAAATGGGCTCACTCTATTAGGCATTAGCCCAATGCAAAAAATGTAATGAGATGAAAGATTTTGCAAATAGAAATAATAAAAGAAATAGTAATGTTAAAAATAAGCGTGTATTCAGATCAAAAAAACCAGACGCCCAAACTATTTCAAGCAATACAATCATATTCTTATTAATTATCTGTCTTGGGCTAGGCTCAACTTCCTTCTTATATTTTAAAACTGATGTAATCTCGATCAAACCTGAGGATTCAGTAAATTCAGTAACAATTGATTTCCAAACGTCATTAAGAGAAGATTCTATTTTAAGAGAATCAAATAAGAATGTTTCTATGCTGGAATGTGAGTATTTTGTTCAAATAGGTGCCTATGGAAATAAAAAGTATGCGTTGGAAGCAAAAAGTATGCTTCAAGCAGAAATCCAAACAATTTCTATTGATGAGCTTTATAGCACTATTCAACCTGGTAAATTACTCCATAACGTAATTTCAGGTCCGTATGAAAATAAATCTTCTGCAAATAATGCAAAAGAAAAAATTACTAAAACAGGTTTTGACCCTCTGCTTAAAGAACGATGCAAACAGAAATAGTTAACAATATTAACGAACTTAGAAAAAAAATTGATGCATCTTGTATGTTGGGAAATATTGACCCAAATAATCTAACTCTCATAGCAGTTTCAAAGAAAAAGAGCCATGAATTAATTAATATTGCTTTAGAAAATGGGGTTTATGATTTTGGTGAAAATTATGTGCAAGAATTGATAGAAAAATCTAAACTTATAAAATCAAATAAAATCATTTGGCATTTCATTGGACCCATCCAATCAAATAAGGTAAAAGGTATCGCTGCTTGCGCTAATTGGGTCCATACCCTTCATAGAGAAAAGGTAATTACAAAATTAAATACTGAGTGCAAAAAAATTAATAAAGTTATTAATGCGTGTATCCAGGTGAATATATCATCTGAAGCATCAAAAAGTGGTTGCAAGGCAACTGAGCTCATGGATGTTGCGAAAATAATTAAATCTATGAAAAATATTAATTTAAGAGGCATAATGGCTCTTCCAAAATTAACTACTAACAAAATTGAGCGAGCAGAAATAATGGAATCGGTAAAAAATCTTAGTTTAGAACTCCAATCTGTGTATCCTGATGCTACATCCATCTCTTTAGGAACTACATCAGATTTTGAAGACGCAATAATTCATGGGTCCACTATGGTAAGAATTGGTGAGTCCATCTTTGGAAAAAGGTTATGAATATTGTTTTTTACGGTGGCGGAAATATAGCCCAAGCATTTATAGAAGGGCTAGTTAATTCTGGTTATAAGCAAAATAATATCTTTTATATAGATAGAAATCTTAAAAATAAAAATAAGCTTAAGAAACTAAAAATAAGAAGCTTTAATAATAAAAAATCGCTAAAAATTGATTTATTTATACTTGCTGTTAAGCCTAAAGATGCTATTCATGCATATAAAGACATATTAAAAAATTATAAAAATCCAAAAATTATTAGTTTTGTGGCCGGTATAAAAACTAATAAATATAAAAATATTAATAAAAAGATTGAGTTTCTTCGAGCAATGCCAAATACATCATCAAAATTTAATTTAGGTATTACTGCAATCTATAATTCAAGCTTTAAGAAAACTAATCTTTTGAAAGTTATTAGTCTTTTTAAGAGGGTTGGGATTGTGATGCAACTTGAAAAAGAATCTAAAATTGACACATTTACCGGGCTTATTGGAAGCGGTCCTGCCTACTTCTTTCATCTTTTAAAGATATATGAGAAAAAATTATTAACTTTATGCAATGGTAATAGAAAAGAGGTAAATGCAATTATTGTGAATCTTATGAAAGGTGTGGGACTATCAATAAAAGATGGCAAAGATTTAGATGCACTAATTATGAAGGTGGCGTCTAAAAAGGGTACAACAGAAGCAGGTCTAAAATCTTTTAAATCTAGCTCAATTAATAAAATCTTTGAACAAGGTCTAAATGCTGCGATAAAACGTTCTAAAGAAATCTCCAATGAATACTAATATTCAAATTCTTGGGCTGTTATTAAATGTTATAAACTATATATTTGTATTTCTATTAATTTTTAATCTTCTTAAAGTTAATTATTTCAATCCTATTGTTGCTGCCTTGGTAAGGATATATAAACCAATATCTAAAATCTTTTTTATTTTTCCAAATCAAATTATAAATATTTTAATTCTTACCATTATTTTTAAACTTCTATCTTTAATAATCTACTTCGGCAGTCAATACGAAACAATTACACTCTTAGGAGTAGCAATAATCCAAACTTTAATGACGATATTACGAATAATTTTCTTTGCTGTCATTGGTGGAGTTATTCTTAGCTGGGTTTCGCCAGAAAATTCAAATCCATTTTTACAATTAATTGAAGAAATATCATATAAGGCTCTTGCGCCGATAAGAAAATATATACCATCAGCTGGAGGTCTTGATTTTTCTCCTTTATTTATTTTAATAATGATAAATTTACTTGAGAGTTTTTTAACTGATATCCTTAGAGCAATAGTATGAAGTCAATAACAGAGCTTATTAATTTTAATGAAGGTATAGTTTTAGAGTCAGGCAAAAGACTAGATGCGTTTGATTTAATGGTGGAAACCTATGGGGAGCTTAATGAATCTAAAACCAATGCTATTCTTCTATGTCATGCCTTTTCTGGCAATCATCATGCCGCTGGCAAAAATGAGGATCAGAATATTGGTTGGTGGGACCAGATTGTTGGGCCAAACAAAGCAATAAATACAGACGAATATTATGTCGTTTGTTGCAATAATATTGGAGGATGTTCTGGGTCATCTGGTCCAACGAGTATCAATCCTAATACTAAAAAAGCATATGGAAGTGACTTCCCAATAGTCAGTGTTAGTGATTGGGTGAATGCTCAAAAAATGCTTATGGATAAATTAAATATTCCGCAGTGGCATTTTGTTGCTGGAGGGAGCTTGGGTGGGATGCAAGCCCTTCAATGGTCTATTGCTTATCCGGACAAAATAAAAAAGGCAGGAATTTTTGCTGCTGCAGCCAAATCAAGCACACAAAATATTGCAATGAACGAAGTAGCAAGAGAATCAATAAGAAAGGATAAAAATTTTCATGATGGAAACTACATTGAACATAATGTTATCCCTAAAAATGGAATTAAAACTGCAAGGATGCTAGGTCATATAACATATCTTTCAGAAAAACATATGGACCTTAGGTTTGGTAGAAAATTTCAAGACGATGCTTCAAAGATAGATAAAGAAGTAGATTTTGAAGTTGAAAATTATCTGCAATATAAAGGTGAAAAATTTTCAGAATCATTTGATGCTAACTCTTATATCATCATGACAAAGGCCATGGATGGATATGATGCTGCTGGTAAAAAAGACAGTCTTGATGATGCTTTAAAGGAAATAAAAGCTGAGCTACTCATTATTGGTTTTTATTCTGACTGGTTGTACCCCCCAGAAAGAGGAAAAGAAATTCAAATAGCAGCAATAAATAATAATATAAAATCTTCATATGTTGTTTTAGATGGAGAGCATGGGCATGACAGTTTTTTATTTCATTCAAAGCAGTATTCAAAAATAATTAAAAAATTCATTCAATCATAATGGCTAGAGAACTTTCAAAAATAATAGATAATTGGGTCCCTAGAGAAAGTAAAGTTATAGATTTTGGTTGTGGAGATGGATCTTTGTTGCAAAAACTAATGCAAACAAAAAATGTTCTAGGCTACGGAGTGGAAATTAATGATTCAAAAATCGAAGAATGTATTGCAAAAGGCGTCCCTGTAATAAAACAAGATATTGACAAAGGCATTAATGAATTTGAGTCCTCAAACTTCGATTTATCAATAATGGCAAGATCTATTCAATGCTTAAAAAATCCTAATCTAGCTTTAGAAAGAATGCTAAATCTTTCAAAAAGATGTGTAGTTACACTCCCAAATCTTGGTTATTGGAGATGTCGACTAAACCTAGCCTCTGGAAGGATGCCCGTCACTCCTGAACTTCCATCTAGTTGGTATGAGACAAAAAATATTCATCTTTGTACTATTAAAGACTTCGAACAGCTTTGTATAGATCAAAATATTAAAATCAAAGATAAGGTTTTCTTAAATTCAAATGGTCATTCTGGGATCCTAGCCTCAATAAGCCCAAATTTATTTGCAATTGAGGGGGTTTATTTACTTGAAAAACAATAACGAAATATTAATTGCAACCTCTAATCCAGGAAAAGTTAAAGAATTTAAGAAATTATTTAATAATCATAGATTATTTTCTTTGAAAGATTTAAATATTGAAGACCCTATTGAAGATGGGAGTTCTTTTCTTGAAAATGCTCTCATTAAAGCAAAGCATGGGTCTTTAAAGTCTAAGAAATACACTATTGCAGATGATTCTGGACTTGTAGTACCTGCATTAAACTTTGAACCAGGAATAATCTCTGCTAGATATGCAGGACAAGAAGCTTCGGACAAAGAGAATAGAGAAAAAATAATAAACAAATTAAATAAGCTAAAGGTTAAGTCTCTTGATGCTTACTATGTTTGTGTTCTTGTAGGAGTAAAAAGTCATGACGACCCTATACCAATAATTTCTGAAGGTAAAATTTTTGGAAAGGTATCCGCTGAAAGCTCTGGTGAGGGAGGCTTTGGATATGACAAAATTTTCTACCCAGATAATTATTCTTGCTCTATGGCATCTATCGATTCAGAAATTAAAAATAAAATTAGTCACAGGGCTATTGCATCAAAAAAGTTTTTAAAGATTTATAAAGATTTGTTTATTTTTTGATAATTAAATTCATAGATCTTCCTACCTTGATCTTTACCTCTTTTCTCAAATTTTGAAAGGCACTCTTTATCTAAAAATTTTTTCTTAGAAGATTTAAAGAATTCACTATTATTTAATTTCTCGGCAATACTTTCAGCATAATTCTCCCAATCAGTTGAGATATATAAATAAGCATTCGTTTTCATTGAATCATTAAGCATTCCTAGAAAATCATTATTAATCAATCTTCTTTTATGATGTCTTTCTTTTGGCCATGGATCAGGGCATATTATTTTAATGGCATCAAAAATTTCTATGGAATTTTTATCTAATAAAATTCTAATGTCATCAGGAAATATTCTTACATTATTAATATTGCTCTCTTTTATATTTCCTAACAAAGTTCCTATTCCTGATATATATACCTCTGAGCCTATAAATAGCACTTCTGGGTTACTAAGAGCTTGTTGAGAAATGTTTTCTGCATTACCAAAACCAATTTCTAAACAACATGAAGAAAATTTAGTGCATTCTTCTTTAAGATCATTCATATCTTCTACGGTAAAAATTGGTAAATTTTTTAGATTTTCTTCTTGCTTTTTCGTTATGCGTCCCCTTCTTTTAACAAAGGAAGGTAAGAACTTTAATCGCATTCAAGGTAATTTGCACTAAGCAAAATCTACCATCAAGGATTTTAATTTTTTTAGTGCGCTATTTTCTATTTGTCTTATTCTTTCAGCTGAAACTTTATATTCATCAGCTAAATCATGAAGTGTAGCTTTTTGATCTGCTAGATACCTTCGCTGAAGAATGTCTTTGCTTCTATCATCTAACATCTTCATCGCCTGAATTAATTCTTCCTTATTTACATCATCGGCTTGTTCAGTTGCAACAATTACTTCCGGATCATATCTTTTATCTTCAAGATATTGTGATGGAGACATAATCTCATCATCATCTCCGGTTGGTACAGGTGAATCAAATGAAGAATCATTAGATGAAAGTCTATTTTCCATATGCAATACATCTTTAACTTCAACATTTAAATCAGATGCTATTTTTTCTGCTTCTTCTTTGGTTAGCCAGTCTAGACTTTTCTTTTTGCTTCTTAGGTTAAAAAATAATTTTCTTTGGGCTTTGGTTGTTGCAATCTTCACAAGCCTCCAATTTCTTAAAATATATTCATGTATTTCAGCTTTAATCCAATGAACAGCAAATGAAACTAATTTAACACCTCTATGAGGATCATATTTATCAACTGCCTTCATAAGGCCAACATTCCCTTCTTGGATAATGTCACCTAATGGTAATCCATAACCTTGATATGACCTTGCTATATGCACAACAAATCTTAGATGATGAATAACCAGCATCCTTGCTGCATCTAAATCATCTTCTTCATATAATTTAAGCGCAAGCTCTTGCTCTTCTTCTTTAGAAAGAATCGGTATTGCATGAACTGACGAAAGATATGATTCAATATCCTTGCCTGGACTATTTAGCTGTGAAGGTTGAAGTTGTGTGCCCATTTTATATTAAAATTTTATAATTAATTATATTAATTAATTATGATTAATTAGAAATTATACCAATTTTTGAAAAAAATCTCTTAAAACAGGTAAAAATTCATCTTTTATTGCATTATTCCTAAAAGCAATGAAGTAAGGATTAAGTATAGAATTGGTTTTTGCATAACTTAATTCTGTTTCATCCTCAACACTGATAACACTTCCACCAAAGCTTGCAAGAACAGCATGTGCAGCAGCTATATCCCATTCTGAAGTAGGGCCAAATCTAGGATAAATGTCTGCATCACCATCAGCCAAACTGCAAAGCTTTAATGAACTACCCTTTTCAATTATCTTATATTTTATACTTTGGCCATCTAAAAATTCTAAAAAAGCTTTGTCATTATCGCTTTTGTGACTTTTACTCATAACAATTCTTAATTCATTTGAATTTTTAGAAATAGGATTAGATTTATAAAAAATAGACCCATGCCAAATCTTATTTTTAACTGGGGCGCCAACTATTCCAAAAACTGACTTTTTGCTCTCAATTAGAGCTATATTCACTGTAAATTCATCTGTTTTATTAACAAATTCCTTTGTCCCGTCTAACGGATCCACCAGCCAGTAAACATCTTCTAAATTTAAAAGAGACTCTTTATTAAAAGTTTCTTCTGATATTATTGGTATCGATGGAGATATAGATTTGAGTCTATCTATAATGATTTGATTTGCTCTTTCATCAGCCAATGTGAGCGGAGAACCATCAGACTTATTTATTTCACCAAAATCATCACTTAAATAAACATCCATAATTTCTTTTGATGCATCAATAACACAATCTTTAAGGGATGCTAAATGTTGGACAATAAATTCTATATCAATTGCCATAAAATCTATTCAAGTGCTTTTAATCTTTGATTTACTCTATCGCTCTGTTCAGGAAAACAATCCCAACAATGTTCATATAAGGCCTCTTCCCACTCACCATACATAGGATTAATTAACATATACCATTTTTCTCCCCACATGCTTGCATACTTATCAATAAGGGCCTTTCTGTTATTTATAGTTGTTGCAGTTTCCTTCAAAGGTATGAAATCATCTAATTGGTCTCCAAAGATTTGAATAACGCGATAATCTTTCTTTATTAAATCTCTACGACTTGTCTTGTCTGATGCCCAACCTTTTTCATTCTTCATAAGCAATACATCTCTATCATTATCTAAGGGTAGTCCTAAAGCTTTAATATTATTTCTAGTATATTCTTCTAAATCATGAGTTCTGTTTGTGACATAGAAAATTTTGATGCCTTTAGAGTCTGCATAACTAAGATATTCTTTTACACCAGGAAGCGCACCAGCTGATTCTTCAGAAACCCATTCTTTCCAACCAACTGGATAATTTGTTCCATTTTTAATGCTTCTTACTTGGTGCTCTGAATTATCAAGAACAGTTTCATCAATATCTAAAATGACTGCTGGTGGTAAACTTTGATAGCCATTCTTTTGATTTAATAGAGCAGTCCAAGATTTATCTGCTAATGCCTTATCAATATTCCTTTGAGCAGATGCATAGGCTTGAAAAGTATTCGCTTTGTATTCAGCAGATGTTCTTTTAAATAAGACTGCAAGAAGTGATTGTTTTTGATAAGAATTATCGATTTCACTTGCAAAAGGTACATGATTGAAAAAAATTATGCAGTATAAAAAAATGTGTCTTAGTGATTTCATGGTTCAAGAGCATTATAATGCTTAATTAAATTAAGATACAAAAGCATATTTATGGATAACAAAATTATAGAGAATTTAGAAAAATTAAAAAAAATGTTGGTTCTTCTGAGTGAAGATAGAAAAGTAGTATTATCTCACCATAAAACGTTTGAACATGTTGAAAAAATGAGATCAATCGTCAATGAATCAATAGATATAGCGAGGGGATAATGGCTGACAAAAAATATAAATGTTTTGATATAAATGTTTCAGATCATGTAGCAAATTTAGTTTTATCTAGACCAGATGAATTAAATACAATGTCTAGAGACTTTTGGGTTGAGCTTGGAGATGTTTGTGAAGAAATAAATAGAAATTCAGAGATTAGAGTAGTTGTTATGTCTTCAACTGGTAAACATTTTTGTGCAGGAATGGATTTAAGTGCTTTCTCTAATGGTGTAGATAATATCCCAGATGATAAAAAGCCAGATAATTCAAGAATTGGTGAGGCTGTTTACAGAGTGGCAAAGGAACTACAGGGATATATAAGCTCTTTAGAAAAAATAAGAGTGCCTGTCATTGCGGCAATTCAAGGTGGATGCGTTGGTGGAGCTGTGGATTTGGTTACTGCATGCGATATTAGAATGGCCTCTAATGATGCATTTTTCTGTATTCAAGAAATAAATATTGGTATGGCTGCTGATGTTGGAACTCTTCAAAGACTGCCTAAACTTATTCCAGATTCTAAAATGCGTGAGATGGCATATACAGGCAGAAGAATGTATGCAGAAGAAGCTAAGGATGCTGGTTTAGTAAGTGATGTCTTTGAATCACAAGAAAAACTTCTTGAGGGAGCAAATAAAATAGCAAATGAAATTGCTTCAAAGTCTCCAGTTGCAATATATGGACTCAAAGCAGTTATGAACTATTCAAGAGATCATAATGTAAATGATAGTTTGGAATATAATGCTTTGTGGAGTGGAGCGATGCTAAGTCAAAAAGATATGACTGAAGCCATGACAGCTAATATGGAAAAAAGAGAAGCATCATTTGATAAATTAGTTGATGTAAAGAAATTTAACGAATCAGATTCTTAGGGTTTTCTTAAGAAGACAGGCACGGTCGCTGTGGATTCAGCTTTAGAATATTTATAACCGTCTACATTAAAACCAGATAGTGCTTCAAAATCAGTTACTTTGTTTTGAATAATCCATCTTGCCATTAAACCTCTTGCTTTTTTTGCATAGAAGCTAATGATTTTATATTTACCATTCTTATAATCTTTGAAAGTTGGAGTAACTATATTTACTTCTTTAGGTAATTTTCCTAAAACGGTAAAGTATTCTTTCGAAGCTAAATTAATTAAAAGATCAGACTTTTGATTTGTTAAATCCTCTAATACATTTTTTTGTACTTTATTACCCCAAAATTCATACAGATTCTTCCCTTGTGAAGTTTCTAACTTAGTTCCCATTTCTAATCTATATGGCTTCATTACATCTAATGGTCTTAAAATTCCGTATAACCCTGATAAGATTCTTATATGTTTTTGAGCAAACTTCATTTCAGATTTACTTAAGTCTTCCGCTTGAAGTCCTTGATAGACGTCGCCTTTAAAAACTAAAATTGAGGGCTTTGAATCAGCAGAAACTTTTCTAGATGGTGACCATGATTGATATCTATCATAGTTAAGAGTTGCAAGTTTATCACTAAGCCCCATTAGCGATGCAATATCCTTGGGTTCTTTCTCTTTTAATTCACCAATTAGTTTTGATGACTGATTTAAAAATGTAGGCACAGAATATTCATTTGATGCATCAAATTCGTAATCAAGTGTTTTTGCTGGAGAAAGTACTATAATCATTGCTGTATTCTAACGAATATCATGAGGCTTATTCAATGATGTATATAGAAAAAATGATAAATTCTTTTGGAAAATTCATATCATTGATGATTCCTATCATGACAATATTAATGATAGTGATAATAGTGGCTAGATATTTCTTTGGTATTGGTTTAACTGGCCTCCAAGAGTTGGTGATGTATATCCATGCTTTAATTTTTCTTGGTTGTGCTGGCTACGTTCATTACAAGGATGAGCATGTTCGGGTAGATATTTTTTATAGAGAATCCTCAGATTTATATAAGAAAAATATTAACTATTTCTTAAGTTTAATTTTTCTAATTCCAGTTTGTTTTGTTATCGGTTACTACTCAATAGAATTAATTGGAATGTCTTGGAAAATAAAAGAGGTTTCTACTGAGGCAGGCGGTTTAAATTATGTGTACCTTCAAAAAACACTAATTATTCTTTTTCCAATGACCCTACTATTGACTTATTTGTATCAACTATTGAGTGGCAAATGGAAATAATACCTCTTCTGCTTCTTATATTGATTTGTACTGCATTGTTATTCGGATATCCTGTAGCTTTTACTTTAGCAGGAGTATCAATTTTATTTGCATTAATTTGTGTTCCTTTTGGAATATTTGATCCTACTATTTTTAAAAGCATCCCTATTAGAATCTTTGGAATTATGAATAATGTGACACTTCTAGCAGTCCCATTATTTATTTTTATGGGGACTATTCTTGAAAAATCTGGAATTGCAGCAAAGATGCTTGAAAATATGGCAGCAGCCTTCAGAAATACTAAAGGCGGTCTGTCAATATCAATTATTATAGTTGGAGCACTGCTTGCAGCAAGCACAGGGATTGTTGGAGCAACAGTTGTAACAATGGGTCTAATGTCTTTGCCAATTTTAATTAATCAAGGATATGAAAAAAGTTTTTCTACTGGATTGGTGGCTTCGACAGGAACCTTAGGGCAAATTATACCTCCATCGATTGCTCTGGTTTTGCTTGGAGATGTTATGTCCAATGCTTATCAAAGAGCTCAAAATGATATGGGTATATTTTCACAACAAACTGTGACTGTAGGAGATCTTTTTATTGGTGCTATTGTTCCTGGAATAATGATATGCATTGGATATCTTATATATACAATTTATAAGAATAATAACAATAAAAACATAAAGGCTAATTCAAATGAATTATCAATTGAGAAGATTGAATTATTTAAAACTCTTGCACTTCCAATAATTTTAATTTTTCTTGTACTTGGATCAATATTTACAGGTATTGCAACGCCAACAGAGGCAGCAGCTATTGGAGCTTTTGGTGCCTTAGTAATTGCATTAATAAATAGAAAAATAAATTTCAATTTTTTAAAGGAAACTTCAGAAAAAACTGCTGTCGTGTCGACTATGATTTTTACTATTCTTATAGGAGCTTCAATTTTTTCGTTAATCTTTAGAGGAGTGGGTGGGGATGAGTTAATTAATCTTATTTTTAACTCGCTTCCTGGCGGTTCATATACTGCCCTTATCTTTGTCTTGCTAGTAATATTTTTTTTAGGGTTCATCTTAGACTTTATAGAAATTTGTTATGTAATAGTTCCTTTGATTGCGCCGCCTCTTTTAATGATGGGCTTTGATCCAGTTTGGTTGGCTATACTTTTTGCTATTAACTTACAAACCTCATTTTTAACACCGCCATTTGGGTTCTCATTGTTTTATTTGAGAGGAGTTGCAGATGAAAGTATTCAAACTTCAGAAATCTATAGTGGCGTAATACCTTTTATCCTCATTCAGCTATTAGTGCTATTAATAGTTATGATTTTTCCTGTTTTTGTTTTATAAATTTAAGCATTTTTCCAAAATTCTAATGTGGTTTTATTGATGTTACTGTCTAAAGATAGGCCTACCACAGATTGATAGAAATTATCTGCTTCATCATCCCCAACTAATAACCTTAAACATTCTATGACTCTGGTTATTCTTAATTGATTATGATCGTATTTTGATTTCCAATGTTCATTCCTTTTTAAGAAAGATAAAAACCAAGAAGATGATTTTATTATGTTTTCTCTAATTTGATGACTCTCTTTTAATTCATTAATAAGGTCTTCATTATCAAGATAATAACCATGAAAAACATTTTGACTTTTTTTATTCAAAGGGAAAATGAGTTGTATGAAGTCATGATTTCCTTCAATTTGAATATCGGAGTAATCCCAGATTTCTTGAATAGTTCTTCCTTTAAAGTCTGCTTCTTTACCAAGTAAGAAGTTTTTAAAATTCATTAGTTTTTATTTTAATAATCTTATTTTTTTCTAAATAGTTTTTCCAGAAAGCTAGAACCTGAGAAGCATCTTGCACATCGATTTCTTGGCACCCTTGTTCAATCATAGCTTCAGCTAAACTATTGGCAATATATCGGTACCCCTCTTTATGTAGCACTTCCCATATCTCTGCAGCTAGTTTGTGATCGACTTTATAGTAACTTGGGTTTTCTGGAATCATTACTTAAATCTTTTATTTCTATATGATAATGGTCTATCTGTCTGGCTAATAAATTTTCATCTGGTATGTGAGTGCTGGTATAAGCTTCATTGGTATGAGTTTCCTCCAACACAAAACGTTTACATGGAGATTCACATTTTCCGTTATTAGCCTTGTATATAGCTTCCTCTAAGTTGTTTGCGTTTATAGGATGAAAAGATATCTCTATTCGCGTTAGCGGGACATAGTATGTTTTGAGGTTTTGATTATTGGTTACTAAAGTTAGCTTAGATCTATTTCTCATTTGTTTTTCTTTTCTCAATATAGTTATCCTTTTAGAATAATTTCAATTGAATCCTCTGGAATAGCATATTCTATTGATAGCCTTTCTTTGGCTTCTTTTATAGTGATTCCTTCTTCTGTTCTTTTTATATTTGGGTTTTTAACGCTATCAAGAACATGCTTAGTTCCTCTAACTCTTTCTCTAAGTCTCTCGCGGTAATCTATAATTTCTCCTTCAATTTTTTTACCTAAAATAAACTTGTTTTCTTCGTTTAAATATTCTTGTGCAAAAGACCAATCTTCTGAAGGGCAGGTTGTGAATTCAAGTTCATTAATATTTATTCCGTTTTCAATTAGCATCGTTGTTAACGAATCTGTATTAAGATATTTTATTGGGGTCCTCTGAGGTCCAACTATATTAGCCCAAGCACGATTCCATTCCCCTCTTTCATCAGAGCCAACTTCTGCAAACTTATCAAATTTAATCGTATATCTGTCTTCGCCTCTAATTTCATTGGTACTTGAATCTACAACGCTTGATATTTCTCCTATTAAAAATGCGGCATGATGAGGGGGTTCGCCCGCCCTGACTTGTGGATGGTGATAATTTTTACAACAAATGACGTATTTGCATTTACTTGCTCTTGCTAAATCTAACTTCCAAGAAGTAGATCCATTTATACTCAACATAAAATCAACTGTTTTATGTGTAAAAACAAGAATGGACTCTTCATGTAGATCATAATAATTCGTCATAACTAATTTTCTCCAAAAAAATAAGAGGTGATGAAAGGAGGTATCACCTCTTATTGTGTTAAATAGCTAAAGTATGGCTATGCTTCTTTAACTATAGTCAATATTGAGGACTATAATTAATGAAAAAGGATTTGTCAAGATTTATTTAAAGATCTTTAAATATATTTAAAGATATCTAAATACTAAAGTCCTGCATTATTTTTTTCTAGTGCTCTCTCCGCTCTATAACTGGAACGAACCATTGGACCAGAAACAACCTCTAAAAAGCCTTTTTTGAGACCAATTTGTCTATATTGCTCAAATTCTTCGGGAGTCACCCATCTTTCGATTGGATGGTGATTTCTAGTTGGTCTTAAATATTGCCCAATAGTTAATATATCAACTTTGTTTTCTATAAGATCGTCCATGGTTTGCTCTATTTCAGCATCAGTTTCACCAAGACCAAGGATAATACTAGTTTTGGTTAAGACTTCTGGATTGATGCGTTTTGATTCTGCAAGGACATCTAAGGTTTGCTGATAGCCTGCTCTGATATCTCTAACTTGGTGCGTAAGTCTCTCAACTGTTTCAATATTTTGGGCAAAAACTTCTAGTCCACAACTTACTAAAGTATCGATAGATGAAGATAAGCCTTTAAAGTCTGGTGTTAATGCTTCAACAGCTGTATTGGGATTTAATTCTTTAATTAATTTTACGGTATCGGCAAAATGTTGAGCTCCACCATCAGGCAGATCATCTCTATTAACAGAAGTAAGTACAACATATTTTAATTTCATTATCTCAACTGCTTTTGCAGTATTCATTGGCTCATCTTTATCTAGCCATCCATTTGGGTTACCAGTATCAACAGAACAAAACTTACATGCTCTTGTACAAACAGATCCCATTAACATAAAGGTTGCAGTGCCAGCAGACCAGCATTCATTAATATTAGGGCAATGTGCTTCTTCACAAACTGTATAAAGCCGTTTGCTTTGAACCTGTTCTTTTACTTTATGAAAGTTTGGATTAAATTCAGCCCTTACCTTTAACCAACTAGGTTTTTTTGGAGTGGGAATATCTGCGTATTTATTAAGTTTCTGACCATTTTTAATGGACTTGATGCCATCTCTATTGATGGTTTTTGTTGTAGCTATTAACTCCATAATTAAAATATATGTCTAAGTTTCTCTATTACAAGTTCTTCTAATTGTAATTTAGAAATATTTCTATTGAAATCTTTTATCTGCGTTACCTCCAAACCCTCATATCCACATGGATTAATATAAGTAAAAGGTTTTAAGTCCATATCAAAATTTATGCTAATTCCATGATAGGTTTTATTTTTTGAGATTCTTAAGCCGATTGAAGCAATTTTTTTATCATTAACATAAACCCCAGGCGCCCCCTTAATAAAAGAACTTTCAATTGATAGATCAGATAATAATTCTTTAATAAATTCTTGGATGGAAACAACTAACTTGTTTGGGCCACATCCTAATTTCTTTATATCTAATAAAAAATATATTACGAGCTGTCCAGGACCGTGATAAGTTACCTCCCCGCCTCTATCAGACTGGACAACAGGAATCTCTTTTGGATCTAATATATGACTATTATCTGCAGCAGTCCCAAGGGTAAATACCGGAGGGTGCTCTAGTAACCAAATTTCATTACTAAAATATTTTTCTTTAATATGAGCTCTCATTAATTCCAGAGTTTCATGATAATTTACAGTGCCTAGTGATTTAAAGGTTAAATTTTCTAGCACTATTTATTTCTTGATTCTACGAATGCATCTTCAGATATTTCATGGTATGCGGATACATCGTTTTTAAATTTAAGATAAGAATCATATACTTTTGAGATTACTTCATCTTCTTTTGCAAGCTCATCTAAAATTTTATTGGAAATCTTTCTAAATTCTTCGATTACATCATCTGGTAATTTCCTTAACTCAACTCCATGGACTTCTATTAACTCAGTTAGTGCTTGATTATTTTTTGCAAGATACTCATCAAGCATATCTTGATTAACAGCTTTCGTGGCTGTCTCAATAATAACTTGTAAATGATTTGGTAAAGAGTTCCAAGCATCTATATTTATCAGAAGTTCTAGCATTGGTCCGGGCTCATGCCATCCTGGATAATAATAGTATTTTGCAGCTTGATGAAAGCCAAATGTTAGGTCATTGTATGGACCAACCCATTCAGTCGCATCAATCACTCCTGTTTGTAAAGCAGTAAATAATTCACCTCCTGGAAGAGTTACTGGGATACCTCCAGCTTCTTTTAACACTTCGCCTCCAATTCCTGGTATTCGCATCTTTAAACCTTTGATATCTTCAAGAGAATTTATTTCTTTATTAAACCAACCAAACATTTGGGTCCCAGTGTTCCCAGCTGGGATTGGATAAATATTAAACGGGGCATATATTTCTCTCCATAATTCTAACCCTCCACCTCTATTTACCCATGCGTTAATTTCATCTGCAGTTAAGCCAAATGGAACACTTGTAAAAAATTGAGCTGCTGGAACTTTTCCTTTCCAAAAATACCCACCACTATGACCCATTTGATGCGACCCGCTTGAAACAGCGTCAAATACTCCAAATGCAGGAACTTGCTCTTCAGCTCCATAGACAGTTATCACCATTTGTCCATCGCTCATTTCTTCTACCAGATCTGCAATTCTTTCTGGCGCCATACCAAGCCCAGGATAATTTTTTGGCCAAGATGTAACTAATCTCCAATTATATTGTTCTTCTTTAGCAGATTTGATTGCTTCTGTGGTATTTGAAGCATCTGAACAACTAACAACAAAAATTAATATATTCAAATAAATTAAATATCTCATTACAATTTCTCTAGATTTGCATAAGCCATTACTAACCATTTAGTTCCTGAATTATCAAAATTTACTTGAACCCTTGCTGTATCACCAGAGCCCTCATAATTTAAAACAATCCCTTCACCAAATTTCTTATGTTTTACTTTTTGGCCAAGAGCAATCCCAATCTCCTCCTCGAATTCCATTTTCGTTTCTTTAAAATCTTTTCTATTATAAGGAATATTAGTTTGTGCTCTAGGTCTAATTTCATCAACTAGCTCTTTTGGAATCTCTTTTAAAAATCTTGATGGAGGGTTGAAAGTGTCTGTTCCATGAAGCCTTCTTGATTCTGCATATGTGATATATAACTTTTCCATAGCTCTAGTTATAGCTACATAACAAAGCCTTCTTTCTTCTTCTAATTGAGAAGCGCTTTCCATAGATCTACCATGCGGGAATAAACTCTCTTCTAGTCCTGTTAAAAGTACTAACTTAAATTCTAGACCTTTAGCAGAATGCATTGTCATTAATTGCGCTGCATCATCATGCTCTGATGCCTGTCTATCGCCTGAATCTAATGAAATAATATCAAGATAACTCTCAGCTATTTCAAGGTTTGATTTATCCTCTTTAATACTTTGTTCAAAGTTCTTTGTTGCAGTGATTAACTCTTCTAGATTTTCTATTCTGGTTTTACCTTTTTCACCGGCCTCTTTAGCATGATATGCATACAAACCAGATTCTTTAATTATCAATTCCATTAATTCAGAAAGTGTATTATCTTCAATAAACTCTTTACACCCAACTACAAATTCTAAATAATCTCTGAGCCCCGCTCCTCCTCTTCCAGATATTAAACCTTCATCGATTAATTTAGCTGAAGCTTTTATATAAGAAATATTATATTTTTTAGCAGTTTGTCTAATTTTTCCTAAAGTCTTCTCGCCAACACCTCTTGTTGGATTTGAAATAGACCTCTCAAACGATGGGTTATCGCTGTTATTAAAAATTATTCTTAAATATGCTATTGCGTTTTTAATTTCTAATCTTTCATAAAAACGCAAGCCGCCATAAATCCTATATGGAATACTTACCCTTAATAGAGCTTCTTCAATAGCTCTAGATTGGGCATTTGATCTATAAAGAACTGCTGACTCTTCATAAGCGCCACCTTTATTCATCCAATCCTTTAACACATCAGCCACAAATCGAGCTTCGTCTTGTTCGTTATAAGCTTGATATAAAATTATTTGTTCGCCTTCAAGTTTGTCAGTCCATAGATTCTTTCCAAGCCTATCTTTATTATTATCAATTAGTGTATTAGCCGCATTAAGGATGATATTGGTAGATCTATAATTCTGCTCAAGTCTAATAATTTCAGTATTCTTATAATCTTCTGTAAAAGAATTAACATGTTCCACTTTTGCACCTCTCCAACCATAGATTGACTGATCATCATCTCCAACAGCAGTTACATTAGCTTTGTCAGATGCTATTTCTTTAAGCCATTTATACTGAATGGTGTTTGTATCTTGAAACTCATCGATTAGTATTGATTGAAATCTTGTTTGAAAAAAAGATTTAACAGAAGGAGATTTTACTAATACTTCATATGATTTTAATAGCAATTCTCCGAAATCAACCAAATCATCTCTTTGACAAACTTCTTCATATTCTTTGTTTATTTTATTTACTGTTTCAGCATAAAAATCGCCATTATCATTAACATCTTTGCTTCTTAATCCCTCATCCTTCCAAGTATTAATTTGCCACTGACTCTGTCTGGCTGGCCAGGTAGCCTCATCTAAATTTAATTCTTTTGAAATCCGCTTTATTATCCTTAATTGATCATCTGAATCTAAAATTGTAAAACCACTAGATAGGCCAGCTTCTTTATGGAATCTTTTTAAAAGTTTATGTGACAGACCATGAAATGTTCCAACCCAAGAATCTAACATTGGAGCTTGAACAAGAGATTCAATTCTCGAACGCATTTCATTAGCAGCTTTGTTCGTAAAGGTTACAGCCATTATCGCTGATGGATTTCTTCCTTGCGCTTCAACTTCCCAAGCTATTTTATGAACCAAGACTCTTGTTTTACCAGACCCTGCACCAGCAAGGACAAGCAAATGCTGTTTTTCTGACGTAACAGCATTTCTTTGGTCTTCGTTTAAATTGTCTAAAATATGAGATACATCCATTTAGGGATTCATTTTTTTACTTAAGTTAGATATTCTAACCTTATGTCAACTAAATTATTGAGACAAATTAAAAATTCGCTATCGGAATTAAGGAAATCTGAAAAAATTGTAGGTGAATTTGTATTAAAAGACCCTAAATCAATAATTACAATGAAAACTGCTGAAGCTTCTAATGCAATGGGTATCAGTGAGCCAACTTTAATAAGATTCTGTAAAGCAATGGGATTTTCAGGTTTTCAAGAATTTAAAATTAACTTATCGCAACAATTAGCTGCCGACGATTATTTTGTTATGTATGAAATAAAGGAAGATGATTCAATTCATGAACTTTGTGAAAAAGTCTTCGATACTTCAATTAGCGAAATTCTGAATGTCAGGTCTCAAATTGATCAAAATATATTAGAAAACGCCATTGATACTTTAGTTAATGCGCAAAGGGTTGAATTTTATGCTTTTGGGGGTTCCGCTCCTGTAGCTATGGATGGACAGCATAAATTTTTTAGACTAAAAATACCCTCTTCGTATATATCAGATCCACATCTCCAATTTATGTCGGCGAACTCTCTAGAAAAAGATGACGTTGTTGTTGCAATTTCCCAATCAGGAACAACCTCTGCCTTAATTGATAGTGTAAAAATTGTTAGAAAAAATGGGGTTAAAGTAATAGGAATTATGCCTGGTGATACCCCATTGGCAAATATATGCGATTTTCCTTTATCTATAAATGTCGGCATTAACAATAGAATATCTAAACCCGTTACTTCAAGAATTGCATACACAGCTGTTATTGATGTTTTGACAATGGGAGTTGCACAATTAAAACCGGAAGCACAGGAGCACCTATATAATATTGCGGACAGCCAAAGATCTCTTAAGGTTGATAATTGATATATTTTTAAAATATATATTCAATCAGATGCTAGAATTATAAGATAAGATTTAGGAGAAAAAATGAGCGAAGAGATCAAAAAATTCTTTACTACGTATACTGATTTTGTAACAAAAGTAACAAGCAATCCAAGTATTGAGTTGGATGCACTTAAGGAGAGTTTTGATCAAATTGAAAAAAAATCAGGTATCAAAACTCCTCGCCTTTTAACTGCTGCCCTTGGCCTTGGAAGTGAAACTGGAGAATTTGTAGAAATTGTAAAAAAAATGTTTTTACAAGGGAAGCCTCCATCAGATGACAATATCTTTCATATGAAAAGAGAGCTTGGGGACATAATGTGGTATTGGGTTACAGCATGTGCAGCCCTTGGTTTAGACCCTTATGAAGTAATAAGTGAAAATCAAGAGAAGTTAGCTGCTAGATATGGCGAAAAATTTGAAGTTCAAAGAAGTGAAGTTCGAAAGAAAGGAGACCTATAACAATTAATCTTAAATAATGGATCATATTAAAGATTTAAAAATTGTTATTACTGCTGGAGCCTCTGGCATAGGCTCTGAAGTAGCAATTGCTTTATCAAAAGCCGGTGCCAGAGTTATGATTTGTGATATAGATGAAAATCTTCTAGAAAATTTTTCTAATAAACACCCACAAATTGCTACCTATCATGCTGATGTATCAAATGAATCTGAAATTAAGTCTTTTTTTAAAGAGATAAAAAATAAATTTAATAATATTGATGTATTAATTAACAATGCTGGCATCTCAGGTCCCTCTGGTAAGCTCGAAGATATTGATTTCAATGAATGGAAAGAAACGTTAAATGTTAATTTGGATGGAGTTTTCCTTGCAACTAGATCAGCTATACCTCTTCTTAAAAATAATGGTGGTTCAATTATAAATATCGGCTCTACTTCTTCTTTTTTGGGTAATCCTTTAAGATCGGCATACTCTGCAACAAAATGGGGGTTAATAGGATTAACAAAAACATGGGCTATGGAATACGGTGAAAACAATATAAGAGTTAATGCGGTCTGTCCTTCTTCAGTTAATGGGGAACGAATTGAAAATGTTATTAAAAAAGAAGCTAAATATAGAAATACTTCAACTGAAAAAATTAGGTCTGCTTATTTAAAACAAACCTCTCTAAAAACATTTATCGATGTCGAAGAAGTTATTGGAATGTTAGTATATTTAATATCGCCTTTAGCTAAAAAAATTACAGGGCAAATGTTGGTCATAGATGGAAATACTGAGAGTCTATCTATTAAAGGTATAGATTAATAATGAAAGCGGCATGGTATACAAAAACTGGAAAAGCAGCAGATGTTCTTCAGGTTGGAGAGTTAGATAATCCTATACCAGTTGCAGGAGAGGTATTAGTCAAGATTAAAGCATCAGGTATAAATCCATCTGATGTGAAAACGCGAGCTGGAGCAAGGGGCGAACTTCAATTTCCAAAAATAATACCTCATTCTGATGGTAGTGGAGAAATTATAGATGTTGGTGAGGGGGTGAATAAAAACAGAATTGGCGAAAGAGTATGGATATGGAACGGAGCGTTTGGAAGGGCTTATGGTACCTGCGCAGAATTAATTGCATTGCCTGAACTTCAAGCAGTAAAAATAAATAATGAAGTTTCATACGATTCAGCTGCATGTATGGGTATTCCAGCATCTACTGCGTATTACGGAATATTAGCAAATGGATCTGTTAAAAATAAAACATTGTTAATTTCTGGTGGTGCTGGTGCTGTAGGTTTTTATGGAATCCAGATAGCTAAATTAGCTGGTGCTAATGTAATCACTACCATAAGCAATGATGAGAAAGCAAAAATAGCAAACAATGCCGGAGCAGACAAAGTTATTAACTATAAAAATCAAAATGTTTTCGAAGAGGTAATGGAATATACCAATAGTAATGGTGTCGATAGAATTTTTGAAGTCGAGTTTGGGGGAAACTTGCCACTTAATGAAAAAATTATAAAACCAAATGGTGTGATTGCTACATATGGGTCAATGGCAAAAATGGAACCAAAATTACCCTTTTATAATTTAATGTTTAAGGGAATAAAAATAGATACTTTTCTTATATATTCTATTGAAAATAAATTTAGAGAAGAAATATTAACTGGGCTTTCAGAATTACTAAACCAAAACTCTTTAAAACATATGATCTCTAAAACCTATTCGATTGACAAAATTATCGATGCTCATGAGGCTATGGAAAGTGGATCTATTATTGGAAATATAGTGATAGAAGTTTAATGAGTTTTTCTAAATAAATATGCTTATCTTATTATCATCTTTATATTTTGTTTACGGTTTCATCCTTTTTTATACATATTTAAAAGGTTATAGCCTTTTAAGATACTTGCTAAAAAGAAAAAATATAAATGCACTTCTATCTATAGAATTTTTATTTATCATAATTAGCTCTTTAATTGTTTTTACAAGCCAGCCATTAAATTGGGTTGTCGCTCTAGTGATGTTTTCTCATTTAATTGGAGTAATTTGGATAATTACTAACCCTGATGGTTATTATAGAATGGCTGAAGAAAGTCAAATAGACATTGATTCGCTTGAAACAGCCTCAGCAATGATAGTCTTTGCTTATGGAATCTTTGTTTACTTTTCGTATATCTTTTTAAACTAATTTATATTAAATCTTTTATTCTTTTTAATAAACTTGAAGTATCTAATCTGCCGCCGCCTGCTTTTTGAATATCTTTATAATAATCATTTACAATCTTTGTTATATCTATAGGGATATTATTTGTTTTAGCTTTTTTTAAAACAATATCAAGGTCTTTTCTCATTAAATCTACTGCAAATCCATGATCATATTCATCATTTATCATCGTCTTCCATCTATTTTCCATCTGCCAAGATTGAGCGGCACCTTTTGAGATGACTTCAATAACATCCTTCGTATTTAGTCCAACTTCATCTGAGAAATTAATACCTTCTGCAAGAGCTTGAATTAAGCCTGCTATACAAATTTGATTAACCATTTTGGTTAGCTGGCCAGAGCCGCTCTCACCCATATATTTTATGAACTTTGAATAAGTGCCTATAATTTCTTTTATATCTTTATATGATTCCTTATTTCCACCAACCATCACGGACAATATGCCTGATTCTGCCCCCGCCTGACCTCCTGATACTGGAGCATCTAAAAAACTTACCTTCTTTAAATTTAAAGATTCATTTAGCTCAATTGGCAATTCAGCCGAAGTTGTGGTGTGGTCAATTAATATTGTTCCAGGTTTTAGATAATTAATAATCCCATCATCTCCATTAATGATATTCTTAACATCATCATCATTCCCAACACATAAAATTATTACTTCTGCAGATTCTGCTAATTCAGAAAGTGATTCACATAAAGTGCCATTATGTTTTTTAATCCATTCTTGAGATTTTTTTAGGCTTCTGTTAAAAACTGATACTTTATGGCCTTTGGTTGCGAGATGCCCTGCCATAGAGAACCCCATTACTCCTAAACCAATAAAACCTATGGGTTTTTGCATATAATAAGATTTATTTTATCTTTGATTTAAATTCCTCAAAGGCTAGTTCATACTCTGATTTTAATCTCCCAACAAGCTCTTCAACTGATGGCGAGTCTTCAATCAATCCAATTCCTTGACCTGAACCCCAAATATCTTTCCAAGCCTTGGAGTCAGTATTTCCACCAGAACCAAAATTCATTGATGATTTATCTGCATCAGGTAAATTGTCGGGATCAAGACCAGCTTTTGAAATTGAAGGCTTTAAATAGTTTCCTAAGACACCTGTAAATAATGAAGAATATACTATGTCTGCTGCCGCACTTTCTTCAAGCATCTTTTTATATTCTGGTTCTGCATTAGCTTCATGAGTTGCAATAAACCTAGTTCCCATATAAGCAAAATCTGCGCCAAGTGCAATTGCAGAAGCAACAGAATGACCATCTCCGATTGAACCAGATAGAATAATAGTACCATCAAACCATTCTTTTACTTCCCTTAAAAGAGCAAAAGGAGATAAGGTGCCTGCATGCCCTCCGGCTCCTGCGCAAACTAGTATTAATCCATCCACTCCTTGTTCTGCAGCTTTTTGCGCATGCCTAACGCTAATAACATCATGATAAACAAGTCCTCCATAACTATGAGCAGCCTCCACAACTTCTGAAGGAGGTCTCAAAGAAGTAATAATGATAGGAACCTCGTGTTTCACACAGGTTTCCATATCAGCCATCAATCTATCATTAGAGCCATGACAAATTTGATTTACAGCAAATGGAGCTACTTTTGCATCAGGATTTTGCTCTTGATATTCTGCAAGCTCGGTTTTTATTCTAACAATCCATTCATCAAGAACATGTTGAGGTCTTGCGTTTAATGCTGGAAAAGATCCTATAATTCCAGCCTTACATTGTGCAATAACTAAGTCTGGGCCTGAAACTAAAAAAAGAGGTGCGCCAATAACTGGCATCACTAATTTATCTTTTAACTGATTTGGTATAGACATAATTTCTCCTTAACTAATAATCTATCGTCATATATATCAAAGACTTCAGCCCCTCATCTAAAGCATCGTCATTGACAGTGAAATATGGTGAATGATTGCCGGCTTGTTCAAGTTTGCCTGGATCATTTACACCAAGGAATATATAAAGTCCTGGAATCTCCTGAGAAAAGTATGAAAAATCTTCGGCACCAGTCCTTCTGGTTATTTCAGCAAAGTTTCCATTGGTCGCTTCAATTAAGGACTGTTTCATTCTCTCACCCAAGGGAATATTGTTATACGTAACTGGATAAAAACCGCCAACATCAAACTCAACCCTAACTGTTGCTCCTGTAGCAGTTTCAACTCCTTCAGCAATTTTTAATATGTCATTATAAATTTCTTTTCTCAATTCTGGGTCAAAAGTTCTGATGGTGCCCATCATTGTAGCTTCTTCTGGAATAATATTATTTCTTGTTCCTGCTTCGATCATACCAACGGAGACCACAGCAGGATTACCAACAATATTAACTCTCCTGCTAACTATAGTATTGATTTGATTAATAAATTGACTTGAGGCCATGATGGGATCAATTCCTTCCCAAGGTCTTGAACCATGAGATTGAACGCCCTTAATTGTTACTCTCCATGCCGATGCTGCTGCCATTGCTGGACCTGGTGCAAATCCAACATAACCATGCGGTGCATTTGAGACATGGAGGCCAAATATCACTTCAGGATTATATCTTTCAAAAATTCCTTCCTCTAACATCATTTTTGCACCACCATTCTCTCCTTCCGGAGGACCTTCTTCTGCAGGCTGAAAAATGAACATAATGCTTCCTTTGAGTTGATCTTTGTTTTTAGAGAAAAATTCAGCTACTCCCATTAAAATTGCAACATGAGCATCATGACCACATGCATGCATAACACCAACTTCATTACCCATATACGTTGTCTTAACTTTTGAAGCATATGGTAAGCCAGTTTTTTCAACCATAGGTAATGCATCCATATCGGCTCTTATGGCAATAGTTGGGCCAGGCAGATCACCAGTTAGCAATCCTACAACTCCGGTATGTGCAATACCAGTTTCAACATCCATTCCTAATGAAGTTAAATGATCAGCAACTTTTTTTGCTGTTCTAAATTCTCTATTACCTAATTCAGGATTTTCATGTATATCATGTCGCCACTCTATAACTTTTTCCATTAAAGAATCTATTTCTTTATCTAATGAATTTTTTAAATCAGCGCTTAATGGAAAAACAAAAATTAAAGTAATAAATAAAACTGTCTTTCTCATTTTTATTTATATATTACAACTCATATCTTCGCCACAACAAAGTGGTGATTTAATTTTCCCACACCCCTCCGGACACTCTGCTATTTGAACACTAGAACCATCTTCAAGCTCTAAAGATCCATTTACTAAGTCTGTATCACAATTTCCGCAGCTAGTATTAACTGACATGCCACAAGAATTACATTCATATTTAGCCATTTTTAATCTCCCATTGCTTCTAAAATATCTAGCAATAGATTTATGATATCTAAATATAAAATAAATGCCATTCTCATGGCTGTTCCCCAATCATTTGAGCCTAATTCTTGCATTCTTATAAGGTTAAAATCATAAAGTAAAAATAATGAGAATAGCAATGATCCAAAAATTGCAGCTGCTCTTATTGTATTTCGACTAAAATCTTTAACAAAACGTGCAAAATGAAAAACTATTAAGCCAAATAAAGATAGGCTAAGCGTTGCCCCAAAAATGTCATTTTGAGAAAAAGAATAAAAATCGCCATATCCTATAAAACCAGTAAGAAGTGTAACAAAAAATACAATTTTTAAAGCTGTAAATCCATCATTTTCATCCATTTCTAGCATTATGATAGCTAATAAGGGGCCAAAACTTGCGCTACATAAAGTAAATATCGTCATTCCAATCCATATATTTGAGCTAAAAAAATTTACTAACACTAAAGTGATCCATAAAGCGATCATGTTGAAAAAGAATAAGCTAACAACCTTCCAAGCGCCTTCTGTTTCATGGGAATAGCCCTCTTTAAGAAGTTTAATTACTTCGTCTTGATCTTTTACTTCTTTAATAAGAGTTGGGTTATTTTTTTCATACAATACCATTTTCTTTGGGAAGGTATCTTTTGGTTTTAGATATGGAATAAGATCTAACTTTCCTTTTAAATTAACTGAGCCTTTAAAAGAAATTCCAAATAAAGTTGTATTATTTTCATATGCTTCTTTTGCTTTGAAGAGGAAATAAGAACATGTTGCTAAAATTATAATTATCTGGCCAGATAAGATAAATAAAGTCTTAAAAAGTAATGTTGTTTCTATAAACATTTGCAAACAATACCACAATATGTGTTTTTTTAATTTATATTATTTCTTGAAATAAGCTACTGAACCTGTTCCTGAATCATAATTTCCTATCTCCTTAAAACCAAAGTTAATATGAAAATCGATTGAAACTTTATTTAATGGCTTGGTATTAACTTCGCAACATAATGGTATGTTCTTTTCCATTGCTATTGATTCTATATATTGATATAAATTTAACCCTATTCCTTTTCGTCTATAAGCATCTTTTATTACAACTCTATCAATATATAAAAATTTGCTTTCATTTTTTGAGAAAAATTTATAATTTAATGAACTATATGACGACCCCTCTCTAAAGCAGACAATAAAGCCAACAATTTCATTACCCAATAAAACAAAAAGATTTTTTGAAGATATGGTTAATAAATTCTTAAAGTACTCTATTGAATCTAAGCTTCCTACTTCAGGTGTATTTAATTGATTTAGATCATAAATAGAATTTAAAAAGTCATCTTCTGGTTCTTTAGGAAATTCTTCTATATTGAACTTAAGATCTGATTTCACAAATAAGAATTATTTTCCTAACTGAGCTTCTTCAATAGCATCATTTATTTTTTTCATAGGCTCTGCAATTAACAGCTCTTTTGTTATAGAGTAGCTCGGGTGGCCCATGGTAGAAAGATATTTAGCCTTCTCCATGGCTGCATCAGCTAGAGAATCCTCATCGACAATATCATCAATAATTCCTGCCTCTTGAGCGCCTTCCATGCTAAACATTTCAGCACCTAAAATTGATCTATATTTATATGCTTGGCTAACCCTAAACTTTATAAGTTCTAATATTGGAATTGGTATTACCATATTGGTTATCATCTCGTTGGCGCCAATCTTATATTCACCTTTGACTCCAATCCTATAATCACAACAACACAGCAAAAATGTTCCAAGCGCAATTCCGTGGCCTGAGCAGGCAGCTATAACAGGTCTTGGAAAAGAAAAAAGTCTAGCTAATAATAAAAATGCCTTCTCAGACATATCTTTGATTAATTCCATGTCTCCTGACTGAATTGTTTTCAGATCTAACCCACCTGAAAATATCCCCTGCCTACCAGAGATAATTAAAGCGCCTTCCTCGATTGGAACTTCATCTAAGCAATCATTTACTTGAGAGCTCATTTCGGCTGAAAAGACATTTGCCTTTCCATCATCTAGGGTAATAATCGATATATTTCCATCTTTTTTTAGAGTAGCTATTTTTTCTGACATAATATAAATAATTGTTTAGAGAGGAAATTTTATCATGATAAAAAAAATACTTAAGTACTCATTAAGATTTTTAGCAATTGTTATTGGTGTTATATCTTTATATTTAGTCAATCTATTTTTAATGAAGCCCGTCTCAATAGATCACTACTTGGGAAAAGAATTAATTTTAGGTCTTGTGGACTCACCTGAGGCATTAACTTATATAGGAATATTTGACAGATATAATTGGATAACAAAACATAATTCTAGGCTTTCTATTCCAGAAGAGGATGATTTAGAAAATGATATTAAGGAAATAGAAAAAGGAATTAAGACTCTTTATAAATATAAAGATTCGGGCTTGTCAGATATCCAGAGAAATACTAAAGAAATTGCTATATTTGATTGGGAAAACAATCTAGAGGCACTTAAAAAGTACCCCTACCATGACTATCCGCTAAATCAAATCGGTGGAACACATCTTAATACAATAGAGTTTATGAATAGCATGCATCCTGTTAGAAAATATTCTGAAGCAAAAGATTTTATTAGTAGAGTTGATTTAATTAAAGATGTTTATGAAGGGACATTAAAAGATCTTGAGAAACAAGCAGCTATAGGCATTTTCCCTCCAGAATTTGTATTTGATCATGTCATAACTCAACTTAATGAATTTATTAATTATTCGCATTCTGAACATCCTTTATACACTGAGTTTATGAAGAAAGTTAAAGAATTAGATTTAAGCGTTGAAGAAGAAAGTTATCTTGAAAGTGAAATTAAAAGAGCAATAGATGAGAGTGTGACCCCAGGTTTTATGCTTCTCAATGAATTTATGCTTAAGACGCAAAAATATGCAAACAAAAATCATGGTATATGGTCCCAACCAGATGGCGATGAATACTACAAACTTCGAATTAGATCTTATACCACTACAGATTATTCACCTGAAAAAATACATCAGATGGGTCTAAGTGAAGTAGCTAGAATCTCGAAAAGGATGAGGGATATTTTAACAACATTGGGTTATGACGAAAACAAAACAACTGGTGAGCTTATGAATGAGCTTAATGAAAATCCTGATTTTTTATATGCCGATACATCTGATAGAAAAGAAATAGTTGTTAATGATTATATGGAAATGGTCAATGAAGCTATAGAAGTTATGACTGATTACTTTCATACGATGCCAAAATCAGAGGTTGTAGTCAAAGCTGTTCCAGAATATTCTGAAGCCACTCAAGCTGGAGGATATTATCAAGCGCCCGCACTGGATGGAAGTAGACCAGGAGTGTTCTATGCAAATCTTTATGATATAAAACAAACGCCAACTTATAGTATGAGAACCTTGGCATATCATGAAGCAACCCCAGGCCATCATCATCAAATAGCACATTCATTAGAAAATGAGGATCTGACTTTATATAGAAGATTTGGTTATGGTACATCTGCTTTCTCAGAAGGGTGGGCTTTATATGCTGAAAGACTAGCGCTTGAGGTTGGTCTAGCTGAAAACCCTTATGATGAGCTTGGAATTCTCCAAAGTGAACTGTTTAGATCTGTTAGATTAGTGGTGGATACTGGGATGCACTATAAAAGATGGACTCGAGAAGAAGCAATGGATTATATGAAATCAATTACGGGGATGTCAGATACTGAGGTCAGAGTTGAGATCGAAAGATATATTGTTTGGCCAGGACAAGCATTAAGTTATAAAGTTGGGATGATAAAGATGTTAGAACTTAGAGAAAAAGCAAAGCAGGAATTAGGTGATCAATTTAACATTAAAGATTTTCATTCTGCTGTCTTAGATCATGGAAATCCACCATTATTTATCGTTGAAAAAATGATAGATAAAATGATAAGCGATGCTAAGAGTTAAAAGTTTTCAGGGTGTCTGGGTGTAAAAGAGCGAAAATAATCTTTTAAGTCTTTTAAGTCTTTCTCTCTCTTACCGCTTAGCTTAAAGAATTCTCCAAGGAATATTTCCTTCTTTGCAAAATCTATAGAAACTGGAATAATTTTTGCATTTATTTCTTCTGCAATCCTTAGGAACCCTGTTTTCCATTCTGCAACCTTTGATCGGGTTCCTTCTGGAGCCATTCCAATTAATGAGATCTCTATATTCTTAATTTTTTTAATTGCGTCTGCTATTGCTCCACCTGGGTTTGCTCTATTTACAGGAATACCGCCCATATATTTTAAAAAAGCCCCTAAGCCAAAATATCGAAATATTGTATGCTTTCCAAAGAAAGAAATTCTTGCATCTAGTCCTGCTAAAGCCGCCATTCCAAGAATGCCATCCCAGTTTGATGTATGCGGGGCCACAACTATAACTATCTTTTGATTCTTATGCTCTTCTTTAATTTTACCAGTTACTTTCCAACCCAATGATGATAGAACAAATCTCCCAAGCCATTGAACTGACTTAGGTCTATTTGCCCTAAAACTTTTTGATATTTGTGAATTTGAAACGCTTGTCATACTAATGTCATCTTGAATTCATTTTATCTTTTATAAAATAAGGTAAATATATTAAATAGCATACGATAACTGCAAGTAAATATATATCAATCATATGATATGGGGCTTCACGCATCCATTCTGTTACGTTAAATCCTGGCGGTTTTTCAAACACATACCAGTAATTCGCAGGAGGTCCTAATAGATAATTTATCGGATACATCAGAAGCAACAAAATTGATAGAAATATTAATATTCTATGAACATCTTTTAATTGAGGTCTTTGATCCTCAACAATCATTGCATATGTAACGCCCAATAAGATCATAGAGTGTCCTATCATGTGTCTTAAATAATCAATATGTGGGAATGAATATAGAACATCTGGGGTTAGTATAGCCATTCCAGCTCCAGATATGCCTGCAAAATAAGCAAACAAAAAGAACTCCCTTTTTTTTGTTATAAAATAAAGAATTATAGATGCAGAAGAAAAATCACAAAGATGCAGCGGCAAGCCTAGCTTCCAGTCATCCATAATACCTTCTCTATAAAAATCCATACCTTGATTAATTAGAATTAATGAAATGATTATCATTATTAAAACTTGTTTCGGAGCATCATTTTTATTAACAAAAAATCTAGGTAAAAAAACAATAATAAAAATGCATAACAAGGTAATTAAGATATGAGATGGACTCGAAAGGTTAAAATCTATCATTGTTAAATAAAAAAAGTTTATATATATACTTGGCCAAATTTATTATCAATAAAATTATCCCAAGATAATGACTCCTGTTTTACAAATCCATTTTGTGGTATTTTCCCATTTAAAAACATTTCTAGAGAACTACATACCCCTGATGCTGTTGTTAATTGAATAGCGCTAAACTTTTCATCTCCATATATTTTTCTTAAATAAGTCTTTTCCTGAAAAGCTCCCTCTGACATACCAATTACTTTAACAAAGAAAATGATTAAATCGTTTTTAGTCCGTGGTACTTCCTTATCAAAAAGCTTTTCAAGCACATCTTTATTTTTCTTTAAATGTAAGTCATTAAAAAGAAATTTCATATGATTTAAATGTCCAGGATATCTTATTGTCTTATATGAAAGATTCTCTACCTTACCTGCATAGGTTTCACACATTGTTGCGCATCCCCCGCTAGTATTAAAGGCTTCAAAGCTTTCACCTTCAATAACAATTTTCTCAGCTCCTTCAAGAGGCATTGCTTTTATATGCTTCCCCTCATAAATTGCATCCGCTTCATTGCAATATTCATTTATCAATCCATTCGTAGACCAGCTTAAGTAATAGCTCATTTCATTTGTTGTAAATCTTGGAAGGGCTCCTACACGCATCAAAACCTCATTTACGCTATCAAATTCTTCCATCATGCTTGCGGCACATACGTTTATCGCACCTGGAGCTAGTCCACACTGTGGCATTAATATGCTTTTTGATTTTAGAGTTTTGATAAAATCTGTGGTTTCTACATCCTCAGTTAAATCAAAATATGCTATACCCTCCTCTGCTGCCACTGTTGCAATGTTTTTATTTACTGCAAAAGGTGCAGCTGAAATAACAGCATCAGCACCTTTTAAAAAATCTTTTACTTGCTTAATATCTTTGGCATCAAATCCATCAGCTATATCGCCTTGTCTTAAATCATAATCACTTTTTAGCAACTGCTTTAAAGCCCATCCTATATTTCCACTTCCAACTATGGCTATCTTAGCTTTCATCAAACTCCACTCCTTGTGCTAATGGAAGCTCATCTCCGTAATTTACCGTTGCTGTTACTCTTCTCATATAATTTTTCCATGCATCAGAGCCTGATTCTCTGCCGCCACCAGTGTCTTTTTCACCACCAAAAGCTCCACCAATTTCTGCGCCACTAGTTCCAATATTTACATTTGCAATACCACAGTCACTTCCGCATTCGCTTAAAAATAATTCTGATTCTCTCATGTCATTAGTAAATATTGAGCTACTTAGACCCTGTGATACATCATTTTGCATTTGAATTGCTTCATTAATTTCTTTATATGTTTTTATATACAATATTGGTGCAAATGTTTCTTGAAGCATCTCATCTTCTACTTTATCAACCAAGACTAGAGCTGGTTTAACATAATATTCTTTTGGGTCCTCAATCTCTAACCTTTCACCGCCAATGACTTCAATTTTTTTATCTTTCAATGATGTAAGTATTGCTTGCATAGATTGATAACTTGCTTCAGATATCAATGGTCCGATTTGTGAAGATTCTTTTGTTGGACAGCCAATTATTAATTCTTCAAAACAAGTTTTAAGTCTTGTAACACAATCATCATATATATCTTCATGAACAAAAAGTCTTCTTAATGAAGTGCACCTTTGTCCCGTTGTTCCACATGCTGAAAACGCTATGCCTTTTATCGTTAAGTCTAAATCTGCAGATGGACAAACAATTGCAGCATTATTTCCACCAAGCTCTAATAGAAGCTTACCTAATCTCTTTGATACAAGAGGTGCTAACTCTTTACCCATTTGAGTGCTTCCAGTAGCAGAGATTAAAGAAATTGCAGGATCTTCACACATTGCTACTGCTTCTTCTTTTTCTCCTTCTAAAATTAATATCAAATCTGCAAACTCATCGCTTACTTTATCCCAAGCATCTTTAATCCCTTTAGCACAAAGATTTGAGTGAGGGCTAGGTTTCCAAATAACGCTATTCCCACATACTGCTGCTAAACAAAAATTCCAAGCAAAAACGGCCATAGGAAAATTGAAAGCAGTTATACAGCCAACCACTCCAAGAGGATGCCATAGTTCTTGCAGTCTATGGTTAGGTCGCTCACTTGGCATTGTTAAACCATATAATTGCCTGCTTAAGCCAACAGCAAAGTCACACATATCAATTGCTTCTTGAACCTCTCCCTGAGATTCTGTTTGAATCTTTCTTGCTTCTTTTGTTATTGTTTCAGCCAAATAATCTTTCTTAGCTCTCAGCTCTTCACCAAATTTTCTTATATATTCACCTCTTTGTGGTGCAGGAATACTCCTCCATTTAATAAAAATATCTTTGGATCTTTTTACTGTTTGGTCATAATTTTTATTCATGATAGTTCCCACTCTTAATTATATAGATTTGGAACAGAGCAAACACCCCATAAATAAATACATATGCTATATAAAACTTTATAACTAATGGATCATCGATAGAATCTACAAATGGATCTTGAGGCGGCAATCTTTTTAGCACCTCTGCTGTTGTAGGCAGCATGCTAAAAAAAACTGTAGACGAAAGGGCTAGCTCTTTTAAATATGAATTAAATAATCCGAAAATGTTTACTTTATGCAAAATTATTGCAAAAAGTATTGCTAATATTGTTATCACAGACAATAGATGAGCTATATTAAAGTTCCCAGTTGAATTATAAATAAATAAGGATGATCCGGCTGTAATGGCTGTGCTGACCAAATAAAATCTTCCGAGAAATGATTTAATGCTTATAAAATTTTCTTTTATTAATAGGAATAGGCCGGTCAATATTGCTGCAATACCCAAAATAGTATGAAACCAACCAAGAAATGTTATTCCCCCATACACAACTGATTCTCCTAAAAATATATTAGAGCTTAGAAAATCTTATGCTTGCCTTGTAATATCTCAATATACATCTTGTGATCACCGATAAAGCTATAAAAAGGATATTTAAAGGTTGCAGGTTTATTTTTTTCAATAAAAAAATGTCCAACCCAGGCAAATGCATATCCTGATATTAGTGCAAATAAAAGATATATAAAATTAAACGATAAGAAAAATTTAATTAAGAAAAAAATTCCTATGCTTGTTCCTATAAAATGCATTAACTTGGTATGTTTATTATCATGCTCTGATAAATAATATGGGTAAAAATCTTTAAATGTTTTGTATCGCTCCATAATTTTACTTCCTTGGTGGTAAGCCACTAATTCTAGTCAAAGTTGTTGTAACGCTTGCTCGTCTGTGTTCTGACAAATCTTGATATTCAGGATCTGAATACCACTCTTCTGCATGCTTGGCGGTGGGAAAGCTAAATAATATAACTCTTCCCTCCATAGGTTTTTCACCCTCAACATTAATAATATTGTCGTCATAAGTTATAAACTCACCACTATGTTTTTTTAATAATGGAAAAAATCCTTTTTCGTATTCTCTATATCTATCTGCATCATGAATTTGCAGGTTTGCAATCATATAAACTTTTACTTCTTCCATTGTTTTTATTTTGGAGCTGCTTCTGGTTGGAACATATAGTAACCCTCAAAAGGAATCATTAAATGAGCATAAGGAGTTCCTTTAAACATTTGATATGGCTCTCCAGTTGTAAAATCTGTTGTGAAGTTTTCAACAGTTTTTGGGTCTTTTGGCATAAGCATTAAATGAGGGCCTGATTCTATAAAATGATTCATTTTCATTGCATCCTCTTTGTTACCGCCATATAAAGAAGAAACCCTATTGTCTTCTCCTACGTCGCCATGAAGCATCCAAATATATGCATCACGATTCATATCTGGCTTAGTTCCATTCACATAAGCCTCAACCCATTTAAAACCCTCTATGTCAGCGCATGAAGCATTTGTGTCTTGTGCATCCTTATATCCACCTTTGGGCATTGGTCTTCCTGGAGAGCATGTCCACCCATTAGTTCCCTCTCTTAAAATTTTGCCATCATAAGTTGCAACTGATGCTTTGTTTCCAATAAAAGATGGTGCTGCAGTTGATAAAATTTTAATCATCCATTCTTTTGATTTTCCATCATCGCTATGTGAATGGCCGTCATGAGCAACTGATGAAATGCTTACAGTAAATATAACTGCTATTAAACTAATAAATCTTATATTCATTTTTCTCCTCTAATTTAAAAATGTTATTTAATTCTATGAAAGAATTAAATGTAATACAAATAGATTAACTGCTTTGTTGTGCAACATGTTTGGCTATTGCTCTAAACATGGCTATATGGACTGCCTTGGAATAATCTTTTTCAGATCTAAACCTGTGATTTGAGGATGTCTTTGCAATTACCACCCCACTCACTGGGTCTACATAAACAAACTGATTGTAAACTCCATGTGCTGTGTAATCTGTCATCGGACTTCCTGGGATCCACCACTGATACCCATAACCCCACTCGCTAGATGTAAGATCATCGCCTGCGTTAGGCATTAAATGTGGTGCATCTGGTGTATGGGAATCTATTACCCACTGTTTAGGAACAATTTGCTCACCAAACCAATTGCCATTATTTAAATACAAATAGCCAAATTTTGCATAATCCCTTAAAGTTGCATTTAGACCGCCAAGAGCTAAATCCACCCCAGTCTTATCAGTTATATAGTAAGCATCACTTTCCATGCCTATTTTGCTCCAAATCTTTTTATATAAATATTCTCTCAAAGGCATATCTGTAACTGACTCTAGGAGGAATCCTAATACTTGGGTATCGATGCTCACATAATGATTATATGTTCCCTGCTCTCTTCCATTTTTGAGAGTCTTTGCAAAATCTATCATGGGCGAACCTCTAGCAATAGATCTTCCAAATTTATTTATATCAGAATTTGGGTCTGCATAATCCTCATTAAAAGCTACTCCTGAAGACATCTGCAGAATATTTTTAATTTTTACTCCCTCATATCCAGTGTCTTTGAATTCTGGTAAATATTTAGTAACAGGGTCATCAATACTATCAATTAGGCCCTCATCTAATGCAATACCCATAAGAGCAGAAAGAAAAGATTTAGCAACCGACCAAGAAATATGTTTGCTATTTTTATCATTGCTATTCCAATATTCCTCATAGAGCATTTTATTGTCATGTAAAATTATTAACCCATCGGTTTTAAAATGAGCTAGCCCCTCTAAAAGATCATGCTCACTCCCTTCAAATGAATACTTTTCCGGCAGTTCAAAATCGTCTTTCTCGAATATGTATGGATTATCTGACGGCTCGATTGGCTCTGAAGCAATAAAAACTTTATCCATATTTATAAAGTTATGTGCAATGGTTTTTTCATTATATAAATTTGATAATTTATATACCCTAATCAAATTAGGGGTATAAATAGATATTGAAACAAATAATAAAAGTAATATAAACGTTAAGATCTTACCCATATGAATAATCTATCATAGATAGGGCGTAATATATGAAAAATTTATACCCACTCATCATTTGGAGCGGTCAATTTATCTTCTTTGTCTCCCGTGTTAACCACACCAGATGGCTCAACTAACATTATCTTGGCTTCTTTGTTTGCATATGGTTTATGCTTGACACCTTTTGGAACAACTATCATTTCTCCTTCATTAATTTGAATTGTCTCATTTTCAAACTCAATAAAAATAGTGCCATCTAAGACAATAAATACTTCATCTGTATCGTCGTGCTTATGCCAAATAAAATCATCTTTAATTTTTACAAGCTTAAATTGATAGTCATTCATTTCTGCAATAACTTTTGGTGACCATCTATCACTAAATTTTGAAAATTTAGAACTAAAATTTATTTTTTTCATAGCCTATTCTCTTAATACCGCAGACCTAGTTCCATCTTCTTCATTTATTATTACATCCATTGGTTTCCATTCCTCATGTCCGCAAACTCTTAACAAACAACCTTCAACCTTTAGATTGCCATTATCTAATAAATATAAGTTTGATTTAAAGATTCTCCCTCTACCTGGATCGTATATCTTGCCTCCTTTTAGCTCTGTTAAATCTTTATCAACAAATTTGAATTGATCTAGCAAATTAACTCCTACTAAAGGTCTGCTTCTTAGTGATTTATCACGATTGTTTTCATCTAATATAGATTTTGGATCTACTCCCTCATCAACAAATATATGCTCGATTGTTGCGCATAAACTCTGTTCACAATCTTTAACATGGACAATAGATGCAGAAGTTAGCCAATAGCCTAAGAATCTATTATTGCTTTCAGAAAAAATATTAATTGATAAGAAGGCTAGTATTAATAAATATACGGATTTTCTATAGCCCATAAATCCAATCTCTTACCATCTCAACTGCTTCTTGGTGGGTTAACGCTCTGCCTGATTCTGGCATCATTACTCCAGGATCCATCGACTCCATTCTGTATAGTAAGATTGATTCCTCAGGCTTGCCAGGAACAATAGAGTACTTATATCCTCCACTACCTCTTCCTGTTGCAACAGGTTTTTTAAATATTCCTAAATTGATATCTCTTGTTTCATTTAAATGTAAATATAATCCAGTTGAATTAGCGTTGCCTGTTGGTGAGTGACAGTGTCCACAATTAACATCTAAGTATGATCTAACTCTATCATTAATATTTTTAGTTTCATCAGTCCAATCAACTGGAGAAATTAAATCCATAGGGTAATCATCAATAATCTCTCTATTCATCCAATAAACTAATTGGTTAAACTCACCATCTTTAAAATCAAATTCTTTATTTATATTTCTTGCTTTGGGGCCTATCGGGCTAATCTTGTCATCTGCATCATGACATTCTTTACATTGATTAACATTGGGAACTCTATATCGAACTGTTTTTTCTTCCCCCATAAAATCTGTCCATTCCGCATTGATAGTTTTACCGGCAATTTTTTTATACGCTTCATTTTGTTCTTCATTCCATGCATAAGAAACAGCTTCCCATCCACTTTCTTTTCTTAATAATAATCTGGTTTCAAGAAGTTGCTTGCCTAACTCTGGAGCTCTTTCATCTACTGGGTAATAAAAAGTTTTTATAAGAGCAGAGCCTGTAGGGAAATCAAAAACCCAATTCTCTACATATTTTGCTTTCTTATTGCCAGGAACATAAACCCATCTCTGTTTATATGAATAATCAGAAAAAAGGGTTGATATTAATTCATATGGAATGACCTTGTCGTTAGGTAATTGAGCAGAATCATCTAAAAAAAATTCAAACTCAGAAAGCTTCTCTGGAAATGATTCTGCTAATATCAAATTATCATTTACAGAATAAAGATTGCTGCAATACAAAAAAATAAAAAAATAAGAAAATATTTTTTTCATATATGTTAGAAAGTCTTGATACTGATTGACTCTAATGGTGTTATTTTTCCTTCAAACTCTTTTATATCAGTCCTAATAGGACTTGAGAAACCAAGCATATATTTTATAGGGCTAATTGTTAAAAAACTTGTAGTATCCTCTTCATTTAATACCAGCCTCTCTTCTTTTGGTTGCCCTAATATCATCTGTGATAAAGGAACAACTCCGTCCCAAAAAATATCTGGCATATCTCCAGCACTTATTTCATATAAGGCCTTTGCTAAATCTCCGGTCTCTAAGTCAGGATCAAAACCACTTGGACCATAGGTATTATTATGAACTTGGATTTTTTTAGGGTGTGGATAGTAATTTTTATCGTCTGTTTCATCACTATATGAAACTATAGAGAGATTAACTGTTCCATTGCCGCTCATTACATTGTTGAATATCTCAACATCAGAGTTAGCCATTACAATAATTCCAGTGCCTCTAGGAACTTCGCCTACAATATTTCCTTCAGGTGCAAAATTATCAGTATCATTATCAATTGCTTGATTATCAAATACTCTAATATGATGTCCGCCCTGTTGAGGTAAATCTGGAAGATCAAAAACTAAAATTCCTGCAGTATTATGCGATGCTAAATTATCATATACATCTGCATAATAAGAATTCTCAATTTCTATTCCTGCAACATTGTATTGAGCCACACTGTTTCTAACAATTATATTTTTTGATTGTCCAACATATATGCCAGCATCTGATGCTCCAATCGCAACACATCCATCAATTAAAACATCTTCTGATTCAACTGGATAAAATCCATATGCTCCGTTGGTGCTTTTCGGACCACCGGTCCATTCAGTTTTTAAGTTAAGCATACTGATGCCTTTAGATCCAATAACTTTTAAAGCATCTCCTTTAGCATCCATAATTGAAAAATTTTCTAATATTACTTGATTGGATGTAACCAAAAGACCCTGAGCTCCTGATTTCTGATTTTTAAAATCAAGTATCGTATTATCCATCCCTTCGCCTCTTATAGTCACTTTGCTAATATCAAGGGACAAGCCATCTTCAAAACTATAATAGCCAGATTTAATTGTTAAGATATCTCCTTCCTGCATCAGGATCATTGCTTCTTGAATTCTCTCATGCTCGTTTGGGCCTGGTTCAATGAATATTTCTTTTGCATTAATGCTTAAAACAAAAATTGAAATTATGGATATATAAAAAATATTAAGTTTTCTCATAGCTCTTATTATATCTCCAATGCTGGTTCACATCTTCTTAATTCTTTTTTAAGTCTTTCTCTAAAGGCTGGGTCATCCACTGTTATGGTGTGTCTTGGAGTGTCTAATTGAGGAACATCTGGGTTTGCCATTTCTTTATCAAGCAAATCTCTTATAGATTTTTTTGGCTTCCATTGTCCTAATAAATGTCTTGCAGCAAGTTTTGATTGGAGCTCCGCACCAGGCCATATACACCCTAACGGCTGGAACAAGCCAATAAAATATATGTTATTTATATCTGCAGGTATCATTCTATGTAATAAAGGCACCATACCTTCTTCATAATTAATAAAATCTTTATCAAAAAAAGAATGTTTTATTCTAAATCCGGTACAAGCTATAACCACATCAAATTCTTCTTCATAACCATCAATAAAAGCAACTTTATTATTATTAAATTCTTTTATATCTTTTTGTGGACTTACTTTGCCATGTCGTACTGCATAATACAGCTCAGAGTTGACAGTTGGATGAGTTGCAAATATAGGTTGAGTAGGTTTTTGTAACCCAATGTCTTCATTTTTGCCCTGGAATCTTTCAAGCATAAATCTTATGAAGGGAGCCCTAAAAATTCTTGGAACCCATCTATTTTTCATAGCATATAAGTCTGTTGGTAGTCCGTACATAAATTTTGGAATTAAGTAATAGCCCCTTCTCCAACTTATTGAGATTGACTTTGCAACTCTTGCTGTCTCAACAGCTACATCACAAGCTGAATTGCCTCCCCCAATAACAAGCACCCTTTTGTCTTTAAATGGTTTTGCTGACTTAAAATCATGCGAATGAATAAATTCGCCTGTAAATCTCCCTGGGTAATCAGGGTACCTTGGCTCATGATGATGACCATTGCATACTACCAATGCATCATATATATCTGTTCTGACCTGATCTGATTCCAATTCCTTCCATGTAATTTCCCATTTATCAGATTCTATTTGCTTGCAATGTTGCACCTCTGTGCCAAATTTAATTAACTTTCTAATATCAAAGTGATCGGTGTAGTTATTGAAATATTCCAATAAATCTTTGTGAGAGGGATAGTCAGCTGCGTTTTCAGGTAATGGGTAATCCTCATAATAAGAAGTATATTTTGAACTTATAATGTGCGTGGTCTCAAAAACACTTGAATGTCCTGATGGATCATTGAACCTCCAATTTCCTCCTACACCTTGGCATCTCTCAAACGCCGTCACCTCAAAACCAAGATCTGAAAAATTTTTTATTGCAGTTATCCCGCATGGGCCTGCTCCTATTATTGCTACTTTATTCATAATTCATGTTTCGTTTTAGGGGGTCCAAAGAAAAAATACATAGCTTGATTTAAATTTTTTGCCTGTCTTACGTCTTTAAAAATCTGTTGCCACCCCATAAATGTAATTTTGGTTGGATTGAACGTATTAACATTATTAACTAATCCATATTTTACCGATTCTTTTTCAGGCTCAAAAGTGCCAAACATACGATCCCATATTATTAAAAGATTGCCATAATTTTTATCTATATATTGACTATTTGCTCCATGATGGACTCTATGATGCGAGGGAGTATTAAAAATCCACTCAAGTGGTCCCAACTTACCAACAATTTGAGTATGCCCAACTATTCCCCACAAGGTGCTTATTACTCCTGCGACTGCAATTATTGTTGGATCAAATCCCAACAATGGCATAACCATGAAAAATGGAACTTTGGATAATGGTCCAAACCAAGCCTGCCTAAAAGACACAGCAAAATTCATTTCTTCACTTGAGTGATGGCTCATATGAATCGCCCATAGGAAATTAACTCTATGAGAAATACGATGGTAAATATAAAAAACTAAATCTATCATTACAAAAGTTGCAACCCATATCATCCAAACTGGCATCAGATCTGATAAATTAAATAACTTAAATTTGAATAAATAAAAATGAAGAGCAAGGGTTGCACCTTTTAAAGCAAAAACCATAAGAATATTTCCAGTTAATAATCCAATTGTGCATAAACTATCATTCTTCTTGTATAGGTTCTTGTTATATGCACTAGAAAACATAACCTCAATTAAGATCATAGCCAATACTATCGGGGCACCAATTGCGTAAACCTGATTAACGGTTAATTCAGTCATTAAAAATTTTATATTTTAGAACCTGCATATGTATATTATGTCTATAATTAGCAGTGCGAAGCAAACTTTAAGGGGTTAAATATGTTCGAAGTATATCAATCTTCTCTAATAGGATTATGGCTAATATTAGCAACTATTATGATTCAGGCGATGGTTGCTATTAGGGTTCATCGCAGACAAAAAGGAGGATACAAACCTGGTATTGTAGACCCCTCTTTAGATCATTCATCATTTGTTTTTAGAACTCATAGGACTTTCCAAAATTCTATAGAGAATGTTATTCCGATATTAGGGATGTCAGTTATTGCGATGCTTGCCGAGTATTCAGCCTCTAGACTTTCAACGATAATATGGATATATGCTATTTCAAGAATTATTCATATGATTCTTTACTATAAGATTGCGACCAATAAAAATCCTAGTAAAAGGAGTATTTTTTGGGCAATTGGTTTTCTGGTAAGTTTATACTTTATGGTAGATTTTGGATTTTACCTTTTAGCATCATATTTATACGGCTAAAAAGATTTTAGCAAAGTCTTAATATTAGACATAAGGCTTGGATTGCCTTTAAAGCTTTTAATTGATTTGTCTGGCTCGCTCCATTTGTTTGCTGAATCGGTAAAGAAATTCGAATCTACCTTAACCCAACTTGAATCATCTAATGTACCTGCTTTAATAAAAACAATGTGTGAAAGTTCTTTCTGATAGCTTAATACTCCTGATCCACAATTAGGACAAAATCCTCTGCTAACATGATTGCCTGAGGTGCCTTGGCTTTCAAAAAATTTTAACTCGCCATTCATCTCAACATATTTTTTTGCGATAAATAAAATTGTGGCTTTTCCTGATCCGGTAGTTCTTTGACAGTCCTTGCAATGACAATGATGTGCTGAAATAACCTTTTTCGCATTAAAAGCATAGGATACTTCACCACACTGACATCTACCTTTTTGGATGTTGTTCATAAATTTATTCTACAGTAAACTCATGACAATCATGAAAAATTATAAAAAACTTCTTTTAACGTTCATCATTTGTATTACATTTGCTGTTAGTGCTGAAAATATTGAAGGAGAAAATGGTTGTAAAACTAAATTAGTTCAAATGTTAATACCTGATTGGCCGAATGCTAATTACCAAGGCTATAGTGTTGTTAGCTTTAATATTAATAAAGATGGTGGAATCTCAGAATCTAAGATTAAAGAATCTAAATGTGCTATAGATAGAGATGAAAACGGAATTATAGTTTTTAAGACATGCCCTTTTTTTAAAAAGGTTTCTTTTGCTGCATCAAAATATTTGAAGTATAAAAAACCTATTAATAAAGAAGGCTTATCCTGCTCCATTAAAAATCATGAATATAGATATAATTTTTCTTTATATAATATTGAGATTGAAGATAATAATTTTCTTTTAAGAAAAGAATATGAAGCAATGAGGTATGACTCTAAATAATAACAGAGTTACTTAATCCTCAACGAAGCACATAATTTATTACCCGTGGGGTCTCTTAGGTAAGCTAAATACCATTTTAATTTACCATAATCACGAATCCCTGGAGGGTCTTCAATTGAAGTTCCCCCATGATCCAGTCCTGCTTGATGCCATGCATCGCCCTGCTCAGGATCTTTTACACTAAACCCTATCGTGGCACCATTAGATACTGTTGCCGGCTCATTATCTATCGGCTCAGTTAAGATAAACCCTATTCCGTCTAGATTATAAAAATATCTTTTTTGGCCTGTTGCATTAGGAATCATCTTGGCAGGTTCTACACCTAATGTTTTAAGCAAATTATCATAAAAAATTTTTGATTCTTCTATATTGTTTGTACCGACCATTACATGACTAAACATAGCATCACCCCTTTATTAAAATAAATTAATTAATGAATAAGAAAATATTAGAGTAAATGTCCACAAAACAAAAGCTACAGAAAATGTTCTCATATCTATCTGCTTGATTGCCTCTAAACTAATCTGGGCCCCAATACAAAAAAGAGCTGCAACTAAAAATATCTGACTTATTGAGTCCAATGCCAATAAAGTTTGCTCTTCAAAATTTAATACTGTTCCTAATACAATTGCTAAGATAAATATAAAAACGAACATTGGGAATTTCGGTTTTGCGTTCTTTGCATCTTTATAAAAAATACCAAGAATTATTATCAATGGTATTAACCAAATTGTTCTTCCTAGTTTTAAAGTAGTAGCTGTTTCTAAAGCATCCCCACCGAAAGCCATTGCAGCGCCTACAACTGAACTTGTATCATGAATTGCCATTGCTGCCCATGCGCCAAAACTCACATCAGTCATACCTATGCTGTTTCCAATTAATGGGAATAGCGCTATTGCCAAAGCATTAAATGAAAAAATAATAGCCATAGAAACTAACAATTCTCTTGGTTTTGCTTTTATTAATGGAGAAATTGCTGCCATTGCTGTCGCGCCACAAATTGCAGTCCCAGACGTTATCAAAAGAGCAAGTCTTTTATCTGTGTTAAAGATTTTTCCCAATAAGAGTCCTGCTAAAAACACAACAAGTACAAAAATTGTAATGTATGGAAAATATATAGCAGTTATTTTTAAAGCGCTGGATGCTGATATGGTTAAACCTAAGATAACTACCCCTACTTGAAGAAATTTTGTTCCAATTGATTTGCTAATAAAGTTATCTGGTAATTTGAAAATTAATGCAAACGCCATCCCTGTCACTAAAGCCAATAATGGGGATCCTATTAGAATTACTAAAAATGCTAACAGTATTCCTGTGTAAAGCTTCATTTAGTATGTTCTATTAACAAAGTTGGAACATTGTGAGTGTGAGATTTTATAGTGGCTACCAAGGTATTTTCTTTTAAGCCATGTTTAATATCAGTTATCTCTACACCTTCCTTGGTCAGCCTTTCATGAGCTTTTTCAATCGATTCAACCTCCCAGGCCAAACCCCATAAACTATCTAATGAATCCTTGTCATCTTTCTTTTCAACCACCTCTATGGTGGTCTTATTTAATCTGAAAAATAGCATCCTGCTATTCCAATGTTCTATCACTTTATCTAGAGCAAGCCTGATATCAAATTCATTTTTATAAATATCTATAAACCCATCAGCATCATTTGTATTAATAACTACATGATCTAATTTATTGAAAGCGGTATCTGGATATGATTCTATGGACGGGAGCTGCCCTTCGGTATGTTCAATAATAAAAGAAAAAAGCCCTCGAGTAAGTTCTGGCGGCAAAAAAAGATTTTTCCATTTCCTTATAGATTGATTATTAGAGTTTGTACCTTCACCTAGCGATGGATCATTAACCATGTAGCCTTTATCTTTTAATACTCTAGTAACCTTATCAATATTTTCTGTACCAAAAACTATTCCTGTTAAACCCTCGCCTTGTTTCTCTATCGCATCATTAACCAACGCAGCGCCTAATCCCACTCCTTTTGCAGATAAAAGTTCAAAATAAGTATTCTTAAAATTAAATATTGAATTAGCAGTGCCTAGTTCTTTATGTTCGCCTTTCCATACTGGGTTAAGACCAAAGACTTTTTGATAATTTTTTTCTGCCTCATCAAGATCCTTAACGGCTACTATAAGATGGTCTAGTGTATTTATCATTCCTTATGCTTATACCATTTTGGTATATCCCTTTTTTTCCAAGTGCAAAAATGGGATTTCTCTCCCATATAAAAATTCTGATAAGCAATTATTGAGTCATCACACTTATATTCATCAGGCATACATTGTGGTGGCTGTTTAAAAGGCATGTCTTTTTGAATATTTTCTGGTGGCTCTTCTAGAACATCTCTTAATAATAAATCTGTTGAATGTTTTTTTTCATACCGATAGGAGTATTCATCTGATAAAGCTACAAATAAACTGTATAACCAATTGTATTGTGCCTCATTCTCTCTTGTCCAAACTGTACTTGGATGGTTTAAATGCGCTCTTTTATACATAGAAAGATTATCCGCTCTTTCATCACCGTCTCGCTCTCGATGGGCTGTTGATAACATTTGTGCATATTCCAATATCATTTTTACACAGTGCTTATCATTATGCTCAATAGCAGCAATTTTTGGATCTTTATTTAAATAAAAAATATTCATTAATTATTTGTTATATATTTTTGGTAAAAATTTACGTGTGAGATTTATGAGTTCTACTTTCAATTTGTTCATTAATACTTTTTGCGCAGTCGCTAGCGGCCGTCTCAAACAAGAAAGGGAAAATAGAATGAATAATTGCTGCGATTCCAGAGAATATCATCTTGATTCCATATTTAGCTGAACACCTTTGGTGTTGAAAATATGTCTCCCCGACTGCCTTTGGATGGCTAGTAAATAATTTAATAATTTTGTTCAAACTAAAAATAGTCTACAGGATATTTTTCTTTTTTAAAAACCCTTTTCTTCCTTGAGCAATCTTCTTTTAGCCTTTTCACCCCCAGGCCCGCTATACCCACCAATATTTCCATCAGACCTAATAGCCCTATGGCAAGGGATCTCAATCGGTCTCGGGTTTTTGCCACAAGCATTTGCAACTGCCCTAGATGAATTAGGGTGTCCAATTGCTATTGCTATTTCTTTATATGATTTGGTGTGTCCTCTTGGAATCTTTTTAAGTTGCGCCCAAACCTTTTTTTGAAAGATTGTTCCAGATATTCTTTTATTCAATTTAATTTACGATTTATATAAATTCACAATCGTAGTGCCTATTACAATTAAAAATAATCCTGCAACCGTTTGCCAATTTAAAGTTTGTTTGTAAAAAATATAGCTCAAAATAGCTATAGAAAATATTCCTATTCCAGACCACGAGGCATAAACAATTGAGAGAGGAAGTTTTTGAGAAACGATTGCTAGAAAATAGAAAGACATTCCATATGAAGTTAGCAATACTACTGTTGGGGTTATCTTTGTAAAGTTTTGTGATGCTGGTAATAGCATGGTGCCAACAACCTCTAATGCAATTGCTATAAAAAGCAATGCATAGACATTCATTTTTCTACCCAAGGAAGTTTATCTTCAATATAAATATCTGTCTTTGGCTCAAAGTCTTGAGGCTTATCTAAGCTACCAATAGTTATATAAATATAATCTGGGTATTCTTTAAGCATACAAACTAAAGGTGTCCCACATTCCTGACAAAAATATCGCGTCCCTTCAGAGGAGGAAATTAATTTTTTTGGTTCCCCTTCAATATATGTAAATCGTTCTAGTGGTATAGCCATCCAAGAAACATATGCGGCCCCAGAAATACGTCTGCACATAGAACAATGACAATTTGAAGTATAGTAATTATCTGGTCCAAAACCGTAACGAATTGAGCCGCAAAAACACCCGCCTTGTATCACTTTTCCTACCATGATTGAATATCCATAACCAGATTAATTCTCATCGATTAAGAAACCACCAATACATAACCATCATAAAGATGATGACAAACCATAACATAAAGTTGCTATTCTTTTTCATTTCTTAAAAACATTAATGAAGCTGTTGCTAGTATAACAAGCATCAAAATAGTAAATTGTTTTTCTTCAACTATTGCAACAACAAGAATTGCCGCTGCCCACATAATTGATTGAAAGATCTTTTGTTTTTTATTCATGACTTTCATTTACCCAGACCAGGAGATCCACCCTGAAAAATCTTTACTTTGTCTATTACTTTTCCGGACCTATCGAAAGTCTTACCCTTTTTATTTTTGTTAAGAGTTTTTATTCGATTTATTTGATCTTTGGTAAAACCTCTCCTTCCTCTTGATTCAAATTTTTTTATGTCTGATTCTTTCTTTAAAACACTCATATAATCACAATAATGTCGTATTTCTTTTAATTTCCAACCTTTGGGTTGAAGAATTTTTTTAATGTCCTCATAAAAAATAAAAGGGAATATTATTTTTTTAAATTCTTGAAACTTTTTAATTGAAATTATTCTTTCTAAATTTTGTTTTTTTTCTTCTAATTTTCTTTTTACTTCTTTTTTTTGAATCGGGGAAAGGTTTTTATATTTTTTCTTCATTGATTAACTATTATAACCAAATCTACTCCACCGTAGTGGAGTTGAATTGGTTGTACCTGTTTTCTTCATGACTTTCCTTTACCCAAACCTGGTGATCCACCTTGATACGGTTTTGTATAAGTTTTTGGTTGTCCGGTCTTGTTTTTGGAATATTTAAATGAAGGGGATACCCTTCGAGTATCCTGTCCCTTTCCTATACTTTTTGGTTTAGATAATTTCGATATTTGTTCCCTCGACCAACCCAACTCCATTAGTGAATCATGAAGTATTTTTTTTATATTATCTCGACGATTGATTTTCTTATCCTGTAATTTAGTTGAAATTATTGATTCCAACTGAGTTATTAACTCCTCTAAATTCTTATTTTTGATATGACCATCTTTATTAAGATAATCTTTAAGATAACCCTTGATATCCATACTTATTTTTTACACCTAAATAACTGGTACAACCAAATCTACTCCACCGTAACGGAGTGTCCATAACCAAATTGTCAACTTTCCCCATTATTTCTTAATTTGTTTATTTACTAGTTTTATTTTGTCTACATTTAGACCCTTAACATTTACTAAATTACTAAAGATGCTAGCAAAAAGTCTAATCGAGTAGTTTTCAATCTCATCTAAGAGGAAACTATACTCCGGATGAAGTTCAAAGAACAAAAAACTATCAAACTCTTCCATTGCGACTCTTGAAGAGTTTTCTTTTACCCTGTCTCCAAATTTATTTGCTTTTCCAATATAGAGTTGGTTTTCTTTCTTGTTATTTAAGATGTAAACCACATTTGTTCTCGATGAATACTTTTTTAGTTCAGATTTTTTTAACCATCTGTCTGAATAGGAAATAAAAATTTTATCTTTTTGTTTTTTCTTTTTACTGTCTTCCCAAAAAGCAAATAAATTTTTATCCTCAAGAAAATAAAACATCTCATCAAAGTCAGTCTCTTGCTTAGAAAGTACTTTTACTCTAAAAATATTTTCTTTTAAGTGAACAAATTCGAGAAGTTCTTTTATTTTTGGTTGTGCTTTATTTCTTGTGGAGGCATAACTGTAGATCATTAATTTTCTTAATGCCTTTAAGGTATCGAGTTCGTTTTTCCAATATATTTGGAGCACATCCCTAACAGGGTATTTAACATTAGATCTTTTTTTTGATTTGCTTGAATTATCAATACTGACTAATCGTATTTTTGCATCAAAGGTTTTGTTTTTAATTTTTAGTTTTATCGATTTTATTCTTTCTTTTTTTGTGAGTTTAAAGTGCTTTATATACTCTGGATAAACTGCTTTTTGAAGAGTAAACCCGTAATAAAAAAATGTATATCTAGGTATTACATAACTGGAACTTAAAGCAGGTTTGACCATTTTTTATTCGACGGTTGCAGAATAAGTGCGAGTAGTGATTTCGTTTATCGTGTTCATTTCCATTTAAAATTTGTTTCCTTTGATTGTTTCTTTTATTAGATTCTGGGTTATGTTTATCCACTCCACTTCTTTAATTAGTTTACATTTACCTTTTAAAGATCCGTTCCCCAATCGTTCAAGATAAAGCGTCTCTCTGTTTAATGAATAATAAGAGTCATATAACTTATCTATGTGCTTTAGATGTATACCGCCTTCGCCTACAACCTTATATACTTTGCCTGAAATTTTATGAAACTTATATACGCCCACTTCAAAGGTATTGTTTTTTATTGGTTTTGTATTTACTACAAAATATTCTTGATAATCTGCTTCTAACTTATTTTCATTGCCTTCCTTTCTCCATTCATCATCTATGTCACATTCAATCCAAGTCGTTTCACCATGAGCATGGAAATTGATTATAAAAATTAAGCAAATTAAAAATTTTTTCATATCTTATTCTTACATACTAATAAGTTAGTTTCATCCTTGAGATTTTTGTCTTGTAAGTTTTCTGTTCTTTTTGAGGATAAGCAACTAAATAATCACTTCTGCAATTAAGAATAAAAGTTAAATATGTATCGTTGATGCGTGATGCGAAATCACTACTCGCACTTATTCCACCGTAGCAGAGTGTTCTTACCCCACCCATAATTCTTCACTATTTCTGCGGTATTTAAAAAGGTTAATGATTGGTTGCTTAAATTACTCATAATTATAGTGCTGTATATCCAAATTATGATATTGATTTAAAATCAAGATAGTAACCAAAACGCCAAAAGACTAATATAGAAAATCTGTATTATCACAAGAAGACTGTCAATAAGACTATCAATCGAACCTGTAAATTTATTATTTATGCCAACAAGGTCTAAAACTTCTTGAAGCAATCTAAGAAAAAATAAAAAAAACAATGGTATTACTAATCCATTTGGTCCCGCATACGTAATAGTGTTGTATAGCAAAGGGGTATTATTTATCAGATCAGAGGATACTAGCGAGACATAAATCCAAGGGGCAGAAAACATGGCAAATAAAAGAATAAACCCGTAAGTAATAATCGCACCTATGGCACTGGTAAGAAATCTAGAAAGAAATTTTCTAATCTGCTTAATATCCATTTCTTAATAAGAGGTTCACGATTTTAGTTTGATTGTGTTATTGGTTAAGTAAAAAAGTAATTTGGTTTTGATATAAACCATCAATAAATTAAAACACAATAATTTAACTCTGTTTCCGCTTCATCGTATTGTTCTTTGGTTATAGGCAACAAATTTTCAAAAGGAATTGGGTGTGGTTTTATTCTGGGTGGGTCTTGATAGTTTAATATTGCGTATTTTCCTGTGAATTGTATTCCGTTTTTTGTTTCAGCAATAAATTCTAGAGTTGGTGCAACACCAGGACCTTGTGCTTCCCATGGCAAACAATACTCATCTTCTCCTATCATTCGACAATACAATGGCGGCATAACATCAACATCAACATGGTTATTTAAAAAGGTCATGCTAATCGCTGGTTGTATTGTCATCATGTAGTAAGTACGATTCATCTCAGCAATCGAATAAGTTACAGAACATCTAATATCTTTTTCTCCTCCATCTTCGTGAGCAAATAGATTAATAGATAAGAGCAATGTAAATAGAACAACGTTTTTCATAAAAATATTTTGCCATAACTCTTTATAAATGTCCTATAAGTACACATAAAGGTCCGCAACAAGTCTCAACATCCCCTTGTGACTTCCTCTAACACGAAAAAATAGGTGAAATTTTTAGGGTAGTTTTTACCAGGGTTAAATTTTAGTGGTTTTTAAAACCCCCGCAGAATGCGAGGTTAAAACTAATTGTTGTTTAAATTTACTCCACTGTGACTGACTTGAATGAAACAGAGAATTAGATTTATCCCTTATGTCTACTGACTTCTTCATTGCTTTTTTTTTGACCAAACCCTACCTGCTTTTGCAGTAACCTCGTTGACCAAACCGGTTTTATAGATATTTCTTCCATTTTATACATTATAACCGTTGTTATTGTTTGACCAATCGTCCTATATAAGTTTGTTATAATTTTTAATGGTTATGAAAAAAATAATAGTTCTCAATATTCTTGTCCTTCTTGCTGGTTGTGGTCCATCGCAGGAAGAGAGGGTGAATATTGCTCTAAATGCTTGCGCCGTTATGGGTGAATCGAAACAATCAGATTCATTGTTTCGCATGCAAACCATGGTTGATGCGCGAGAAAAGTTAGGTGGTGAAGGGTTTTCGGGAGGGGATGACGCAATCTTAGAGGCATTTGAATTTGGAATTTGTTCAGAGTTAGTATTGAACGAATCCTATGATGAACTTCTTCTATCTTTAAAAGATGCTAAGCGCGAAAGAGAGAGAATAGCGGCAGAGAAATTGGCAGAAGAAAAGAGAATAGAGGCAGAAAAACTGGCAGAAGAAAAGAGAATAGAGGCAGAAAAACTGGCAGAAGAGAAGAGAATAGAGGCAGAGAGGCAAAGAATTGCCGATAGTAAACCTACAGTAAAAGAAGAGTTCTATGGCAACGGTAGATTAAAAAGCAGGACAAATTACCAACCCGTACTGAATGGAGGAAAAAAACATGGTCTTTTTGAGTTGTTCTACAAGAGCGGTCAATTACAGTTAAAGCAAAACTACAGAGACGGAAAAGAAGACGGTGTTTATGAGGAGTACTACGAAAATGGTCGAGTAAGTGTACGGACTGTTTTTAAGAATGGAAAACGTGAAGGTCCTTATGAGGAGTATCATGAAAATACTCAATTGTGGGTACAAACTGTTTTTAAGAATGGGAAAATTGAAGGTGATTATTTTCAATACGACAAGTACGGTATTGTAAAAGCACAGATTAGTTTTAAGAACGGAAAACGTGATGGTCCTTATATAGGTTACTGGGATAAAGGGGGGGTAAGAGAAATGGGTAATTACAAGGAAGGAAAACGTGATGGTCATTTTTGGTTTTATGGAGCAAAAGGCACTCGTTCATCTATGGTAGATTGGGAAGAAGATACTTTCTATAAGATTAACATTGAAGAAAAACTAAAAGGTTATTTTAAAAACGGTTTCTTCTATCCATTAGAAAAAGAAGGTATTTACAAGAATGGATTGCGTCATGGTATTCATAAAACCTATGCGGATTACTACACGGAGGGTGAAACTCTGTTGACTTGGAAAGGAGAATACAAAAACGGAAAGTTAGATGGTCTAACTTTTGGTTATGACGGCAAAAGAGAATATGTAAAGAATTGTTACAAAAACGGTGATGAAATAATTATGTCCTACTGCAAAAAGTAATCAATTGCTTTTTTGTAAAAAAGGGAGAAAAAAATGACAGAATCGTGATTTCTTATTCTCTGTTTTGTTCTACTCCACAGTGACTGACTTGGCAAGATTTCTTGGTTGATCAATATCGGTGCCCCTTAAAAGGGCAACCTCATAAGAAAGAATTTGAAGTGGAATGGTGTAAATAATTGGAGTTAAAAGAAAATCACATTTAGGCATATTAATAACCTGTCCTGATTTTAAATCCATTGTGATAGAAGGATCAGCAAAAACATACAGGGTGCCGCCCCTAGCCTTAACTTCTTCGAGGTTTGAAACAAGCTTTTCAGCTATTTCGCTCTCTGGAGCTAATGCAATAACTGGCATTTCTTCATCAATTAATGCCAAAGGTCCATGTTTTAACTCGCCGGCCGGATAAGCCTCAGCATGAATATAAGAGATTTCTTTAAGCTTAAGAGCGCCTTCTTTTGCAATGGGATAGAAGATACCTCTTCCTAAAAATAAAGCATTATCTTTGCTTGCTATTGCAGGCGCTATCTCAAGAATTTTATCTTTTAATTTTAAGGTCTCATTTACAGTATCAGATAACGATCTCATTGCTGTAATAACACGAGTCCTTAATTTAGGGTTTTTACCCCTACTCTTTGCGAGCGCAAGAGAAAGCAGCATTAATGCAGCTAGTTGAGTGGTAAATGCTTTGGTTGAAGCAACGCCTATCTCAGGGCCGGCATTAGTAAAAATAGAATAATCAGATTCTCTTGCTAAAGAGCTAGTCGGCACATTGCAAATTGTTAGCGTTGATAAATAATCTTTTTCTTTTGCATATCTTAATGCAGCAAGTGTGTCTGCTGTTTCTCCTGACTGAGATATTGTTACCAATAGAGAATCTTCGTCAACATGTGGATTTCTATATCTATATTCTGAAGCATAATCAATCTGGGTTGGCAGCTCTGCGATAGCAGAAAACCAGTTTGCAGCAACCCTTCCTGCATGCAAGCTCGTGCCGCAAGCAACAATTTGGATTCTTTTTACTTTTTCAAATATTTCAGATGACCCTATACCAAAGATATTATCTAATACATCATCGCCACCAACTCTGCCATCGATTGTATTTAGAATTGCATCAGGCTGTTCATATATTTCTTTTTCCATGAAATGTTTATATTCGCCTTTAGAGGTTGCCTGATTAGAAATGTCAATTTGAGAAATCTCTCTTTCGACTTTATTTTTTGACTGATCATAGATTGTAAATTCTTCAGATGAGAGCTCAGCCACATCTCCATCTTCTAAAAAAATAAATTCATTTGTTAGCTGAGCTATAGCAAGAGGATCTGATGCAGCTAAAAACTCATCTGTTCCTATTCCAATTAGTAGTGGCGATTTGTTCCTAGCAATAATTATATTTTTGTCATCTTCTTTATCTATTGCTGCAATTGCATAAGCGCCATCAAGTTTTTCTTTAGTTAAATACATCGAGTCCAGCATTGAATTGCCCTTGGCTAAAAAATACTCAAGCATATGGGCTATTAATTCTGAGTCTGTTTGAGAAGAAAAGCTATAGCCCTCCTTTTTTAAAAATTCTTTTAAATCAAGATAGTTTTCAATAATTCCATTGTGAACAATGTAGACTCTTTCATTTGACTTATGAGGATGAGCGTTTTCCTCTGATGGTTCTCCATGAGTTGCCCATCTAGTATGAGCAATCCCCAGCTTACTTTTTGGCTTTTCGGAGATCATCTTTTCTTCTAGTAATTTAACTTTTCCCAAAGTTCTTAAATGAGCTATTTGATTATTCTGATGTAGCGCGATCCCGGCAGAGTCATAACCTCGATACTCCATTTTATGAAGCCCTTGAACAAGAAGCTTTCCTACATTTCTGTTAGAAGCAGCAGCTATGATTCCACACATCTTTAGTCCTTCTTTTTAGACCAGTTTTCTTTATTGTCTTGTTTGGCTCTGCCAACACCCAGAGCATCGTCAGGTACATCTTTTGTAATAACTGATCCTGCTGCAACATATGCATTCGATCCAATTGTAACTGGTGCCACTAACGAAGAATTGGTTCCAATGAAGCTTTTATCACCTATCTTAGTTGCATGCTTGTCCTTACCATCATAATTGCACGTAATTGTACCTGCTCCAATATTTGAGTCTTCACCAATCTCAGAGTCCCCCAAATATGCTAAGTGGTTTGCCTTTGAGTGCTTGCCTACTGTTGTCTTTTTAGTTTCAACAAAATTGCCTATTCTTGCTCCATCATCAATATAACTTCCCTCTCTAAGACGAGCATATGGACCAATTGAGCAATCTTTCCCTACTTTAGATGAAACTAGATGAGAAAATGCCTCAACAGATGAACCATCTCCAATCTCTACATCTTTAAGAATAGTATTTGGTCCAATAACAACATTATCACCAAGCGTTATTTTTCCATCTAAAATTACATTTACATCTATAACACAATCTTTTCCAACAGATATTTCTCCCCTGACATCAACCCTAGATGGATCTGATAAGGTTATACCCATTTTTAATAAATCTTCTGCCTTCATTTTTCTATATATTTGCTCTAATTCTGCTAACTCTGTTTTAGTATTTGCGCCTTGAACTTCATCGTTTGGCACAACACATGTTTTAATTTTAAACCCTTTTGTATTAATTATAGAAACTATATCAGTTAAATAGTATTCTTCAGCTGCATTATTATTTTTCACTTCATTTATTGCTTCCTCTAAGAGCCTTTTATTGCAGCATAAAATCCCAGTAAAGATTTCATTAATTAGCTTGTCTTCATTAGAAGCATCTTTTTCTTCAACTATTTCTTCTGTTAGGCCGTCTGAATTCTTTTTTACTCTTCCGTACCCAGTTGGGTTGTCCATGAGGGTTGTTAAAATTGTTAGGCTGTCTGTAGTTGAGGTAATTAAATTTTCTAAAGTATTTTTTTTAATTAGTGGGACGTCTCCGTATAAAACAAGAACTTTGGATTCAGCTGATATTGTGTCTAATGAAGATTTGACTGCATCAGCAGTCCCAATTGCTTCTTTTTGTTCGCTGATATTAATTTTGCCATTAAAGGAATTGGCTTCTTTTATTATCGACTCTTTTTCATAACCAACCACGAACGTCGCCTCATCTGTTATGTCTTGAACAGTTTCATAAATTCTCTTAAGCATAGAGTGTCCGCCAACTGGCTGGAGAGATTTTGCTTTAGATGAAAGCATTCTTGAGCCCTCGCCCGCAGCTAATATTACAGTATGAATTTTCACAATAAATAAGGCTAAATAGATACCTTACTGTTTTTTGCGGAGTTTTTGAATAGTTTTAAGTCTTGCCACTGCTTCGGCTAGTTGGGCTGATGCTTTGGCGTAATCGAGCGTGGCATCTTTATTTGCCAATTCTTGCTCTGCTGTTTCTTTTGCTTTTATTGCCTCAGCCTCATCAAGGCTGTCTGCTCTTTCTGCTGTATCTGATAAAACAGTTACTAAATCAGGCTGTACTTCTAAAAATCCGCCAGAGCAAAAAAACGCCTCTTCTTCTGATCCGTTTTGGACTCTAACTGGCCCAGCAGCTAAACCTGTTAAAAGTGGTGTGTGTCCTGGAGCTATGCCTAGCTCACCAAGTGTTCCTGTGGCATAAACCATCGTTGCTTCACCTGTATAGATCTCTTCACTTGAAGAAACTATATTGATCTTAATAGTACTCATTGTTATAAAGTCTTACCTTTTTCTACTGCCTCTTCAATAGTTCCAACCATATAAAAGGCTTGTTCTGGTAGGTCGTCATAATCACCATTTAATATTCCTTTAAAAGCTCTAATAGTATCTTCTAATGAAACATATTTTCCAGGTGTCCCCGTAAATATTTCAGCAACAAAGAAAGGTTGTGATAAAAATCTTTGAGCCTTCCTTGCTCTTGCAACCAAGCCCTTGTCTTCTTCAGAAAGCTCATCCATTCCAAGAATTGCAATAATATCTTTTAGCTCGTTATATCTTTGTAAAATCTTTTGAACTCCTTGTGCTACTTCATAGTGCTCATCTCCAACCACAAAAGGATCAAGCTGTCTGCTGGTTGAGTCAAGAGGATCAACAGCAGGATAAATTCCAAGCTCTGAAATCTGTCTTGATAGAACCACTGTTGCATCCAAGTGAGCAAACGTAGTTGCTGGCGATGGGTCGGTTAAGTCATCTGCTGGCACGTATACTGCTTGGATCGATGTGATGGATCCTGTCTTAGTGGATGTAATTCTTTCTTGTAGAGCACCCATTTCTTCGGCGAGAGTTGGCTGATATCCTACGGCTGATGGCATTCTTCCTAATAAAGCAGAAACTTCAACCCCTGCCAAAGTATATCTATAAATATTATCAATGAATAATAAAACATCTTTTCCTTCATCCCTGAAGCTTTCTGCCATAGTCAATCCGGTTAATGCAACCCTTAGTCTGTTTCCTGGTGGCTCATTCATCTGTCCATACACCATTGCAACCTTAGATTCGCCAAGACTATCAATGTTTACCACTCCTGATTCTTGCATCTCATAATAAAAATCATTACCCTCTCTGGTTCTTTCACCAACACCTGCAAATACAGACAGGCCAGAGTGTTGTAGTGCAATATTATTAATAAGCTCCATCATATTAACCGTCTTACCAACACCGGCACCCCCAAACAATCCAATTTTTCCACCTTTTGCAAATGGACACATTAAATCGATAACCTTAATGCCTGTTTCAAGAATGTCGTTTGATACCGATTGATCTGTATAGGTTGGTGGCTTTCTATGAATTGGCATTTTCTGTTTTTCACCAATTGGCCCCTTTTCATCTATAGGATTTCCAAGCACATCAACAATTCTTCCTAGTGTTTCTGGCCCCACTGGAACCGAAATAGGCGCGTTAGTTCTTGTTGCTACTAAGCCTCTTTTTAGGCCCTCTGTTGCGCCCATTGCAATTGTTCTAACAACGCCATCGCCCAACTGCTGCTGAACTTCGAGAGTAGTTCCGCTATCATCAACCATAAGTGCCTCATACACTTTTGGAATATTGTCTTTATCGAATTCGACATCGATAACCGCTCCAATAATTTGTGTAACTATTCCATTGCTCATATTTTTCTCCTTAAACTGCTGATGCGCCCCCGACTATCTCTGAGAGCTCTTGAGTAATAGCCGCTTGTCTTACATTGTTATATAAAAGTTCTAATTCTTTAATCAAGTCGCCTGCATTATCTGTGGCATTTTTCATAGCAATCATTTTCGCTGCCTGTTCGCAGGCATTGTTTTCTATTACTGCTTGATAAACCAAAGACTCTATATATCTTGTTAAAAGGCCATCTAATAATTCTTTTGCCTCAGGCTCATATATATAATCCCATTGTGTTAGGCTTGATTCATCATGCTCTTCTGGTGCAAGCGGAATTAATTGTTCTACATTGGGTTGTTGTGTCATGGTATTAACAAAACCATTTGAGCAGAGATAAGCTTGATCAATATCACCATTTTTATGCATGTCTAGAACTACTTTTGTAAGACCAATCAAGTCATCTGGATTTGGCTTGTCGCCAAGTTTTTCTGCAACAGCAAGAACCTCACCACCAACGCTCTTAAAAAATGCAGACGCTTTAGTTCCAATCAATGCAAAGCAAGACTCAATATCTTGTTCGTTAAGTTCTGCTGATTTTGCTATGACTTGTTTAAATAAATTTATATTAAGGCCTCCACACAGCCCCTTGTCTGATGAAACCACAATAAAGCAAGCCTTCTTGGGTGTTCTTTCTTCATAAAATGGATGTGGATATTCTGAGCTTGCTAAAGCTATATGTGAAATAACATCCTTGATTTTTAAAGAATATGGCCTGCCTTCAAGCATGGTATCTTGAGTCTTTTTCATTTTGCTTGCGGCAACCATTTCCATAGCAGAAGTAATTTTTTGCGTGCTTTTAATGCTTGCAATTTGTTTTCTTACTTCTTTAGTATTAGCCATTGTTTAATTAAAAAGTTTGTGTCTTTTTGAAATCCTCAACGAGTTCTTTAAATTGATTTTCTATATCATCATTCCAATCACCTGTTGAATTTATTTGTTGCTCTAACTCTCCCTTTTCAGCTGTTAGATAACCATGAAGGGCTGCTTCAAAGTCTAAGATTTTCTCAACTTCTATATCTGCCATGTAACCCCTGTCCGCTGCAAACAGGCTTAGTGCTTGCTGAGCAACACTCATTGGTGCGTATTGCTTTTGTTTAAGCAGTTCTGTAAATGCTCTACCATTAGCAAGCTGCTGCTTGGTTGCATCATCTAAGTCTGATGCAAACTGAGAGAAAGCGGCCAGCTCACGATATTGAGCTAATGCAGTCCTAACTCCACCAGCTAACTTTTTCATAATCTTTGTTTGTGCTGATCCACCAACCCTTGAAACAGAAAGTCCTGGATTAATAGCAGGCCTAATACCTGAGTTAAATAACTCTGTTTCTAAATATATTTGTCCGTCAGTAATTGAAATAACATTTGTTGGAACAAAAGCTGAAACATCTCCAGCAAGAGTTTCAATAATTGGCAATGCCGTTAAAGAGCCAGTTTTACCCTTAACTTTTCCTCCGGTAACTTGTTCAACATAGTCTGCATTTACTCTTGCAGCTCTTTCTAACAACCTAGAATGAAGATAAAAAACATCACCAGGATATGCCTCTCTTCCTGGGGGCCTTCTTAATAATAGTGATACTTGTCTATACGCAACAGCTTGCTTAGAAAGATCATCATAAACAATTAATGCATCTTCACCTTTGTCTCTAAAATATTCTCCCATTGTGCAACCAGCATATGCTGATAGGTATTGCATTGGAGCAGGGTCTGCAGCTGTAGCTGAAACAACAATGGTATGCTCCATCGCTCCATGTTCTTCTAATTTTTTAACAACATTTGCTACTGTGGATTGCTTCTGACCAATGGCAACATAAATACATTTAATACCTGTTCCTTTTTGATTAATAATTGCATCGATTGCGACAGCCGTTTTACCGGTTTGCCTGTCCCCAATTATGAGCTCCCTTTGACCCCTTCCAATTGGGACCATAGCATCAACAGCTTTAAGGCCAATTTGAACAGGCTGATCAACAGACTGACGAGCAATAACACCTGGGGCGACAACCTCAACTGGCGCTGCGCTCTCTGCTTTTATTTCACCCTTACCGTCAATTGGAGCACCAAGGGTATTTACAACCCTTCCTAATAAAGCCTCTCCAACAGGAACTTCTAAAACCTTTCCAGTACAAACAGCTTTTTGACCTTCAATAATTTCAAGATAGTCTCCAAGAACAACTGCTCCTACAGAGTCTTGTTCAAGATTAAGGGCCATGCCCTTTGTACCATTTTCAAATTCTATAACCTCACCATACATAACATCTCCCATGCCGTGTATTCTTACAATACCGTCTGAGACACTCACGACGATACCCTCGTTTTTTCTTTCTGCAGAAAGATCAAGGCCAGCAATTTTCTCTTTTAAAACGCTGGAAATTTCTGATGGATTTAATTGACTCATTTTTTCACCTTAAAAATTTAATTGGTTTACAAGTTTGTTAACCTTTCCTCTTATTGAAAGGTCAAGTGTTTCATCTCCTATCTTGATTGATAGGCCTCCCATCATTGCTGGGTCTTTTGAAAAAAATATGTTGGCATCTTTGCCATATTTAGATTTTAATTTTTGTTCTATGTTATCTTTTGCTTCATTGCCTAGATCAACAGCAACAAAAACCTCAATTGAATTTTGTCCCTTATGGCTCTCTAACAAATCTTTATAAATAAGATATATTGTCTCAAGCAAATTTAAGCGTTTGTTTTCTGCTAATATCTCAAGTAGTTTTTTAGATGTATCAGAAACACTTTCTTCATATAGCTTAACTAAAATATCCACAACCTCTTGTCTTGAAAGAACAGGGTTCTCTATGGTATTAATAACGCCCTCAGTTCTTGATACAGTAGCCATTATTTTTAGCTCTTCTGCCATTTCTTCTAAACTATTAGAATCCTTTGCTGATGCAAATAAAGCTTTTGCATATGGTCTAGCTAAAGGGGTTAATTCAATCATTATTTATAATTCCTCTGCTGCTTTTTTAAGAATATCTTCGTGTTTTTCTTTAGAAATTTCATCACCAAGAATTTTTTGAGTGGTATCAATAATAATGTCAGACATTTGCTGTCTTAGTTCTTCTTTGGCTTTGTTGGTTTCATTCTCTATAGAGGTTGATGCCGACACCATTATTTTTTCTGCTTCCGCCTCAGCCTTTAAAGATGCATCACTTACAATTTGAGATGCCCTGGTATTTGCCTTCTCTAAAATATCCGCCGCCTCTGCTTTTGCTTGATTTAATTCTTTATCAAATGCAAGCTTTGCCTCCTCTAAAGAGTCATCTGCCTTTTTCGCCGCCTCTAACCCATCAGATATTCTCTTTTCTCTTTCTTGCATGACTGAAAGTATTGGTGGATAAATGTATCTCCAACAAATAGCAACAAAAACAATCATTACAACTGCTTGAGCAAGTAGGGTTGCGTTTATATTCATATCTTTTTATCTACTTTTTTATATAGCAAACAACATATACATCCCAAGACCGACCCCGATCATGGGCACCGCATCAGTTAAACCCATCATTAAAAAGAATCTTCCTTGAAGAAAGGGTGCCAACTCAGGCTGTCGTGCTATTCCTTCTATAAACTTACTGCCTAAAATTCCAACGCCTATCCCAGCCCCTATAGCTGAAAGGCCCATTGTAATTCCGGCTGCCAAAATATTATATTCCATTTTTTTCTCCTATAATTTGAGGATTAATGTTCCTCTGTTTCATGCGCCATCGCTAAATATGCGATTGTTAACGCCATAAAAATAAATGCTTGCAATGCCACAATTAATATGTGAAAAAGCGCCCAAACCAAATGCAAACCAAAACCGAGAATGCCTATTGGTATGCTACTAAAAAATAACATTAATGCAATCAAGATAAAAATCATCTCGCCTGCATAAAGGTTTCCAAAGAGCCTAAGGCCCAATGAAATCGGTTTGGCTATAAAATTAACCATTTCTAATACAAAATTTACTGGTATTAGCCACTTACCAAAAGGGTGGAGTGTTAACTCAGCAATAAAGGCTCGCAAACCTTTAACGGTAATACTGTAATAAATCGTTAACACAAATACTGCAAAGGCCATTCCGAGGGTTATATTTGGGTCTGTTGTTGGCACAACCTTAAAATAAAAAGATTCTGGGTTTTTAATCCACTCAACCCCCTCGCCAGCCACCGCGTATGCTATATGTCCAGCCAGAACAGGTAAAAAGTCTACTGGCACAAGATCCATCAAATTCATCAGCAATATCCAAACAAAAACCGTTAATGCTAGTGGTGCAATTAGTGTGTTTTTAACAGATCCAAACAAAGATTGAACATTATCCTCAACAAACTCGATTGACATTTCAATAAAATTTTGAGCTCCGGTAGGCGCAGAGGCTGCATCTATTTTTTTTGGCATAGCTATTTTAAAGAATAAAATAAAAAGGCCGCCAAGAAAAATAGACCAAAAAAGAGAATCTACATGAAAAGCCCAAAACCCCATTTGTTCTACTTTATATGGATCACATGTCCACCCTGCTGATGTTTTTCCACATGTTAGGTTGGTTAAATGGTGTTCTATATAAGATTCTGTTGTTAGTTCTTTGGCCATTATGTCTTTACCTCGCCCTTAACAACAAAAAGTGTTGGTCTAATAACTATATTAATTAATATAAATAAAAACATTGCGTAAACAAAAGCGTTATTAATATATACCCCGGATAAATATAGAAAGGTTATAAAAAGCAACCATTTTATGGACCAGTTATATGCCGCGTTTATTGCATAATCCTCTATTTTTGATCCAATTTTATACGCAATTCCTATAGCAATTAGATAAAAACCTGCAACCAAAACAAATATTGGGTCTTGTATGGTGCCCATTGTTATAAGGACGACAGACATAATACTAGTTAGGATTTTATTGCTTGAAAATATATTTCGGGAACTGTTCAAAAGGTTGAGTATTTTATTAATTTTTTCTTGCGAAATTATAAAAATTTATAGTCTTTTAAACAAGTTGTTTTTATTTTAATTTTTGAGCTTTGAGATAATTGCCTCAAGCTCATCTGGGCTTTTATAAAAAATATTTAACTTGCCGCTTTTTTTATTTTTTGCTTCTATTTCTACCTTGTGGCCAAAGGCTTCAGACATCTCCCGCTCTACAATCAAAACATCACTATCTTTATCTTTCTTTGGGGTGTTTTTAGAACCCCTTTTTGAGCCCGAGAGTTTGCTTAAGTCTTTTACACTTAGTTTGTTTTTTATAATATTTTCTGCGGCCGCCTCTGCCTGTTTGGGCTCAAGCGAGGCGAGCAGTTTTGCATGCCCTTTTTCTATTTGGCCAGTGGACAGCATGTCTAAAACCTTGGAGGGTAGAGACAACAACCTTAATGAGTTAGCAATTGTGCTTCTGGCTTTGCCTGTAGATTTTGCAACCTCGTCCTGGGTTAAACCAAACTCTCTTTTTAACCTGTCTAACCCCCTTGCTTCTTCAACTGGATTTAAGTCTTCTCTTTGGAGGTTTTCTATTAGTGCTGATATTAAGGCGTCCTGGTCTTGTTTTTGGTCTATTAAACATGGAATGGTTTCAAGTTTTGCCATTTTTGATGCTCTAAGCCTTCTTTCGCCAGCAATCACCTCATACTCATTAAGGCCCAGCTCTCTTACTAAAATTGGTGATAAAACCCCTTGTTTTTTTATAGATGCTGTTAACTCTTCTAGTTTTTCTTTATCAAAATTTGATCTTGGTTGAAATCTACCTGGTTTTATTTTTCCTAATTCCACCTCCTTAACAGATCTTTGGTTTTGGTTGGACTCCCCAAGCAAAGCATCAAGACCTTTGTTAAGTGTTTTTTTGTTTTCAGACATATTCTACCCTTCTAATAAGCTCCCCAGCTAATGCAAGATATGCTTTTGCGCCATAAGAGTTAGGCATATATTTTATACCAGATATTCCATGGCTGGGCGCTTCGGCTAATTTAATATTTCTAGGTATTAGGGTGTTAAAAACCAAGCTGTTAAAATGTTTTTCTAGTTCGTGTGAGACCTCTTTGGCTAAGTTGTTTCTCATATCAACCATTGTTCTTACAATACCCAAAACCCGATTTGATGACATGTTTTTATTCGACAGGGTTTGAATCGTATTCATAAGGCCGGTGACTCCCTCAAGAGAATAGTATTCGCATTGGAGCGGTATTAGGGTTCCTGACGCACAAAAAAGGCCTTCTATTGTAAGTTGGTTTAATGTTGGGGGGGTGTCCACGATTGTGTAGTCATATAAATCTGATGTGGTTTTAAGGCTTGAGGTTAAAAACCCTTGTTTGTTGTCGTTTCTGATTGCAACCTCTAGGGCTATAAGCTCTTCTCCTCCTGGGATAATTTTGTATTCATCGTTTGTTTTATAGGTACACTCTTCTATTGTTTTGTTGTCAAAGTAGTGGTTATAAAGGGTGTTCACTTTTGTTTGGGGGAGGCCTGCTGCTGTGGTGGCGTTACCCTGAGGATCAAGGTCGATTAAAAGAACTTTTCTTTTTGTGGCAGCAAGACTGGCTGCTAAATTAACCGCTGTGGTTGTTTTTCCAACCCCGCCTTTTTGATTGGCGATTGCAATAATCTTATTCATTGTTTTTTTATTACCACTATATTTCTTTCGCGCTCTTTGGTGTCTTTATTAATTATTTCATATATGTGTTGGTTTTTGTTTATAAGCTTTAATTCTTCTTGAATAATTTTCTTTTTGCCTTTTAGGAGGATGTGTTTGGTTTTTTGGTGGGTGTTGTTTTTTGTAAGCTTTACTATTTTTTTGATTGGGGCGAAAGCTCTCGCGGTTATAACATCATAAACCCCAATGCTGTTATTTTCTTTAATTGTTTGGTTAATGACTGTGGTGTTTTTTAATAAGAGTTTTTCTGTCGCTTTTTTTAAAAAATAACATTTTTTAGAGCTGCTTTCTAAAAGGCTGATGTGGTTGTTTGGTAGGAAGATGGCTAAAAGAATACCAGGAAACCCGCCACCAGAACCCAGGTCTATAACCGACTCTTGCTCCTTAATCATATTAAACAGAGGGGCGCAATCAAGCACGTCTTTTTGAAAAACCTCTTCGTAATCTTTTCTTACAAAAATGTTGTGTGTTTTATTGAACTCTAGGGCTAGGTTTATAAATTCTTTGATTTTTTTGTTCTGATCTCTTGTAAAAAGCTCATACATTTTGTTTTTGCATTTCGTTTTTTTTGAGTTGAATTAATATCAGGTTTATTGCCGCCGGTGTTACGCCTTCAATATTAGCAGCAGAGCCAATGGTTTCTGGTTTGTTTTTGTTTAGCTTCTCTTTTACCTCGTTTGATAATCCGTTGATTTTTGAATAGTTTGTGTTTTTTGGTATTTTTTTTCTGTTTTGTTTTTTTGTTTTTGCAATCTCTCTGGTTTGTTTTTGTATGTATCCTTCGTATTTGGCCTCTATGGTGGCTCTTTTATAAAACCCGTTATTTTTTTTGTTTGTTGTAAAAAGTTTTGTTTTGTTTACATCTGTTCTGTATAAAAGAGAAAAAACGCTTTTGCTTTCTTGCAGGTTAATTTTTTTGTTTTCTTTGTTAACAAAGCTTTTTAATTTTTTGGTCTTTAGTTCTTTGTTTATAAAGTCTTGGTACTGTTGTTCTTTTTGTGTGTATTGTTTGTATCTTTCTTTTTCAACCAAACCCAACCCAAAAGCTTTTTTTAACAGTCTTTGTTCTGCGTTGTTTTGAGACAATAAAAGCCTGTGTTCTGCTCTACTGGTAAACATTCTATATGGCTCTGTTATACCGTGGTTTGTTAGGTCGTTGATCAAAACCCCTATATATGCCTCGCTCCTTTCCAAGACAAAGTCCTGTTTTTTTTGTATTGCCCTGCATGCGTTTATTCCAGCCATAAGACCTTGGGCCGCTGCTTCTTCATACCCGGTTGTTCCGTTTATCTGCCCGGCTAAATAAAAATTCTTAAAAAACCTTGTTTCTAGCGAGCTTTTGAGGCTCCTCGGGTCAACAAAGTCATACTCAACTGCATAACCGTAATCCTTTATAACAGCTTTTTCTAACCCCTTGATTGAATATATAAAATCCTCTTGTGCTTTGTGTGGCAGGCTTGTTGATATCCCGTTTGGGTAAATCAGGTCTTTATTTATGCCCTCTGGTTCTATAAAAATCTGATGGCTTTTTTTGTCCGCAAATTTACTTACTTTGTCCTCGATTGAGGGGCAATATCTTGGACCTATGCCAATTATATTGCCTGAATACATTGCTGATAGATGGGTGTTGTTTTTTATTATCTTGTGTGTTTTTTCGTTGGTTTTTGTGATGTAGCAGGGTATTTGTTTTTGGTGTTTTTTTGGTTTGTTATATAAAGACATCCATGGCGTTGGTTTCTCGCCTGGTTGTTCTTCCATTTTGCTAGTATCAATGCTTGATAGCTTTATTCTGGCGGGGGTTCCTGTTTTTAGCCTCCCCATTGGTAGCTTAAGATCATAAAGTCTTTTTGATAGTGGTATAGCCGAACCATCTCCAACCCTTCCCCCTTTGGTGGCGATCTCCCCGGTATACATCTTTCCGTTTAAAAATGTTCCTGTTGTTAAAATTGTTTTTTTTGCTTCTATTGTTTTGTTTTTTGTTATAACGCCCTTAACTTGGTTGTTTTTTATTACTAAATCTACAACTTCTTCTTCAAAAACCTTTATGTTTGTTTTTTTTATAATTTTTTGCACTGCTTTTTTGTAAAGCTCTCTGTCGCACTGAACGCGAAGCGCTTGAACTGCATCACCCTTTCTTGTGTTTAGGGTTCTATATTGGATGCCTGATAAATCTGTTGCTAGGGGCATTATTCCCCCCAACGCTTCGATCTCTCTTACAATATGAGATTTGCCCAACCCTCCGATTGCTGGGTTGCATGACATCTGGCCTATGGTTTTCTGGTTGAAGGTTACAAGCGCACAAGATAAGCCCATTCTAAAAACGGCATGCGCAGCCTCTGTGCCAGCATGACCACCACCAACAACTATAACGTCAAACTTATCCATAAAATAATTAAATAATAATATCTATATTATATACTTTTTGTTATTTTTATTAGTTTTGTTAATTCTGTTAATAAGGCATCAAAAGCCTTTTAAAACCATATTAAAATTGATTTATAAACCAACTAAAAGCTTGTTAAATAAAGGTCAACAAAGCACTTGATATATTGTTAATAAAAACAAAGCTATTATTTAATACACAAAATACAAACAAACCAATAACAAAACAAACAACCTATTTACCGATACAAAAGTCATTAAAAATATCACCCAAAAGGGAGTCGGAAAACTTTTTTCCAACCATTTCATCGAGATGAGATCTAGCGTTTTTTAAATCCTCAGCAACAAGCTCAATAGACTCACCACCAGACAACCCCTCATGAGATTTATTTAGATCTAAAACAACTTTCTTAAAAAGAGCCTCATGCCTATCTCTGATAATAAAATTAAAATCATCCTCCTTAGCACCCAAATCAAAAGCAGAAACAATTTGGGATTTAAGGATATCAAAACCAGCACCACTTTTTGCTGAAACACAACAATCAAAGCTATTAACTTCTGGCTCATTAACATCAACCTTGTTTTGGATGTTTATAAAAGGCTTATCACCACACAAACCCTTAAAACGATCAAAAACAGCAGGGTTATACTCCTCAAAAACCATTAAAACCAAATCAGCATCACTTATTTGGGATAGAGAGGCAGCTATACCCGCCTCCTCCACCATGTCTTTTGTCTCTCTAATACCAGCAGAATCAAAAACAGAAAAAGAAGAAGACTCGTAGAACAGCTCTGAACCTATCAAGTCCCTGGTTGTGCCAGGGGTATTAGAAACAAGAGCTCTTTCAAAACCCAACAACCTATTAAAAACAGAAGACTTGCCAGAATTAACAGGACCTATTAAAAGGATTCTATTTTTCTCATATCCAAGCCGCTTATTAATACAACCAGCGACGAAAGAATCAAACCTATTACAGAGATTTTTTAAATCCCCAACCAAAGAACCATCAACATACTCATTATCCTCATCAGAGAAATCTATATCCCCCTCAACCCGAACCCTAATAGAGTCTATTTCTTCCGAAAAAGAAACAACCTTCTTAGAAAGCTCGCCAAACAAAGACTTACTAGAAAGAGCAACACCACGCTCGTCCGTGCTATCAATCAAATCAGAAACAGCTTCAGCCTCATTCAGGCTTATTTTGTTATTTAAAAAGGCTCGTTTTGTAAACTCTCCACCAGGCGCCTCGTCAAAACCAACATCCCTAAAAGCACCAACAATAGAAGACATCACCCCAAGACCACCATGAGCATAAACCTCAAACGAATCCTCCCCGGTGTAGCTGTTGGGACCTTTAAAAACTATCAACCCAACCCTATCAACAATATTTTTTTTATAAAACAAATCATTGACATAAAAACGACCAAACTCAAAACCGCCCCTACCAAAAAGATCTGCAAGCTTTTTTAAACAGCCAGACCCACTAACCCTAAAAACACAAATAGCCGACTTGGCAGGCGGCGTCGCCAAAGCGAAAACAACAGACATTATTTATTTAGAGCCCTCAAGAGCCCCAAGTTTTTTATACAAATAACTTTGTTGTGCTAACTGGATAGCAGAATTAACAACAGTATACAAACAAAGGGCTGCGGGAAAAAGCAAAAACAAAACAGAAAACATTACTGGCATATATTTCATTACCTGTGCTTGGGTTTGATCCATGCCTGCTGGCTGCGGGTTTAGTCTTTGGGTTAATACCATAGTTAAACAAAACAAAGCAGGCAAAACAAAATAAGGGTCAGGCGCCGAAAGGTCTGACCAAAAACCCAAAGAGCTGTGCCTCAATTCCACCATCTCCCTTAAAGCAAAGAAAAAACCAATAAAAAAAGGCATTTGGATTAATAAGGGAAGACAACCACCCAAAGGGTTTGCACCGTTTTGCCTCATAAGCTTCATTGTTTCTGTGCCTTGTTTTTGCCTATCATCTTTATATCTTTCTTTTATCTCGTTTAGCTCTGGAGTTATTTTTCTTAACGCCGCCATCGATCTAAAACTTTTTGCTGTTACAGGCCAAAAAATAAGCTTAATAATCACTGTAAATATTATTATTGTTAACCCCCAGTTATTCAAATAACCATTTAAAAAAGCCATAAACGAAACCATGGGTTGGGCCAAAAACCAAAACCAACCCATATCAATTGATAGCTCTAAATTTTCTGCCCTTTGCATCAAATCTTTTCTAACCTTTGGGCCAACAAACAACCTGTGCTCATGGCCAAAAACAACATTGCTGGTTGAGGAGCCCTCAACGGTATAACCCATCCTATAAAGCCCAGACTCTTTGGGTAAAACATAATAGTTATATATATGCTCATCAGAACCCAAAAGAGCTGCAAAAAAATACTTTTGAATAAAAGCAATCCAGCCGGACCTAGAAAGAACCTCAACCGGCTCGTCAACAGACCTAAGTCTAGAGGTCTCATAAGGGTCCGATTCCGTGCTTATCGCAACCCCCTCATATGAGCTGTTGTTCATCATGCCCCCACTTAGAGCATCTCTTTTTAAGTCAAGAGCCCTACCCTCTGTTCTATAAAGACCGGCAAAAGATTTTCCACTAACACCTTTGGAAGAATAATCGTATATAGAAACCTCATAAGGCGATGGCAAAAAGGAAATGGTTTTGGTTATGCCCAAAACCTCATCATAAAGAGTAACAAAGCCATCTCCACCCTCAAGCAAAACATACGAAGGGTTGACGCTTGTAAACCCACTTTTAAAATAATAATTAAACGCTGACTCATCAGACCGGCCAAAGACCCTAAAACCTAAAGAGCCCCCAACATTCTCAACCGGGTGTTTTTTTAGTCTGGTTTCAACAATAGCACCAGTTTTGGTCGCAACAACAACAACCAACTCTTCACTCTCAATTAAAACCAAACCCTCTTCAAGCGAACCCCTATAATCACTCCCAAGCATTAACTGTTCTTGTATCGACGCGCTTCTTTTTTCAGAAGACCACTCATACAAAAGACCCAAAGAAAGCAAAACAATCCCAATTATATAAAAACTTCTTATGTTCATTATTTTTTTAAGTCACCACCAAAAGATCTTACGGCAGATTTTATCTTATTTGATGCATCTTTATATGATAATTCACCAAAAGGCTTAAATACAGAAAACACCACCACCCCATCATATAACTCAAACAAAGACTCGGTTCTAAAAATTTCTTTTATTTTCCTTTTAATCTTATTTCTTTCAACTGCGAGCTTGAAAAATTTTTTAGAGATCGATATTTCAACCCCAGGACCTCCTCCATCTCTATAAAAAAGCCTGAAGTGCTTACTTGTGAACACCTGTTTTTGAGAATTATATTTTTGCCTAGCGTTAGACAAATTATGCGCTAAGAACCTTTCTGCCCTTTTTTCTTCTGTTTGACAAAATGGCTCTACCTGCCTTTGTAGACATTCTTGCGCGAAAGCCGTGTTTTCTTTTTCGCTTAAGGTTGCTTGGTTGAAATGTTCTTTTCATAATTTGTAACTAAAAGTGTTGCGAAATTATAGCTGAATATTTTTTTAAAGCCACAAAAAGAACAAAAAAGTAAACCATTTGTTATATACAAGTTATCCACAGAAAATTCTTATATTTATCCTGTAGATATCTTGTGAGTTTTTTAATAGACTATAAAAATCAAAAGGAGATCATATTGGAGCTTTGGAATAAGTGTTCTAAAAAACTTGAAAACACACTTTCTCAAGAGGACTTTAACACATGGATAAGGCCGTTAAAGGCTAGCGTTGAAAAAAACACACTAAGCCTTACTGCGCCCAATGATTTTATTCTAGATTATATAGAAAAAAACCTATCTGACGAAATAACAAAAATTTTAAAAATCCAGTCAAAAAAGAATATTAATTTAGTATTTAAAACCCACACAAAAGAAACATTTGTAGATAAATACAAATCAGACTCCAAAAACACCAAAACCAAACTGGTTGAGTCCTATACGTTTGAGAGTTTTGTTGAGGGAAAATCTAACCACCTCGCCCTGGCTGCAGCACAACAGGTTGCCAAAAACCCCAAAGGGGACTACAACCCCTTGTTTATATATGGAGGGGTTGGCTTGGGTAAGACCCATTTAATGCATGCGGTGGGCAATAAAATCTTACAAGACCAACCGAAAAAAAGAATAGTTTATGTGCATTCTGAGAAGTTTGTTTCAGACATGGTTAAAGCCCTACAATTGGGTGCAATGAATGAATTTAAGTCTTTTTATAGAAATGCTGATGCATTATTGATTGATGATATTCAGTTTTTTGCCGGCAAAGAGCAGTCTCAAGAAGAGTTTTTCCATACATTTAATGCTTTGTTAGACAGAAACAATCAGATGATTTTAACCTGTGACAAGTACCCAAAAGAAATAGATGGTTTGGAGGAAAGATTAAAGTCTAGGCTTGGTTGGGGGTTGCCGGTTGTAATCGACCCACCAGAATTAGAAACAAGAGCAGCAGTGCTGCTAAGCAAGTCATCATCTATGGGTGTTTTGCTTCCAAATGACTGTGCTATATATATAGCGCAAAGGATTAGATCAAACATAAGGGAGCTCGAAGGGGCCCTAAAAAGAGTGGTTGCCAACGCAAGATTTACAAACCAGGAAATCGATTTAGCCCTTGTAAAGGATGCATTAAAAGACCTTTTTGTAATTTCAGCAAAAATGGTAAGTATAGAAAACATTCAAAAAACAGTTGCAGAATATTACAACATTAAACTGTCAGATCTTTTATCTAAAAGAAGAAGTAGGTCCATTACTAGGCCAAGACAGATGGCTATGGCCCTAACAAAAGAACTTACAAACCACAGTCTGCCAGAAATAGGAGAAGCTTTTAACGGGAGAGATCACACCACGGTTTTACATGCATGTAAAAAAATTATTGAACTAAGAAAGGAAAACCCATCCCATGAAGAGGATTACAGGAACCTAAACAGAGCGCTTACAAACTAATGGATTTTTATATATCAAAAGAAGAGGTTGTTAAATCCCTTAATAAAACCATAAGCGTCGTAGAAAAAAGGCACACCAAACCAATTCTTTCAAATGTGCTTATTGAGGTGGATGAAAGCTCTTTAAAACTCACCACCACAGACCAAGATAGTGAAATATCAACAAGATCCATTATTTCAAACTTTAAAAGCGGGGGAAAAACAACAGCTCCAGCAAGAAAACTTTATGATTTATGTAGATTGCTGCCCGATTTAACAGAAATTCATATTTTTTTAGATGGCTATAATCTAAAAATTGAGACAGAATTAGGAAAATATAATATTCCTACCTTGCCAAGTGAGGACTTTCCTCTTTTAGAGCCTGATGAAGTGAAATCACAAATTAACATCTCATCAAAAAATCTTAATACAATAATATTAAATACATATTTTGTAATAGAGATTCAAGGTCGTAAGGATTATCTAAACGGTCTTTATTTATCAATAGACGACAAAACCATTACCGCGGTAGCAGCCGACGGTCATAGAATGGCAATAGATTCAGCAACACTAAATGAGGCAGTATCAGAAAATATAGATGGAATAGTTCCCAAAAAAGCTATAATTGCAATAGGAAAGCTTGTTGGTGAAGAATCAGAAAACGCTGTTATTAAATTAGGCCGCACCACTATCTCAGTTAATATTTCAGGAACAACATTTGTTAGCAACTTGATTGGGAGAAAATTTCCAGACTATGAACAAGTTATTCCATCTGGTGAAAGTTCGACATTAGTAGTTGATAGAAAAATGTTTTCAGAAAGCATAAGCAGGGTGAGTGTATTATGTGGCGACGACTATAAAGGGATAAAATTTTTAACAAAAGAAAACTCTCTTATTATTTCTGCGATCAACAAAGGGGGTGAAGAAAATTTAGTTTGCGAATATAAGGGTGAGGAAATCGAAATAGGATTTAATGTATATTATTTACAACAAATTTTATCTACCATAAATTCTGACAAAGTTGTGATCGATTTTTTTGGTTCGAAGAGTTGCATAATAACAGACCCAAACTCAAACAGTCTTAAATATGTAGTTATGGCATTTATATAATATAAAGTGTCCCTAACAAAAATATCCATTAACAATTTTAGGTGTTTTGAGGGTTTAGAAATTTCCCTCTCTCCAGGGGTAAATTTTTTTTATGGCGCAAACGGATCAGGTAAAACCAGCATACTAGAAGCAGTATTTATTTTCTCTAGTGGAAAGTCATTTAAGAGCTCAAATTTAACATCACTAATTAAACACAATCGTAATAATTTTTTACTTAAAGCCTATGATGGAAAAAGGGGCTATGTTGCTGAAATTGAAAAAAATAAAAATAAATCAATATCCGTGCTTCTCAATAATAATAAAATAGTAACAAGCAAGCTTATCAAAGAATTTCCTTGCACCCCCATTCATAATAATACATTTTCATTTGCAGACGCCTCACCAGATTTTAGAAGAAAGTTACTTGATAGATCAATTTTTATAGCAGAGGAAGAATTTTCAAGAACATGGTTCTCATACTACAAAGCGCTTAAACAAAGAAATCATATGCTAAAAAATAACCGCATATCAGATATTTATGCTTGGAATAATAAATTATCACAAGATGGTGAAATGCTTTCGAAGCTTCGAAATAACTTTTTTGACAAGACCTTGCAAGAGTTTAAGATTTTATTAAAAAGATTAGAACCAAATAATATTTTTGATTTTTTTGAATCCATTTCAATTAATTTTTTTCAGGGGTGGTCAGCAGAGAACACCCTCTTTCAATCTTTAGAAAAAAATGAACAAAAAGATTTAAAACGGAAAACAACCACAGAAGGACCCCACAAGTCCGACATTAAATTTTTAATTAATGAAATAGACGCAAGACAAATACTCTCAAGGGGAGAACAAAAATTTTTTTCCATTTTATGGTCATGTGCGCAACATGAAGTATTAAAAAAACACTATCAAATCGAAGCAAGTTTAATTATTGACGATATTAGATCAGAGCTAGATGATAGAGTTTTTTCTTTGTTTATTGAGCTATTAAAACATATAGAAAATCAAGTTATCTTTTCCTGTATTGAAGATTGTTTTAGTAGTAAAATAATAGAAAATTTTAAAGAGTTTAAAAAGTTCCACGTGGAACAATTAGGATAAAAAAATGGCAAAAAAATCTGATAAAGCCAAATATGACTCATCCAATATTCAAGTCTTAAAAGGTTTAGAAGCGGTAAAGAAAAGACCGGGTATGTATATAGGAGATACCGATGATGGCTCTGGTTTGCATCATATGGTTTTTGAGGTTCTTGATAACTGTATCGATGAAGCAATGGCGGGATATTGTTCCGACATCAGAGTCATAATTAATAAAGATGGTTCAGTCACAGTAACTGATAATGGAAGAGGGATCCCGGTTGATGTACACAAAAAAGAAGGAGTATCAGCAGCCCAATTAATTATGACTACCCTTCACTCAGGAGGAAAATTTGATGACAATAGCTATAAAGTTTCTGGAGGCCTCCATGGTGTAGGGGTCTCTGTTGTAAATGCACTTTCAAAAAAATTAACATTAGAAGTTCATCGTGATGGTGGAGAATATTTTCAGGAGTACAGTGAGGGCAAGCCAAAAGCAAAATTAAAAAAAATAAAAAAGTCAGACAAGACAGGAACTATAATAACCTTCCATCCGTCAAATAAAATTTTTTCCTCAACACAATTTGATATAGAAAAAATTCATAAAAGAATTCAAGAGTTGTCATTTTTAAATGCTGGTGTATCAATTAATGTTGAGGACAAAAGAACAGGCAAATCTCGTAAGTTTAAAAATAATGGAGGACTCTCTAGTTATGTAACTCATCTAAGAGGAAGAAAACAAATTGTTTCTGATATTTTTGAGTGTTCGGCTACAGAAAATGAAGTTGGTGTTGAGATCGCAATGCAATGGACAGATTCATACTCAGAAAATGTATTATGTTATACCAATAATATACCTCAAAAAGATGGCGGAACTCATTTAGCCGGCTTTAGAGGTAGTCTAACAAGGGTTTTAAAGTCCTTTATTAAAAAAGAAAATGCCAAGAAGACACCCACAGATCTTCTTGGAGAGGATGTAAGGGAGGGGTTAATAGCCATAATATCTGTAAAAGTCCCAGATCCTAAATTTTCATCACAAACAAAAGAAAAACTTGTTTCATCAGAGGTTGAGAGCGTAGTTAGTACCATTTTTAATAAATATTTCAATGAATTTCTTCTAGAAAACCCTAAAGATGCAATGAGCATTATTTCTAAAGTATCGGAAGCAGCGCTTGCTCGGGAGGCAGCAAGAAAAGCAAGAGAAATGACCAGAAGAAAGGGTGTTCTTGAAATTGCCGGTCTTCCAGGAAAATTATCAGACTGCCAAGAAAAAGACCCAGCACAGTCAGAAATATACATTGTAGAGGGTGATTCAGCGGGCGGTTCTGCAAAACAGGGTAGAAATAGAAAAAATCAAGCAATCTTGCCTCTAAAAGGAAAGATTCTAAATGTTGAAAAAGCTAGAATAGATAAGGTTTTAGGATCTCAAGAGGTAGGAACTCTCATCAAAGCGCTTGGTTGTGGCATAGGAGAAGAAGACTTTGATATAAATAACTTAAGATATCATAGAATCATAATCATGACAGATGCAGATGTTGATGGGTCTCATATAAGAACACTGCTATTGACATTTTTCTATAGACAGATGTACGAGATAGTTGATAAAGGACATATTTATATAGCTTTACCCCCCTTATATAAAATTACTAAAGGAAAAGAGTTTTTCTATGCTTCTGATGAAAAAGAAAAAGATAAAGCTATAAAATCATTATCAAAATCAGGAACAAGGGGCTTAGAGGTTCAACGCTATAAAGGATTAGGAGAAATGAACCCAGAACAACTATGGACTACAACAATGGACCCACAGAACAGAAGAATGATGCGAGTTGATATTAAGGATGTGCAGGACGCCAACGAATCATTTGAAGTTCTTATGGGCGATGACGTAGAGCCAAGAAGAGAGTTTATCGATAAAAATGCACTAACAGTAAAAGAGTTAGATATTTAGTTTATCTCATCGAAATTTTTTTTTATCCATTTATAAACATCATTTGTTAGCTCTTTAGCGTTAGTTCCATACATAGGCTCTCCTATTCTTATTTTTACCAAACCCTTTGATTTAATAAATTTTCTATTTTTCCAATAACGTCCAGAATTATGACAAATCGGGATTATTGGAACATTGTTTTTTATAGATAAAAGTCCGCAACTATTAGAAAATGACTTTAATCCTTTTTCAGGCCTCGCTCTAGTACCTTCAGGAAAGATTATTATTGAACCCCCGCTTTTTAGCCTTCTTGATCCATCATTGATCACTTTTTTTAAGCTAGAAATTTTATTAGATCTCTTTATATATATAGGGTTCAAACACGATACAGCCAACCCAAATATTGGGATATATAGTAATTCTTTTTTTAAGATGCTAAATGATGGTATAGCAAGAGTTTGTATAAAAAATGATTCCCAAACTCCTTGATGATTAGAGACTAATATACAGGGCTTATCTTTAATATTATCCACTCCTTTGACTTCCCAATCTATTCCACACACAATTTTTAATATAAATAAAACGGTAATCACCCAGAAAGATGCAACTTTTTGGAGCAACTCTCTAGAAATTAATGGGTATAAGATAATTATGACAATTGATGCAAATATAATTAGTGGATAGAATATTAGATTAAATATTATGCTTCTTAATAACTGCAATTTATGATTGTATTTTTTCTTTTAAATATTCAGATAACTTATTAATATTTAATCTAGTTTGGCTCATTGTATCTCTGTCTCTAATGGTTACCGCATTATCATCAAGTGACTCAAAATCTACAGTAATACAAACCGGGGTACCAATTTCATCATGTCTTCTGTATCCCTTTCCGATGTTGCCTGTATTTTCGAGAAAAATTCTTCCTAAGCCAATATTTTGAAGATCATCCTTAATTTTTTTAGCTGTATTAACAAGCTCTTCGTTGTTCTTCTTAAGGGGAATTACAGCTGCTTTTATTGGGGAAAGATGGGGTTGAAGTTTTAAGACTGTTCTAGTTTTACCATCATCAAGTTCTTCAATTGTATATGCTTCATTTAAAATTGCTAGAAAACCTCTTTCAACTCCAGCAGAAGGCTCTATAACAAAAGGAACAACCCATTCTCCATCTTCATCTCGTACAGCAAGCTTGCTATTAGAATCTTTATTTGAAGCGACTTTAGATTTTATGCCTAATTCATTTTGCTTTTTAGAATGTGATCCCAAGTCAAAATCAGTTCTATTTGCAATGCCCTCAAGCTCTTCAACACCATGTGGAAATTTATACATTATATCAACTGTTTTCTTTGAGTAATGTGCAAGCTCATCCTTGGGTACATCATAAATCTCAATACTTTCTGTGGGTACACCCTGTTTATTCCACCATTTTATCCTATTTTGTACCCATAATTTATGCGCCTCTTCATCTTTTCCAGGACTAACAAAATATTCTAATTCCATTTGTTCAAACTCTCTAACTCTAAAAATAAAATTCCTAGGTGTAATTTCATTTCTAAAGGCTTTACCAATTTGCGCTATTCCAAATGGAAGCGAGTTAGAGGTCGAATCTAGTACATTTTTAAAATTTGTGAAGATTTGTTGAGCTGTTTCTGGCCTTAAATATGCAAAGTTTGCCCCATCATCAACAGGGCCCACATTAGTTTTAAACATTAGATTAAACTGTCTTGGCTCTGTTAAGTCTTCCTTTTTACAACTATTAGGGACTTGATCTGCCCTAAATCTTAAATTGCAGGACTTGCAGTCAACCATTGGGTCTGAAAATGTATCCTCATGTCCAGAATACTTTAAAATTAAAGGATTTGTAAGAATTGCTGCATCAATACCTTCAATATTATCATTTTCATAAATCATAGATCTCCACCAGGAGTTTTTTAAGTTATTTTTTAACTCAACTCCAAGTGGCCCATAATCGTAAACTCCTTGTAAACCACCATATATTTCAGCAGATTGATATATAAAACCCCTTCTTTTGCACAGAGCTACCAGCTCATCCATATTTTTTGCAGCCAATTATGATTCTCCAGTAAAAGTAAACATTTGTTGATTTAAGATTAATTATATTATCCGTTAACTTTTATATATAACTATTATATTATCTTATGATTATATATTATTCACAACAATAGATTATGATGAAATCATTATTTTATACATTATCTTTTATTCCAAAGCCTCTATTCTCTTACTTTGTAGATATTTATTTATTTTTTAAGATTTTTAAATTATTTACATCATATAAAATAACAAAGGCAAATTTAGAGATTGCTTTCCCAGAAGCTAAAATAAAAGAAATTGAGCTTATGTCTAAACTCAGCATTAGAGAATCAATAATATCTGGATATGAGACTATTTATACTTGGGGCAGAAGAGATTTTGATTCAAATAATCATATATTTAAAATAAAAAATAATTTTTTATTAAATTCTTTAACAAAACAAGATCAAGGCCTCATTGCTGTAGCTTTTCATAACAGGAGTGTTGACATGTTACTTAAGTGGATTAATTCTCAAGTTAAAACAATTAGCTTATACAAGAAAATTAAAATTAAATTCCTTAGTAATTTTGTTAAGAAAGATAGAGAGTCAGGGGGCTCTAAAACTTTTGAAACTTCAATAGGCGGAGTAAGAGAAATGCTTAAAGCACTTAATAAGAGAAAAACAGTTGTATTTGCTGCCGACCAAGTACCCAAAAGAGGCTTTGGAGAATATTTAAAATTTTTTAATAAAGAAGTATATTCAACAACCCTAGTACAGTCGCTTGCTACTAAGACAGGCTCTCCTGTAATTTATTTTTACATAAAGTCTAACCCTGGAAACTTTTTATCAGTTACAATAAAACGTTGTAGTAACAATATATATGATGATAGTAAGCACAAACTATTGTTAAATAAAGATATAGAAATGATGATAAAAGAAAGGCCAGTAGATTATTCTTGGGAATACAAAAGGTTTAGAAGAAATAAAGACATTAATGAAAATCCATATATCGATATATAACTATTTCGCCCAGAACATAGGGGTTAAAATCACAAGCAAAGTAAATATTTCCAAACGACCTAAAAGCATAGCAAAAGCTAGCACCCCTTTTGTAAAGGGGCTAATGTTCGAATAGTTTTCTGAAACAACCCCAAGACCAGGACCTAGATTATTTAAGCATGCCCCTACTGCTGAGAATGCAGACTCAAAATCCAAGCCAGAGACTAGAGTAATTAACAAAAGAATAACAAAAGATATTACATATATTGAGAAAAAGCCCCAGACAGATGTGGCTACTTGATCATCAACATTTTTGGCTCCTATTTTTAATGATAATACTGAATTTGGATGAATTATTTTCATAATATTTTTATATGCATGATTTAACATTATTAAAACCCTCCAAGACTTAACACCCCCTCCAACAGACCCAGAACAAGCTCCAATAAAAGCACCTATTAACAATAAAAATGATATTGAAAAAGGCCAATCAGACGTGCTTGATATCGAAAAGCCTGTGGTTGTTAGCATCGAAACACTATGAAACAATATTTCTCTAGAAGAGGGAGAGCTACTTACATCATTAAAAGTTGATAGCAACAGAGATATTAATATTATTAGCAATAATATTGAAAAAAAGAATCTTAGCTCAGGGTCATAAACATACTTTAATGGTTTTCTTTTATATATTGCGAAATAGTGAAGAGTAAAACTAAATGCAGACAGAAGCATGAAAGTTATGCAAATTAGTTCTATTGAAAAGCTATTAAAGAATCCAATACTTTCATCATGTGTTGAAAAACCACCAATCGCAACTGTAGACATAGCATGAGATACAGCGTCAAAAAAACTCATTCCATTTATATAATATAAGAGTGCACATAAAACAGTGAGGCCAAAATAAATTGACCATAATGCTTGAGCAGTTTCTTTGATTCTAGGGGTTAATCTTTGTTCTCCCATTGCTCCAGGTATCTCAGTTTTATAAATTTGACCACCACCAATTCCTAGTAATGGCATAACTGCTATAGCAAGAACTATTAAGCCCATTCCTCCCATCCATTGTAATAATTGTCTATAAAACAATAATGACTCTGGTAGAGCTTCAATATTAGAGATTGCTGTTGCTCCTGTTGTTGTTATACCAGACATTGATTCAAATATGGAATCTATCCCTGACATCCCGCTAAGATAAAAAGGAATTGATCCTGCAAGAGACAAAACTATCCAAAAAAGAACAATTATTACAAAGCCATCTTTTTGTGAGAGATTGTTGTCGGCTCCTCTAGTTATAAATGCGCCTAATGAACCCAGCAGGGCAATAAGAACCAAAGTTATAATAAATATTTTTAATGCACCATCATTAAAGATAATAGAAACCACTATAGGCAATATATAAGAGAAGCTAAAAAATAAAATTAATATACTAAAAAGATTTAATATTGATTTTAAGTTCATTATTTAGTTTTAAACAGAACCTCAACTTCAGATATAACCCTCTTATCAGCCAAGAACATAATTAGATGATCATTTACAGAAAGATCAATCTCGGATGTAGGCATTATTAATTGGTCATTCCTTATAACAGCTCCTATAGAAACTCCCTCAGGTAAGGGTATATCTTTTATAGGCTTGCCAAATAAATTTGAAGTAAACTCGTTTGCATGCACTATTCCCTCTATTGCTTCGGCGCCTGTGTCCATTTTTAATATTACATCTTGAGCAACATCGCTTTCTCTAAGATCTTGCAAAACAGATGAAACAGTGAGTCTGTAAGGCGCTATATAAATATCTATAAAGCCAGGAACAAGCCCTAAGTAAGATGGGTTGTTTAAAATAATCATTGTTTTCTTGGCGCCCATTTTTTTAGCAAGTAGCGAGGACATTAGATTAGTCTCATCATCGTTTGTAAGCGCACAAAAAATATCTATATTTGAAATATTTTCACTTTTTAGAAGGTCTTCATCAGTTGCTGATCCATGTAAAACAATTGTTTTATCTAATTTTTTTGATAAGGCAGAGCATTTAGCCTCATTTGATTCAATTAATTTAGTTTTATAAGAGTCCTCAATTTCTTTTGCTAATGAAGAACCTATCTTTCCACCACCCACAATCATTACTCTTGAATAAACATCTTCTGGGTCTCGAAACTCATTAACAATCTCATCAATATTAGAAGCAGAAGAAATAAAGTATATTTCATCATTTTCTTTAATTATTGAATCACCTGAAGGAATAAAGGGTTTTCCCTTTCTATAAATAGATGCTACAAAAGCATCAGCATACGGCATGTCTTCTTTGATACCTTTTAGCTCTCTTCCAACAAGCTTACCCTTTTTCTTTGCTTTTACATTTACTAGATTAACTTTACCATCAGCAAAATTTTCGATCTGCTGAGCCCCAGGGTGAAATATAAGCTCTTTGAGGTGTGACATGACTTCATTTTCAGGACTAATCACAACATCAATGACTTTTTCGCCAAAAATCTCTAGATTATCAGAATAAGATTCTTCAGCAAGCCTGCAAATAGTCTTATTTACTTTAAACTTTTTTTTGGCTATTTGGCAGCCAATAACATTTACTTCATCGTTTGAAGTTACAGCTATAACTGTTGTTGAATCATCGGCTCCAGCTTTTTTTATTGATATTGGGTGTGCTGCATGACCTTCAACAGTCATAATATCTAAATTTTCTTCTAAAGATGATAATGCGCTTTTATCAAGATCTATAACAGATACGTCATAACCATTATCAACGAGCTCTCTAGCTAAACTTCCTCCAACGCGCCCAGCACCCAAAATTAGTATCTTCATATGGTGTAAATTAAACCTCTTTGTAAATAATTCAAGAGCTAAGTTAAAAATAAATTTTATTTAAAGAATTCTTGATAAGAGTTATATACATCTATGGAAGAGATAGGATTCTTATTTGGAAATTGTAAGTGAGTAACTACTATCACCCTATCCCTTGTATTAAAGTAAATTCCTGATTTACGTATTTCAAGTAAGTCTCCTGGGTTCCCAGTACTTTTTATATTAGTAACCTCTAAACCATGTATTTTTATGGCCACTCCTTTATATATAAAATTTAGCCCAGGCCACACAAAATAAGCTCTAAACTTGTTAATAATATTTTTACTTTCATCGTCAAAATTTATTAAAGAGTCCCTCTTTGTTATCTTTTTACAGTATGTAGCTTTTGAATTATCTTGTGCTTTGAATGAAATCTTATTATTTGAAATATTATTTAAAACTTCTGAAATATTATCCATACATAATGATGTTAAATTTTCTTCAAGTGTTAATTTATTATCAGAATCATTAATATCAATATCATGTGATGAAATAATATCACCAGCATCTAATTTGCTTGAAATCTTGATATAAGTTATTCCAGTTTTTTTGTCTCCATTTAAAAGCGCTGATTGAATAGGTGAGGCACCTCTATATTTAGGTAACAAAGAAAAATGAATATTGACCGAGCAAATTGCAGGCATCTCTAAAAGCCAATCAGGTAATATTTTTCCATAAGCTATAACTATTAAATAATCGACTTTTATTAATTTTATCTCATTAATTATATGATCATCTTTTAAGTCACTAGGCTTATATAAAGGAATATTATATTTTTTAGCTAAAGAAGAAACCTCTGACTCTAAGAGCTTGTTTCCTCTTTTACCTTTTTTATCTGGTTGGGTAAGAGCTCCAACAATATTGAAATCATCATTATCTATTAAACACTGAAGTATATCTGCAGAGCTTTTTGGAGTTCCTGCAAATAAAATGTTCATAAAATCAATTAAAGTACACTATTTTCTGTTATATTCTTTTAAAAGTCTGCTTCGTACCCTATCTCTTTTTAGGGCGCTTACATAATCAACCATTAGTTTGCCTTCTAAATGATCAATTTCATGCTGAATACATACTGTTAGAAGGCCTTCAGGCTTGTCAATATGTTCATTTCCATCCAAATCCTGCCATCTTAATTCAATTTTATCAGGGCGGGCTATAACCTCATTAAACCCGGGAATAGAAAGACAGCCTTCCTCAAACTCATATAGGCTATGATTTTCAAGGATTTTGTATGTTGGATTTATAAATATTTTGGGATCATCTCTATTTTCTGATAAATCCATAACAATAAGTCTTATATGCTGGTCTACCTGAGTAGCCGCTAGACCTATACCATTTGCATCATACATTGTCTTTAGCATAGAATTTGCTAAATTTTCTAGACTTTTGTCGAATTTTGTAATTTTTTCAGCAACTTTTCTTAATCTTGGATCTGGAAAGATTAATATTTTTAAATTTTTAGCCATAAACCATATTTTTTCATTATAATTGCGAGATTATAATCTAGTTAATTATTTAAGAGTACAAAAAATGACAAATCAAACAATACAAGTAGCAATAATTATGGGATCTGACTCAGATTTACCCATTGTAGAGGCAATTTTCCCAATTTTAGACTCATTTGGAGTGAAATTTACTAAAAACGTTATGTCTGCGCATAGAACACCACATGATGTAATGGAGTTAATAAAAAACTCAGAAGAAAATGGTTGCAAGGTATTTATTGCAGCTGCAGGTATGGCAGCCCATTTAGCTGGTGCTATTGCGGCTCATTCTACTAGGCCGGTTATAGGCATTCCCATTGAATCTGGCGGCATGGGAGGTATTGATTCATTATTATCTACTGCAATGATGCCACCAGGAGTTCCAGTTGCAACAGTTGCAGTTGGTAAAAGCGGAGCTAAAAACAGTGCAATATTAGCTGTTCAGATTCTTGCAACAAGTGATGATGATCTTGCTAAAAAACTTATCGAGTATAAACAAAATATGAGATCTGAGGTTTTAGAAAAAGATAAAAAATTAAACTCATAATTGAAACATAAATCTTTAAATTTAGACTCATCTGCAGAGTGGCTTAAGGAAGGAAAAATTTTAATACATCCAACTGAATCAGTTTGGGGGCTTGGTTGTGATGCATTCAACCCAAAACCTGTTAGCGATATATTTAAAATAAAAAAGAGAAGTAAAAACAAGAGCTTTATTTTGCTTACAAAGTCCTTAGAATCTGTTGAAAATTACCTCCAAGATATAAATAAAGAAGATATAAAATATTTACACAAATATTGGCCTGGACCTTACACATTTTTAATTAAATATAATGATAAATTACCAAAACATTTATGGAATGAAACACATAAAATAGCTATAAGAGTGAGTAATCACTTACCTATAAAGTCACTTTTTAATTCATTCTCAGGTATTATGGTATCTACGTCAGCAAATATATCTGGACAAAAGAATTTACAAAATCCAGAAGAGATTATTGATTTTTTTGAACATGATGGGATGGCATACTATGATGAATTATTGGGCACAAATAAAAGCCCTTCCAGAATAATTGATTTAGAAACTAAAGCTGTTATACGAGCATAAAAATGACTGTTAAATTAGAAAAGCACTTTAAGAATATCCAATCCACTATTTATAATAGTTTTGAAGAATTAGAGACCTCTAATACAGTAAATATATCTAAAGATTCATGGAAAAGACCTGAGGGCGGTGAAGGAAAAACTATTGTGTTGGCTGATGGCAGTTTCTTTGATAATTGTGCAGTAAATTATTCATCAATTTTCGGGAAAGATCTACCTGAAGCAGCTTTAGCTAATTCACTTAATAAAGATACAAAATTTGGTTATCAGGCAATGGGGGTTTCTGTTATCTCTCATCCAAAGAATCCACACATACCAACAAGCCATATGAATGTAAGACTTTTCGGTATTTTAGACAAGAAAGGTAAGATGACGGATTGGTGGATTGGAGGAGGATATGACTTAACTCCTTTTATACCATACCAAGATGATATTTTAGCTTGGCATAAATCTGCTAAAAAAAATTTAGATAGCTGGAATACTGGCTTTTATAAAATCTTCTCTGATAATTGCAATAATTACTTTAATATTCCTCATAGGAATGAAAGAAGGGGCGTAGGAGGTATTTTTTTTGATAATTTATCAGAATTTAGTGTTGAAAAAAGTATTGATTTCCTTAAATCAGTAGCCTTATGTTATTTAGACTCATACTTAAAAATTGTAAATAATAGAAAAATGCAGACATTTACTCAAGATGAAAAAGATTTTCAGCTTTTAAGGAGAGGAAGATATGCTGAATTTAATTTAATTTATGATAGAGGCACAGCATTTGGCCTTCAATCAAATGGAAGAATTGAATCAATATTAGCCTCTCTACCATCAAACGTTAAGTGGTCATACAATAAGAGCAAAGAATATAAATCCTTAGAAAAAAAATTACTTAAAGCTGTAAACAGAGACTGGAATGTCTAGAAAATTTAAATTAGGTGTAATAGGAAACCCTATAGAGCATTCGTTATCTCCATTTATTCATTCTAGGTTTTCTAGAAATGAGAATATTAATGTTGAGTATTTGCCCTACAAGGTAACTGATGAAGATTTTGATTTATTTATAAGAGAATTCTTTTCTGATAAAGACTCTAAAGGCCTGAATGTTACATTGCCACACAAGAAAAAAGCTGCAGAAATTGAAGGAGTCATATCGAGAGAAGCTAAATATATTAATGCAGTAAATACAATTGTTAGTGATGACAAGAAAATATTTTTATATTCAACTGATGGCATAGGGTTTATAAATGATATGGAAAATAAAAACTTTTCTCTTAAGAAAAAAAATATATTAATCATTGGGGCAGGCGCTGCTGCAGAAAGTGTCATATATAGACTGGCAAAGAGCGACGCCAAGAACATCACTATATTAAATAGAACAGAAGAGAAAGCTGATCGCTTAATTAGGAAGTTTTCAAATATGACCTCAATAAATACAGAAAGTAATTCTGAAGCACCATATGACCTTGTTATAAATGGCTCATCTGCAGGATTAACAGGAGAATTTAAACCTATAGAAAATGTTTTGATTGACGAATGTACTCATTTTTATGACTTAAATTATTCATTAACCCAGACACCATTTTGTAAGTGGGCGAAAGAAATATCAGAACATGTTGATGATGGGATTGGGATGTTAGTTTATCAAGCAGCTCACTCATTTGAAAAATGGTTTAAGGTTTTTCCAGAGACTGCTAGCGTAATTAAAGATCTTCATGGAATGAGAGAATGAAAAAATTTGTACAATTCATTGCAGGGGCCATATGTCCAAATTGCAAAAGCAATGACACAATCGCGTTAAACCCAGAAGATGATCAAATTTATTGTATTAAATGTGATTTTGTTGAAGACAGGCCAACAGAAAAAGTAGACAAAAAAGCAAAAAAAATAAATGTTGTAAACATCCAAGACTTTAAGAAAAATACTAACAAAAATCGATAGAAATTCACCTTTCAAACATATATCATACATACCAAAAAAGTGTGTATTTGCTTTGTTGTATTTATAAATATGATTTATAATAGAGTATAAGTATATTTTATTATTAAAACGCACACTTACTTAGGGTAAATAATGTTTCTTAACTTTTTTAAATATTTAAATAAGAAGATTTTATTTGTTATTTTATTTATAACAGCTCCTCTTATAAATGCAGACTGGTTTGCATTAAATATGACTAGGGGTATCACAGATATAAGCAATGAGGTATTTGAGTTACACATGCTTATTTTCTGGATTTGTGTAGTGATTGGCGTATTAGTATTTGGGGTTATGTTTTACTCAATGTACGCACACACCAGAAAGAAAAATCCTGTACCCGCCACTTTTGATGACAATCATAAGCTTGAGATAGCATGGACAATCATTCCATTTTTAATTTTAATAGCAATGGCTATTCCAGCATCTAAAACTCTTATTAAAATGTATGATGATACAGCTGGAGATATCAATATCCAGGTAACCGGATATCAATGGAAATGGCAGTACAGATATTTAGAAGACGATGTAAGTTTTTTCTCAAACTTAGCTACAGATTGGGATGAAATTAATAATCTTGTTCCTAAGGGAGAGAATTATCTTCAGGAAGTAGACGAAATGGTTGTAATACCTACTGGGAAAAAAGTTAGATTTTTAATAACTGCAAATGATGTTATTCACTCATGGTGGATGCCTGCTTTTGCTATTAAGCAAGATGCTATTCCTGGATTTGTTAATACTGCATGGACAAAAGTTGATGTGCCAGGCATATATAGAGGCAAATGCACAGAGCTTTGTGGGAAGAATCATGGTTTTATGCCTATCGTTGTAAAGGTTGTTGAGCAAGACGAATATGAGGAATGGGTAGAAATTAAAAAAGAAGAAGCTCAAAAACTAGCTGAACTTACTACCAAAGAATGGACTACAGAAGAATTAGTTTCAAGAGGGCAAAGTGTCTATGAAGTAAATTGTGTTGCTTGCCATCAAACAAATGGACAAGGTATTACTGGCATCTTTCCAGCTTTAGTAGGAAGCGACATAGTTCTGAATGATAAAGAAAGAAATATAGAAATCTTAATGGAGGGAGTTCAAGGAGCAGCTATGAATTCATTTAGCTACCTATCTGAAGTTGAGATCGCATCAGTAATAACATATACAAGACAGTCATGGGGTAACGGTGAAAAGGGTGACGGAGAGGTAGTTGTTCCAAAAGATGTTGTAGATTATAAAGAACCGAAAATATAATATAGGAAATTATTATGAGCTCAGTTATAGAAAACCATCACGACGACCACCACCATGGGCCAGCCAAAGGTATAACTAGATGGTTATATACAACCAATCATAAGGACATAGGAACTTTATATTTATGGTTTAGTTTTGCAATGTTCTTAATCGGTGGAGCCATGGCAATGGTTATAAGAGCTGAATTATTTTCACCAGGAATGCAAATCGTAGAACCAGAATTCTACAATCAAATGATTACTTTACATGGCCTAATAATGATCTTTGGTGGGGTTATGCCTGCTTTTGTTGGGTTAGCTAATTGGTTGGTCCCAATGATGATTGGGGCACCTGATATGGCTCTTCCAAGAATGAATAATTTAAGTTTTTGGATACTCCCTTTTGCCTTCTTTATTTTATTATCATCTTTATTTATGGAAGGAGGAGCTCCTAATTTTGGCTGGACTTTTTATGCGCCTCTTTCAACAACTTACGCACCTCCAAGTGTTACGTTTTTTATTTTTTCAGTTCATATCATGGGGGCTTCATCGATAATGGGATCAATAAACGTTGTTGTAACTATAATGAATATGAGAGCTCCTGGAGTTGGTCTAATGAAGATGCCTCTCTTTGTTTGGTCGTGGCTAATTACTGCTTATTTATTAATTGCTGTTATGCCAGTCTTAGCTGGAGCAGTAACAATGATGTTAATGGATATTCATTTTGGAACTAGCTTTTTTAATGCAGCTGGCGGAGGAGACCCAGTTCTTTTTCAACATATATTTTGGTTCTTTGGACATCCTGAAGTTTATATAATGATCTTACCAGCATTTGGAATAGTTTCTCATATAATTGAAACCTTTTCTCGCAAGCCTTTATTTGGATATGCTTCAATGGTTTGGGCAATGTTATCAATTGCAATATTATCTTTTGTAGTATGGGCGCACCATATGTTTACAGTTGGTATGCCATTGGCGGCTGAGATTTTCTTTATGTGGGCAACGATGCTGATAGCAGTTCCAACTGGAGTAAAAGTTTTTAATTGGGTTGCGACAATGTTTAGAGGTTCTATAACATTTGAAACTCCTATGTTATTTGCATGTGCCTTTGTTGTACTTTTTACAATTGGTGGATTGTCCGGCTTGATGCTTGCTATCGTTCCTGCAGATTTTCAATACCATGATACATATTTTGTAGTCGCACATTTTCATTATGTTCTAGTTCCGGGGGCTATATTTTCTATTATGGCTGCAGTTTATTATTGGATACCTAAATGGTCTGGAAATATGTATGACGAAAGATTGGGTAAGTTACATTTTTGGCTTTCTTTTATCGGAGTTAATGTAACATTCTTCCCGCAACATTTTATTGGTCTTGCAGGAATGCCTAGAAGATATCCGGACTATGCCCTGCAATTTGCTGATTGGAATATGGTTTCTAGTGTTGGAGCATTTTTATTTGGCTTTTCACAACTTTTATTTTTATTTATAGTAATTAAAACGGTAATGGGCGGTAAAAAAGCTACCGACCAAGTCTGGGAAGGGGCAAAAGGGCTTGAATGGACTGTTGCTTCCCCTGCGCCATATCACACTTTCTCTACACCACCAAAAGTTGACTAATGAATAAAGAAGCCAAGAAAACATTAATAAGACTAGTTGTTGCAGTTCCATTAATGTTTGCTTTTGGTTTTGCTTTAGTGCCGCTTTATAACGTTTTTTGTGAAGTTACAGGTATCAATGGAAAGATTTTTCAATCTGAACATAATGATGAATTTATTTCTGAAGAAGGAAGACCTATAGCTCTTCAATTTATTTCAACAAATAATGAGAATATGCCTTGGGTATTTAAACCTTCTGAGCAAGTGATGGAAATCCAAACTGGAAAATATCATTCAGCAACTTTTTATGTAAAAAATACAACTAACAAGAAAATGACTGCCCAAGCAGTTCCAAGTGTAGCTCCCTCTAATGCGGCAGAGCATTTAAAGAAATTAGAATGCTTTTGTTTTGAGCAACAAGAATTAATGCCAGGTGAAGAGGCGATTCTTCCTGTTAGACTTCTTGTATCAAACCAATTACCAGAAAATATAAAGAATATAATTTTGTCCTATACGATTTTTGACATCACTGACTATAATGATGAGGCCTTAGCTCACCATCAAATGGATATGGAGTAATATAATATTATGAGCGGCGGAAGTTATTACGTACCAGATCAAAGTAGATTTCCCATTTTTATGGCTGTCTCTTTATTCCTTCTTGTTATGGGCGCATCAAGCACAATCAATAATTTAGACGATCCCACAAATAATTCTGTATATATATTGTATACAGGGTTTGGATGCTTATTTTTAACAATGTTTTTTTGGTTCAGACAAGTAATCAAGGAGCACCTTGCAGGATTAGACTCTAATCAATTAAAACAGTCTTATGTATATGGCATGGCATGGTTTATTTTCTCTGAGGTAATGTTTTTTGCTGCATTTTTTGGTGCTTTATTTTATGTGAGAACTTTTGCAGTCCCATGGTTGGCTGGAGAAGGGGCCAAAGGTGGAGCAATTGAAGCGATTGAATTATGGCAAGGCTTTGAATCAACTTGGCCTGTTATGTCTACACCTGATCAAGGCAATGAATTTGTTTTGGCAGATAAAAGCATGGCTTGGCCAGGCTGGAATCATGCTCTTGAATGGCTACCACTTTGGAATACAATTGTTCTACTTAGTTCAAGTGTAACTGTGCATATTGCGCATTTAGGTTTGAAGAATGGGAATAGAAGAAAATTTAATATTTTCCTAGGGATCACTGTTGCTTTAGCGCTTATATTTGTTGGGCTCCAAGCCGCAGAATATTATGAGGCTTATGCTCACTACGGATTAACATTAAATTCTGGTATATATGGCTCAACATTTTTTATGCTAACTGGCTTTCATGGATTTCACGTTATGATGGGAGGATTCATGTTATCAGTCATGTTGGCAAGATCAGTTTTTGCAGGGCATTTTGAAGACCATGATCATTTCGGCTTTGAGGCTGCCTCATGGTATTGGCATTTTGTTGATGTTGTTTGGGTAATGTTATTTTTATTTGTTTATATACTCTAGTTAAGAATCATCCCAAGGGACAGTATTTCCTAGTTCACCAGTGTATAGACCAATAGCTACCAATATGACTAACAGAGCAGCAAAGAAGACTCTAAGACCTAGCAAATAAACAGTTCTTTTTCTTCCTGTGTCTCCTTTATCAACAAACAGAAAAATTAGACCACCAACAAGAGAAAGAAGCAAAAGTGGTAAGACGATATAAATTAGAGTGGTAATCATAATAAAATTTTAAAGCATATATACTTTAATAGATATGGAAAAAAATAAATTTAATCCTGGAATAAGAATAACAATATTTTTTGTTTTTTTTGCTATTTTATTTTTTTCCCTTGGCCTTTGGCAGATAGAAAGAGGCCAAGCAAAAACCACTATTTTAGCTGAGTTTGAAGATAATTTAAGTAACACGCCTACATATCTTAATCAAGAATCAAAAAGGTGGGACAGAGTTTATGTAAAAGGTATATGGGATAGCTCAAAGCAGATATTAGTAGACAATGTCATTAATAGAGGTGTTGTTGGATACAAGGTTTTAACCCCACTAAGAATTATAGAAACAAATCAATTAATACTTGTTGATAGAGGATGGATTAAACAAAATAAATTTAGAGATATCCTTCCTAACATTGAATTGGTAGAGGGTGATGAGGTTATTAGTGGGATTCTTGAATACCCAGAACTGGGGTTGGTGTTATCAGAAGACTTAATTTCTAAAGAATGGCCTAAGGTTTCACAAACTAAGAGCCTTGAGGTCATCTCAAAGGAATATGATGAATTTATTTACCCTATGATTTTACTAGCTGACCCCATCCTTAAAAACAGCTTAGAATATATTAAAATTACTCCTACAAATATGACACCAACTAAACACTATGGATATTCTGCACAATGGTTTTTAATGTTTTTAGTCTTGTGCTTAATGTACCTTTGGTATGGATTTAAAAAAAATGAGAAATAAGATTTTTTTAGCAGCAATATTATTAACTCCAATATTGGTAGTATCATTCTCATCTCTTTACTTTGTAATGGGTAACTCTCCAGAAGGCACTAAGAACAATGGAACCTTTTTTAAAAGCTATTTTGAATTCAGTCAATTTAAAAATGAAAAAGGTAGCCCAGATCTTATAGATTTTGATGATGGTAAATGGGTTCTATCTGTATATGTTACAAATATAGAAGCAAGCAAAGAATCTATATATTTAATGAGACAACTAAATGTTGCTCTTAATAGAGACATTAATAAATTAAAACGAGTGATATTTTATTCTAATAAACTTCTTGAAAGAGATTTGCTAGATATTAAATCTCAATATCCAAGAGTTGAACTTGTTGAAGACAAGAATGGTGTTTTATTAAATGTTCTCCAGAAAAATTCTAAATTAAATTTTAATACTGATAACCCTATTTTTATAATTGACCCATATGGAAGAGCGGTAATGTATTTTAATCCAGGCACTGATCCAAAGTTAATCTTAAAAGACTTAAAGGTACTAATTTAATGAATCAAATTACAAAATTATCTTTTATTGGAATATGTATGGCTTTTGTTGTAATTGCGTTGGGTGCATGGACCAGACTGGTTGATGCAGGTCTTGGTTGCCCAGACTGGCCAGGCTGCTACGGATTTATAGTCTTTCCTACTAATGAGGCTGAAATTGCTCTTGCAGAAAGCAGGTATCCAATGTTTCCATATGATATTAATAAAGCAATTCCAGAGGTTGTTCATAGATATTTTGCTGCCGCTTTAGGCTTGCTTGCAATATTTTTAGTCTACCTCTCTTTTAAAAATACTAAAGATAGGTCAATTAGAGGTTGGTCAATATTTCTTTTATTTTTTATATGCTGCCAAGGCTTATTTGGGTACCTAACTGTTAGTCTAAAGTTGTTGCCTATAATAGTTACCACACATCTATTTGGAGGATTCGCAACATTAACTTTATTTTATTTTCTTTACTTAAAATCTCGTAATTTTGAGATTTTCAATCAAATTAATATTTCAAACTTAAAGGTAATCGCTAGCGTAGCTTTTTTAGTATTAATATTTCAGATTTTTCTTGGAGTATGGACTAGCACCAACTATGCATCATTAGCATGTGCTGATTTTCCTACCTGCCAAGGAAGTTATTTACCCGAAATGGACTTCAAAAGTGGATTTAATTTAAATCAAGAGGTTGGGCCAAATTATCTATATGGTTTGCTTGATAATCCCGCTAGAGTAGCGATTCATTATTCGCATAGAGTAACAGCAATATTAGTAACAATATTGTTTTTAATATTAATGTCTAGGTTGTGGTTCTCCAATGCAGCTCCATTAGCATCAACGCTAGGTATATTATTGTTAACGCAAATAACATTAGGAATAATTAATGTTGTATATGTTTTACCTTTATATGTAGCAATTGCTCATAACTTAGTGGCAGCATGCTTATTGCTTGCGTTATTTACAATCAACTACCTTGCTTGGAAAAAATGACACTCTTAAAGAGTTATTATCAATTATGTAAACCTAATGTTGTTTATATGATGTTGATCTGTGCATTCGTAGGAATGCTTTTAGCAGAAGAATCAGTCGGATCTTTTGGTTATTTATTTGTTGCTTTAACTGGTATTGCATTATGCTCAGCCTCTGCTGCTGCAATTAATCAGGTAATCGATAGAAATACTGATGCCTCAATGACAAGAACTGATCAAAGACCACTTCCAAAAGGAGAGCTATCTGTAACCCATGCCTCAGTATTTGCTTTTGTTATTGGAGCGACAGGAGCATTGATTTTATATTTATATGTAAACACTTTGACAATGATACTTACTATCGCATCCCTAATAGGCTATGCATTTATTTATACAATATATTTAAAAAGAGCCACTCCTCAAAATATTGTCATAGGCGGATTAGCTGGAGCAGCTCCACCTTTATTGGGATGGTCATCTATTACCAATACTATTGATCCATATGCTTTGTTGTTGGTGTTAATAATTTTTGTTTGGACACCACCTCATTTTTGGGCATTAGCAATTTACCGCAAGGACGAATATGCCAAAGAATCTATTCCCATGCTTCCAGTCACGCATGGAGTTATATTTACAAAGTTACAAATAGTCCTTTATACAATTATTCTATTTATAGTTAGTCTTTTGCCATATGTGGTGCTTATGTCAGGGCTGATATATCTTTATTCTGCATTAATACTTAGTAGTATGTTTTTATATTCCACAGTTAAACTTTATTACAGTAGCGATGATGAAGACGCTATGAAAACTTTTCAATTTTCTATTTATTACATCTTTTTAATCTTTTTAGCATTATTGGTGGACCACTTTATAATACTTAGCTAATGACCATAAAGAATAATATATTGTTGATTGTAATTTTTATGATTACTGTTGTAGGACTGTTCATAAATAAACTAACAACACCAAGGATCTTGAGTGCTAATGAGCTTTTAGCGAATGGACTTTATTTATTTGAAAGCCCTAAAGAAATATCTGACTTTAGTTTTTATTCAGCAGATAAGACCGAATTTACAAAATCTGATCTTATTGGGAAATGGACTTTAATGTACTTTGGGTTTACTAGATGTCCAGATGAATGTCCTACGACCATGTATCAGATGTCTAAATTAATAAAAGTATTAAGAGAAAAAGAATTTCCTTTAGAAGACAAACAATGGGTTTTAGTTTCGATCGATCCAGAAAGAGATACCCCAGAGGTTATTGATAAATATGCAAAGGGTTTTGATGAAGATTTTGTTGGAGTTGTAAATATAAGACCAATGCTTTTAAGTCTTGCTACTCAACTATCAGTAAACAATGTAATGCCTAATAGTGAATCAATGGATCACTCTCACTTAGATAATCATGTCAATAATATTATTCTTTTAAATCCGGAAGGGGAGTTTGCAGGTATCTTTAGACCACCATTTGACGTATCAAGACTATCTTTAACCTATCAGTCTATTACTTCAAATTAGCTTAATACTTTTCCCCAATTAAATCCTTATCAGAGCAATCAACAATCTTTCTCATTACCGGCTTAGTATCCTTTATCTTATCTAAGAAAGCATAACCCTTATTTTGCTCATTTAATTTATTAATAAATACTTTCTTTTCTTTTAATTTAATACTAGTCTTGAGGTAGCTTTTGCAATTATCGTCATATATTTTGTCTTTATCTAATTTCTTAATGAGTTGTGCATCTTCTTCAGCAACATGATATTCCTTAATCCAGCCCTGCATAAAAACAATATCTATATGTTTGTGCTTATCTTTTAGTTGTTTTTTTATACCAGGATAGACAAAGTCATCTTTCTTAGATCGATTGCCATAGTTTTTTAATTTCTGTTGGTCCGTTCCTACTTTTCCACCCTGATACGGTCTTCTGATAGATTGTTTTGCGATGTATTCTCGTATCGCTTTTTGTTCTTTTTCATACTCTGTGTTACTTTTATCGTTCGCCATTTATATTTTAATGATTACTTTTCCTTTAGCTTTTCTATCCTTTAAATGAGCTATAGCTTTTGCCCCATCATCAAGAGAGAAAGAATCAGAAACCTCAGGATTTATCTTACCTTCAGAATGTAATTTAAAGAGCTCTTCAAAATTTTTCTTATTTTCTACTGGATTCATTCCGACCCAGGCGCCCCAAAAAACCCCAACTATTTTCATGCCTTTTAATAAGGCAAGATTAATAGGTATTTTAGGTATTTCTCCTGCGGCAAAACCAATGACTAAATATCTACCATCCCATGCTGTTGCTCTAATACATGGTTCAGAATATGAATCACCAACTGGGTCATAAACCACATTAGCGCCCATACCCCCAGTTAATTCTTTTACTTTTGCAGACAATTCTTTTTGTTGATCTCTATCAAGTTTACCTGTTGGATAAACAAACCCTTCATCAGCACCATGCTGTTTACATAAATCAACTTTTTCTTCAGTTGAAGCTGCAGCTATAACTTTAGCCCCCATTGCTTTTCCTAATTCAACCGTGGCAAGACCTACTCCGCCAGCAGCGCCAAGCACAAGCAATGTTTCACCTTCTTTTAGTTCTGCTCTTTGTTTTAAAGCATACAAAGAGGTTCCATATGTCATTGGAAGAGCAGCTGCTGTTTCAAAACTCATAGAATCAGGAATTTTCATTACAGAGTTTTGATGAGCAACAATTTTTTCAGCAAAGGCGCCTAGTCCAGTCATTGCAAAGACTCTATCGCCAACGGCAATGTCTTTTACTCCTTCACCAACGGCTGAAACAGTTCCTGCAGATTCACCTCCAGGCGAAAATGGTAATTCAGGTTGAAACTGATATAGGCCTTGAATCATTAATACATCTGGAAAGTTAACACTCGCTGCCTTATTTTCAATTAAGACGTGCTCTGGTTGTATTTCTGGATCTGCTACTTCATTAATTTGTAATTTATCTGGAGGGCCAAGTTCAACACACTGTAAAGCTTTCATAATTTTTTCCTATATATTTAAATTATAGTTTCCAACATATTCATCCATTTCTTCTTTTGAATTCACTGGAATATCATTTAATTTGTTTAATGATAACTCTGCTTCTTTTTTTATACTATTAATATTTGCACTTGTATCTGATTTTAAAGTTTCTAGATTAATTTTTGCTTGTTCAAGGCCATTCTGATGATGTGTCTTGTCTGTAACCTCTCCTTTCAGTGAGTTCTTTACATAGTTAATCGAATCTAAAAGTTCTTCATTTTCATTAAAGAAACTTGCCACTTCTTTTAATTCTTTAAATATTTTTTCTTTTGCAGCATTAATATTTATTTCTTCTCCATCAATAAATACCTCTGTATTTTCATTCCTTCCGCCATAAATAGTTGCTTGATCATTCTTATCTATAAGGTCTTTTTCTTCAGATGAAATTTTGGGACTGTCTTTAATAAGGCAATATATAAGAACAAGATCAAGAAACCTCATGTGATGTTTCGAAATTCCTGTAATATCATCAGGAGATAAATCAATACCCCGTATTTCTAAATATTCGATTCCAAAATTCTTTAACAATTCATATGGCCTCGTATTATTAGATGCAGATCTCTTAGGTCTTATCGAGTCATAGTACTCATTTTCAATTTGAATAATCCCAGTGGAAATTTGATGATAATTCCCATTCGCATCTTTTAAACCTCTTGCTTCAAATTCTGGATATGGAATGGTAATAGCATCTTTAATCTTGTTAAGAAAGCTCTCTAATGAATTATATTTAATATCTAGATCGCGCTGAGCTTTGCTTTGGTATCCTATCTCACTCATTCTCAAAGAAGTCGCATCTTTAAGATACATATCTTCATTATTTAATTTTTCAAGATTGTGTTTTCTTCCATTTATAAATGATTTATCCACGATATTTGTTTGCCCATACTCAGACAATATAAACCAAAAGATTCTTTTGAAATTTCTTACAAGACCAAGGTACGCTTTATTTATATTTTCTTGATCATTCGATTTAGTAAAGATAGATAAAGACTCTGGTTTTATCGAAAAATTATAGTGCATTCCAGAAACACATTGCATCGTAGGCCCATATCTAACTTTTAAACCTCTTCTATAGACATGTTTAAGTAAACCAACATTACTTTGGTGATAATAACCAAGATTTATATCTGATTCATTACTTATTTTCGGCGGCATAGAAAAGGGCCAAAGCATTTCATCATCTTCAATACTTTGAGCTACGAAAACATGGAGGGAATAAATAAAATCGTAAAGATTATCTATATCTTCAAAAACTGGAGTAACCAGCTCTAACTGAGCTTCGGCAAAATCTGTGGTAATGAATTTATTTGTAAGCGCAGAACCAAGTGACTTTGGATGAGGGCCTTTAGAAATATAACCATCTGAATTTACTCTAAAGAATTCTTTCTCTATCCCTCTCCTTATTACTAATGTATTAAAAAACCCATCATGTTTTAATTTGGTTAGTTTATTTGTTAACGATTCATTAGTCATCAAATCCTGGACCGGCTGATACTATTTCAGGTTGTACATTATATTTTTTGAAGTTCTCTTGGAATTGTGACACCAAATCTTTTAATTGTTTTTGATATTCATCTTTATCATTCCAATTATTAATTGGATTTAATAATTTTGAATCCACCCCTCGAACTAACAAAGGTATTTCTAGGTTTAAACCAGGTACTTTTTCTGTTTCTACTTCATGCAGCTCTCCATCTTGGATTGCATTTACTATTCTTCTTGTGACAGGTATATCAAATCTAGAACCAACTCCATAAGGTCCGCCAGTCCAACCAGTATTTACAAGAAAGACCTTAGAACCAAACTCTTCAATGCGTTTAATAAGAAGATCTGCATATACATTTGCTGGTCTTGGAAAGAATGGGGCTCCAAAGCATGTAGAAAATGTTGACTGAATAGGGGCTCCAGCTCCTCTTTCAGTAGAACCAAGTTTGGCAGTATAGCCACTTAAAAAGTGATAGGCTGCACTCTTTCTAGATAAAATTGATACCGGAGGTATTACCCCAGTCAAATCACATGTTAAGAAAATAACAGTTTTTGGCTCTCCGGCAGCATTTTCTTTAACAGCATTTTCTATGTGTGATCTAGGGTAACAAACTCTTCCATTCTCTGAAATGGAAATATTAGAATAATCTGGTTCATTACTATCATTTAGATAAACATTCTCAATTACACTCCCATGTTTAATAGCTTTATAAATTACTGGTTCGTTTTCTTCTGATAAATTTATCGTCTTTGCATAACATCCACCTTCAAAATTAAAAACAGATCCTTTACTCCAACCATGTTCGTCATCACCTATGAGAGAACATTTAGTATCTGCCGAGAGTGTTGTTTTACCTGTTCCAGATAAACCAAAAAAGAGAGTCACATTATTATTTTTATTTACATTTGCCGAGCAGTGCATTGGCAAAACATCTTTATCAGGTAGTAAGAAATTTTGAACTGAGAACATTGATTTTTTTAATTCGCCTGCATATTTCATGCCTGCAATTATGACCTTTCTCTCTGAAAAATTAATAACTATACAACTTTCTGAATTCGTACCATCTTCTTCAGGAACACATTCATAGTTTGCTGCGCTCAATATCTCCCATTTTATTTTATTAAGAGGATTAAAGTCATCAGGACATATAAAAATTAATCTAGCGAACAATGAATGCCACGCTGTCTCAGTAGTAACTTTGATTGGTAAATAATGTTCTGGATGCGCGCCAACATGAACATCTGAAGTATAACTATTTCCATTAGCTAAATAAGACTCGACCCTTTCCCATAGACTATTGAATTTTTCTCTATCAAAAGGTTTATTAATCTCACCCCATTCAATTAAATCTTCAGTATGTGCCTCTTTTACTATAAATCTATCGTTTGGGCTTCTTGAGCTTCTCTCTCCAGTAGTAGTAGAAAATGCACCATTGCTTGCAATAACACCTTCATTATTTGCAACAGCAGCATCTATTAATTGTTCAGTACTCAGATGGAGAGGGTCTTGTGTTTGGTTGTTCATATTTAACTAACAAATATTATAGGTACTTGGGGGGAATAATTATATATGTAGAGGAAATAATTATGTACCTATAATATTAGCTTTGTTAGCAATTAATCAGATTAATATGTAGCGTAGTAAAATTTATTTGCTAAAAAAAGTCAATATTTGAATTAAATACTTATTTTATAGGGATTAAAAGCTATTTTTTTTGTAGTTTTGCTACAAATTTAAAGGTTTTTAACTGTTTTTTAATTTAAATATAGTGCAAATTAAGAACACTAAAAAGAATATAAAACCCCATTCTGCAAAATTAAATACAAACCTCCACCCGTCTTCTGCACAACTAGGTCCGCCTGCAAGAGTTTTCTTTATGGCCTCTATAATTCCAAAGTATTCAACTTGAGTATTAAAAGGCATTCCGCAGCCAGAAAGTTGAGAAATATCCTCAAGCGACATATTTTGGATATAAATTTGTCTAGTTGTTACCAAAAGACCAACAAGAGAAGAAATAATTATTAACAATTGGCTAATAATAGGTTTCTTGAAAAGAATTCCAATAATTGAAGATAAAGCAATTAAACCAAAAACATATCTAGTTAATATACACATCGGGCATGCTTGTAAATATAGAAACTTATCCATGATAACTGCTATCAAAATAATCATTATTGCTGAAATAGCTACAGCTAACTCAAAGTAGATTTGATATATATGCTTAATAAATTCTGAAATATTTTTATACATTTTTATCTAATTTTTTCCATTATAGAAAAACAAGGGTCATAATACATTATATAAAAGTGAAACATGAAAGATAGAATTTTTGTAATAGATGGATCCTCATATCTTTATAGAGCCTTCCATGCAATGCCCCCTTTAAGCACCTCCTCAGGTAGGCCGACCGGTGCTGTTAAAGGTGTTACAAACATGCTTATTAATTTAAAAAAAGAAAGTGAAGGTTCGCCAATAATTGTTGTATTTGATGCGAAAGGCAAAACTTTTAGAAATGATATTTATAAAGAATACAAAGCAAACCGACCGCCAATGCCAGACGAACTTAGAGAGCAACTTGAACCAGTTAAATCAATATGTAGAGCAATAGGATTTCCATTAATAGAAATTACTGGAGTAGAGGCTGATGATGTGATTGCAACTATTGCACGCATGGCAAAAGATGCTAAATATAAATGTGTTATCTCTTCTTTAGATAAAGATCTTATGCAGTTAGTTGAAGACCCTGATACAACTGTGATGAATACAATGAAGCATATTATATTTAATGAAGAAAAGGTATTTGAAAAATTTGGAGTTAAACCTAATCAGGTTAGAGATATGCTTGCTCTTACTGGGGATTCTTCAGACAACATTCCAGGTGTGCCAAAGGTTGGCCAAAAAACTGCTGCAAAGTGGTTGAATGAGTATGGTGATTTAGAAGGGATCAAAAAAAATGCAGAATCAATAACAGGAGTTGTTGGTGAAAATCTAAGAAATTGTTTAAATGATCTCGATAGAAATGTTGAATTAGTATCATTAAAAGAAGATGTGGACTTAAGGCTTGATTTCAAAGATCTATTAAAGTTAACACCTAACGACGAAGAGTTAGAAAAAATTTTTACAGAATTAGAATTTAAAGCACTTGATAAAAGCAAAGAAGAAAAAGCGCCTAAGAAAGATTCTAAATACGAAACAATATTAAGTGAAAAGGGTTTAAACAAGTGGATTAATAAAATTAATAAATCAAAAGTATTTGCTCTTGATACCGAAACTGATTCAGTAGATACAGTTTCAGCAAATTTAATAGGGATTTCTATTTCAGTTTCTGAAAATGAGGGTTGTTATATCCCAATAGGACATTCTTATGATGGATGTCCAAATCAATTAAAAATGGATTATGTAATAAAAACATTTGGTCCAGCAATAGAAAAAAACCAAAAAAAGATAGTAGGACAGAATCTTAAATTTGATATTCCAATACTTTCTAGACATGGAATTAATATCACAGAATTTTGTTCTGACACAATGTTAATGTCTTATGTTTTAAACAGCACGGCTACTCGCCACGGAATGGATAGGCTTGCAGATTATTATTTAAATTACACTACAACAAAATACACAGATGTTACTGGAACAGCATCAAAACAAATTAGTTTTTCTGAAGTAAAACTAGATGTTGCAACTGACTATGCATCTGAAGATGCTGATATAACTTTAAGATTGTATAACGTACTAGCGCCGATGCTAAAAGATAAACCAACTCAAGAAAAGTTACTTCATGATATTGAATACCCCTTAGTTCATGTTCTAGCAAGGGTAGAACAAAACGGAGCAAAAATAGATAAGAAGAAATTATCAAAGCATTCAAAAGAGTTAAGTAAGAAAATTGATGAGCTTTCATCTCAAGCTTTCAAAATCGCGGGTGAAGAATTTAATTTAGATTCTCCAAAACAATTACTTGAAATACTTTATGAAAAACAAGGGTTGCCAGTGTTAAAGAAAACACCAAAAGGACAACCTTCTACTAACGAAGATACTTTGCAGCGACTTTCTGAAGAATATGAATTACCAAAGATTATTTTGCAATATAGAACATTAGCAAAATTAAAATCAACTTATACTGATAGTCTCATAAATATAGAGAATCCTAAGACTGAAAGAATTCATACTTCCTACCAACAAGCTGTGACGTCGACGGGAAGATTATCATCTACAGAACCTAATTTACAAAACATTCCAATTAAAACAGCTGAAGGAAGAAGAATTAGAGAGGCTTTTATACCTGAAAAAGGTAATGTTTTAATTTCAGCTGACTATTCTCAAATCGAATTAAGAATAATGGCTCACTTATCCAAAGATGAAAATTTAACCCATGCATTTAATAATGATATAGATGTTCATTCATCAACAGCAGCTGAAGTTTTTGGTGTTTCAATTGATGATGTAACCCAAGACCAGAGAAGGAGCGCCAAAGCAATTAACTTTGGGTTGATGTATGGTATGTCTGCTTTTGGACTAACAAGACAACTAGGCATCCCAAGGGGAGAAGCTCAAGAATATTTGGATACCTATTTTGCTAGATATACAGGCGTTAGGGATTATATGGATAACATCAAAGCTCAAGCAAAAGAAGATAAATATGTAGAAACAATTATGGGGAGAAGACTTTATTTAAATGAAATTAATGCAGCAAATGCAAGATTAAGACAAGGGGCAGAAAGAGCTGCAATTAATGCACCACTTCAAGGATCAGCAGCAGATATTATTAAAAAAGCTATGTTAGATATTGATAATCTTATTCTAAATAAAATGTCTGATGTAAAAATGATTATGCAAGTTCATGATGAATTGGTGTTCGAGTGTCCAAAAAATAATGCTGATAAAGTCATGGAAAAAATGAAAGATACTATGGAGCAAACGGTAGAGCTTAATATTCCTTTAATAGCCGAAGCTGCTATTGGATCGAATTGGAATCAAGCCCACTAACTTGATCTTTTTAGTGGAATATATTTTCTTTCTTCAGGTAAGAGAATTTTAATACCATGTTCTTCTCTTAAATCTGAAATTTTCATAGAGAGATATTCTTCTGGCATTTTAAAGGGCCATTTCTTTTTCATTTTAAAAGTCCTAAACATCGTCTTTCTTTTTATTCCTCCAAGTTTCCAGAAAATTTTAAGAAAACCAAGAACTCCAAGTTCTTTATGTAAGTCTTTGTATAGTTGTTGTATTGCAGGAAGTTTTTGGTACTTAAGTATATATTTCCATTGAAATTTACTTCCCCAAATAACCCATGTATCAAGAATAGACTCTTGCTCTATAGAGGTATCAAGTCCAAAAATCACATGTGTACAATCATGATCCCTTAAAAGGGTTCCAGATTCCTTGTTGTCTTCCATTATTTCAGTAGTTTCAGGAAAATTTTTGTAGTAACAATCCAAACCTTCTTGAAGTGTTAAATCACAGTCTTGTTTTTGATACTCGTACATTACTTAACAAAGTTTAGTATTTTTCTAGAGAGGATGTCAAAACCATCTTTATCTTTTGAAGATACTGCAATAGGAGTTGATTCAGGAATCTTCTCTTTAACAAAAGCTATAGCTTTGGCAACATTATTGTTCGACAGTTTGTCACTTTTTGTAAGTGCTGGGATAAAAGGAACATTAAAATTCCTACATAATTGGATCATTTCCCAATCACTTTCTTTAAGTGGATGACGGATGTCCATGAATATAATTACTGCAGTTAAAGCTCTGCGTTTTTGAAAATATTCACCCAATAGAGGACCCCAGTCTTTCTTTTTTGCCTTACTAGATTTTGCAAAGCCATATCCAGGAAGATCTAGCAGCATCAAATCTTTATTTACTTTAAAAAAGTTAATTTCTGTTGTTCTACCCGGAGTTTTACTTATTCTTGCTAGTTTTGGATTATCAGTAAGCATATTAAGTGCGCTAGATTTTCCAGCATTAGACCTTCCTGCAAGCAGAATTTCGCTTCCAGCATCATCTGGTAGATTTTTATAGTTTGTTACACCAAAAACAAACTCAGTTTTTTTAAAAAGGTTTTTCATTTAATCGTTTATATCATATCAACCTATGTTTATAATACACACCAACAAGACACACATTTTAGTTTTCAATGAAGTATTCTTTATTATTTTTTGCTCTTTTAGGCCTTTCAGTTGGTTTGGATGCTGCTGATGATAAATCCAAAGGTATACAAATGCCAGAAACTTTCATATCAGGCAATCCTGATAAAGGGTCTACGTTAGTTGAATCTTGTGTTGCTTGTCATGGTGTTGATGGAAATAGTATTAGTACAGATTGGCCTAAGCTTGCTGGACAAAATCAAAAATATCTACTTGAAGAACTGAAACATTTTAGAGATGGAGAAAGAAATAATGTTTTAATGATGACAGTAATCCCATACCTACAAACATTAAGTGATCAAGATCTATTAGATATAGCTGCTTTTTATTCTAAATATAATTCTAATGTGGGGCAGGCCAGGAATGATGAGGAATTGCTTGCATTAGGAACACAATTATATAGATTTGGAGATATTAAAAAACAGATACCAGCTTGTACTTCCTGTCATGCGGTTTATGGTCAAGGCAATAGACTTGCTGGATATCCCGCTGTAGCAGGACAGCAAATTGGCTACTTAACTTCTACTTTAAAAGCTTATAGATTAAAAGAAAGAAATGCCGGAGAGTCTTCTTTAGTAATGCAAGCAATTGCAGAAAATTTAAGTGATTATGAAATTGAGGCTTTAGCAAATTATATGCATGGATTATACGAATGAGGAATTTTATGAAAACTAGTTACAAATTTTTACTTTTATTTATTTTTACAGTTTCTATACAAGCAGAATATAGGCTGGGAGTTGATTATGTTTTAATAGATAATCCATTACCAGTTAAAAGAGATGGCGTCGTAGAGGTAACAGAATCTTTTTGGTATGGCTGTGGAGCATGTTATTCATTTGAATCATCAATTAATGCCTGGGCTGCAAAACAGGACGATGATGTAAAATTGACTAAGATGCCCATAACATGGGGAGCAATTCATCAACTTCATGCATCTCTATACTATACAATTGAGGCATTAAAATTAGATCCTTCGACTCATTCCGCCGTTTTTGTAACAATTCATAAAGAAGGGAATTTTTTACAAAACACTAAAGCAATACAAAACTTTTTAGAAAAATTTGGAGTAGCACCAGAATTATCTGAACAGTATTTAAATTCATTTGCGGTAAAGCAAAGAGTTAACAGGGGAATAAAATATGCTCGACAGTTAAAGGTCGCAGCTGTTCCTCAAATGATAGTTGATGGAAAATATATGATTCAAAATAAAGGCTCTTTTTCAGACATGCTTAAAGTTGTTGATCATGTTATCGAGCTTCAAAAACCAAACAGTTAGATTAATTATGAAGAATAAAATCCTTTTATTAATTCTTCCGCTATGTTTCTTATTGCTTTTTAACGGCAAGAAATACGATGAGGCTGTAAAAGATAGATTAAATCTACCTGTTAAATTATGTCTCGAAGGTGAAGATTGTGGAACTAGCTCCCAAGTTAGCCAGCCAACTGCGGTTGCTCAAGTTGCTGTAGAAAAGGTTGAACTTTCTGAGGGTTCAGAGCATATCGTAAAGATGCTTAATTCTGGCGAAGGTGGACAGATGATATTTGAACCTGCTGTTATAAAAGTCTCCAAAGGAGATACTATCCATTTTAAATTAGTAGACGCGGCACATAATTCAGCATCTATTGATGGAATGATACCTGTAGGAGCTAATTCATGGGCTGGAGAACTCAATCGAGATATTAGCGTAACCCTAGATACTGAAGGTGTTTATGTTTATCAGTGTGACCCTCATGTCATGATGGCTATGATTGGAGTTATTCAAGTAGGCGAGGCTGTAAATATAAATCAAATTAAAGAAGCTTCTAAAAATTTAAAAACTTCATTCATAATGAATGCAGAAAGAATAGATACATATTTAAGTCAGCTTTAATCTTTTTCCAATTCTGAGAGCCTCTCTTCTAGATCATTAATTATTCTCTCAAGATTTTTATATTTTGATTTTTTAATATAACCACTTTGTTCAATAAGGTTTTCAATTTCAGGCGATATTTTTTCTTCAATATTTGAAATGATATCTTTAGGAATTAATTTACTGAAACTTTTTAATTCTTTTTCAATGATGTTTTTAATAGCTTCTGATAAATCTTTTTCACTCATATTTGTTCTCTATTATTCTCGGTAATATATCCCAAGATTTAAATTCATCAGGCTTAGGAAAATCTTGAGACCATCTTTCATTATTATTATTAAACCATAATGTGTCTATACCAAGATTATAAGCACCTAAAATATCATTTACCTGATGATCCCCAATATGAAGCATTTGATCAAAACTTATATCATCAACGAACTCTAGAGCTTTATCAAAATGAGCACGATTTGGTTTGCTATCTCTTGCCTCTAAAGAACTAATTGCAAATTTAAAGTATTTGCCTATTTTAAATTTATACACGTTAGCATTACCATTAGTTAATATTCCTAACACATATTTTTTTGATAAAAAATTTAGAGCCTCTTCAACCCCATCAAATAATTCGATTTCATGCCTTTTATTAATAAAGATGTTAAATGCCTCGTCTACAATTTCATCTCTTAAATTAGATGGAGTTATATGGCTGATTTTTTTTCTAAAAATCTCTTTTCTTAATTTGCTTATATCCCATTCGATGCTTGCGTCTTCTTTTATAAGCTCTTCTCTTAGAGAAAGGAAGTCATTAAAATCCCCCCATTGAACTTCGCCAACCTTATCTTCTATCCATTTTCTAGTATCAATCTCAGCTTTTAAAATAGTGGGCCGGTTATCCCAAAGAGTATCATCCAGATCAAAGGTTATCATTTTGATCTTTTTACTCATTGTTTTCTCTATATATACTTGGAAGAATATTTGATAAATAACTCATTTCTTCTTTGGCGTGGTTTGTTAAATCTATTCCTAGCTGCTTATTAATAAATATTAAACGAGTTAAATACCCATTTCCTATTATATTGATTGGAGATTTAACCATATCATTTCCTTGTCTTTTATTTAAATGACCCAACCAAAATCTAGAACGCATTTCAGAGCCATTAGAATTATTTATAACGACATGGCACATTTTTGAAAAATTTATTGATTGTTCAAGAAATCCTATCCTGGCACAAATGACGAAAGTTTGGTCATTATTTGGATCAAAACCAAAAAACTCAACAGGATTAACAAATTGAATTCTTAATTTAGATAGATTGTTACCAATATATTCATGAACAAGGTGGCTTGCTCCAATAACGCTACCATGTTTCTTATTTTCCCAATCCATCCAAATATGATCAGCGGGATGCCACATCTTGTAATGATCTGTAGTATTTAGATAATCAGAAAACCACCAGCGCACCATTTCTGCTTTTACTTTAGGCATAGGAGTTCTTACAGCTACCAAATAACTCGAATCTTTGAGTCTTTTATGTTCAGTAATATAAGTATTAGAACCATCAACAAGGGTAGTATTTGCATCTAATGCTAAGTCATGCGGTTGAAAACTAAGAATACATAAAATAGCTAGAGTTATAAATGTAATTAATTTAATTTTTTTCAACATATACCCAACTTTTAATACCCGATACTAAAGTTACTTCTACTCTTTTGTAATCATCAACCTCATACCCATCTGCTTTTAGTAATTCATCTAATGTAATTTTAAATACAGTGCCTATAACTTTGTCTTTTTCATTGCCGGTATATGAAAGAATGGGATGAAATTTTTTATCACTTACTTCAAGTACAACTTCATCTGTAATTTCTATCTCTTTTAAAGTAAATTTTTCGAGCGTATCTTCAGCGCCATCGAGAAGTCGACCAAAATTTTTTAATTGAACATTTTGTTGTCTTAGGGTTCCATAAGAGAATAAATATTCCATTTTATTTTTTTGCTCTTGGGTGAGCTTGATCATAAATTTTAACCAAGTGTTGATAATCAAGCTTGGTATATATTTGAGTCGTAGATAAAGAGCTATGACCTAATAATTCCTGAATTGTTCTAAGATCGCCGCTTGATTCAAGCATATGAGTAGCAAAGCTATGTCTTAACATATGTGGGTGAATAGGAGGTAGGCCTTGTTTAGTTGCCATTTTTTTAAGTCTTAATTGAACACTCCTTATACTTAATCTAGCTCCTTTTGAATTTAGAAACAGCGCATCACTCTTGGTTAAAATCTTATCTCTTTCAATAATCCAATTATTAATAGCATTTACTGCAAATTTACCTAATGGGACTATTCGAGTTTTAGCGCCTTTACCAAGAATCCTTAAAAAAGTCATATCTTCTTCAAAATCCCCTATATTTATATTTACTGTTTCAGATACTCTTAATCCGGAAGAGTACATTAATTCAACAATTGCCATATCTCTAATTTCAATGAGATTTGATGGTTTAAAATTTAATAGTTGCTCAACATCTTCAGGAGAAAGAACCTCAGGAAGATTGCTCGGAGATTTGGGAGCTGATACCAACTCAAAAGGAGAAGACTCGATTAAATTATTTTTTTTTAAAAATCTAAAAAAACCTTTTGCAGAAGATAAATGTCTTTGAATGCTTCTTGGATTATTATCTTGTGAATAAAGATTACCTATCCAAGCAGAACAAATTTCATTATTAATTTCAGAATAATTCGAAAGATTTAGATCATTAATGAACTTAGCAAGCTTTTTTAAGTCTCTTTCATACGCGCTAGTAGTATTTTTAGATAAATTTTTTACTTGAGAAACAAATATTAAATATTCTTTTATGTCATTAAGAATAAAACTGGCATTATTCATAAATTATAAAGCTAACTTTTTTTCTAATACATCTCTTATATATTGGATAAATGTAGTATCTTCATCTCCTAAATATTTGGCCCTATCAAAACTTCCTAATTTTAAAAGCCCAATTTCTTTTTCTAGAATAATTACTGCGATTACCATTGATTCAATCTTATTATCACCAAATAAAATATCCGCCTTCTCAGAAGAAAATGAACCGCAATGAATAGCACCTTTATGCAATGAAAGTCCTGTTTCCTTTTCAATTTTATTTATGTCTTTATTTTTATAAAATTTAAGCAAACATTTATCAACATTAAAGTCATTGCTAAAGCTTTTTTCTACAGTTTTAACTATCTCTCTTTTAGAATTAGATTCTAATATCTTTAATGTAAGATCTTTGGATTTATTAAAAAGATCCTCATTTATTGATGCAGTATCAATAAATGATGTCAGCAAATCTATTAAGTTTTTGTGTTCATCTCTTAACTTAAGCACTTGCCTTTCTAGCAAAGAGGAAGCTTTACTAGAAGAGTGTTTAAATTTTAATTCTCCTACCAATGATTCTCTTGATTCAAAAAAATCCAGGTTGTCTAATAGGAATAATTCGACTTCTTTTGGATCTAATTTTTTACTCATTAGTAGCGCCTTGGTATATAAAGTTGGATGGCCCAGTCATTAATATACCATTTTTATTTACCTTAAAACTTAATTTCCCACCCATAGAAATAACATTCACTTTATTTTTGGTTAATGATTTTGATGCTACACATAAAGCTGCAGACCCACAAGATAGAGTTTCTCCAGTACCATTTTCATATGTCCTAATATGAATATCTTCTTTAGATTTAGTAAATATAGAAAGATTTATATCTAAATCTTTAATTATCTTATATAGCTCTTGATATATTGAATCAAGATCAACTTTTTTTATAGATGGCAATTCTATGCATAAATGATTATTTCCTATATTAGATAGAAAAAACTTTCTTTTTATCTTTTTATTTATCTTTTGTTCTAAACTTTTATCATCGATTAAAGAAGGCGAATTGACCAAGACTGATACCTTTCCTTTCTGTTTTGGAATGCACTTTAAATCCATATATTTCGTTTGAACCAAGATATTTGAAATAGGCATAAATTTATTTTTCCAAATATATGATGCTGCACACCTAATACCATTTAGACACATTCCAGCCTCTGATCCATCTGAATTATAAAATCTTACAAAAAAACTGTATTGATCTTTTGTTGGGAGCCCAATATGGATTAATTGATCAAAGCCTATGCCTTTATTTCTATCTGAGATTTTCTTTATAAAACTTTTTTTAATTTTAAGCTCTTGTTCAATTGAATTTACAATAACAAAGTCATTTCCATTCCCATGCCATTTCTCAAACTCAATCATTTAGATCAACCTCATTTCTAATCAAGTCTTCAAAGGACTCTCTTTTCCTAATAACAGTATATTGATTATTATCAACTAATATTTCTGGGGCCCTAACCCTAGAGTTATAGTTTGATGACATAACAAAACCATATGCTCCAGCAGTTTTAATGGCTAGAATATCTCCTTCAGAAGCATTCATTTCATGGTCTTTCGCTAAAATATCTGATGATTCGCATATTGGGCCTACAATAGTCCATTTTTTAGTATCAGAATCATTTTGTTTAAGGTTCCAGATATCATGTTTTGCATTATATAAGGCAGGCCTTAATAGATCATTCATAGCAGCATCTACGACTAAGAAGTTATCTTTGATATATTCAACTTTGGTAAGCAATATGCCAGCATTACCAGTAATACTTCTTCCCGGTTCTAATATTATCTTTTCATTTCTATCTTTTAGCTCTTCTTCAATTATAGAAACTAAATCTTTAGGTGATGGAGTTTTATTACTGTTATAAGGGATGCCAAGCCCTCCACCAAGGTCTAAAAATTTTAATTCATTTCCTGTTTTATCTATCTCTTCAGCAAGTTGTCTAATATTTATGGCCGTTAATTTATAACTCTCAAGATCCCCTATTTGAGAGCCAATATGACATGCTAAGCCAATAAGCCTTAGATGCTTTGACTTATAGATATAATTACTTAATTTTAGAACAAGATCATTCGGTGATATGCCAAACTTATCTCCTTTCCTTCCTGTTTTAATATATTCATGTCCTCCAGAATCAACCTCGGGATTAAATCTAATAGCAACGTCAACAACTTTATTATTCTCTGAAGCTACTTTTTCAATTCTGAATAATTCAGATTCAGATTCAATATTAAAAGAAAGTATTTCATTATTTATACCTTCTAATATCTCTTTATTTGATTTTCCAACACCTGAAAAGATTATTTTTTTTGGGTTTGTTTCAACATGAAGAGCTCTTTGAAGTTCTCCTCCTGAAACGATATCAAAACCACAATCTTTTTCTTTTAAGATATTTAGAATAGAAATGTTGCTAAGGGATTTTACTGAAAAACATATTAAGCTATCTTTTTTTTGAAAGGCATTTTTATAAACATCGATATGTCTCTCTATAGTCTTTTTTGAATAAACATATGCAGGAGTCCCGAACTCTTTCGCTATTTCTTGAAGATTAACGTCTTCACAGAAAAGTTCACTGTTTTTATATAGAAAGTAATCCATAAAACTTAAATTATTAGAAAATTAGAGGCCCTTTAACTCCGCAACTTGAAATAATTAAAAGAATAGAAAGACCTAAAGATATTTTATTAATACTCATAAGCCACATTATGGGCAAAAATACCCATAATTTGAACATTTACATATTAATATTTGTAAGTCTCTTCTTTAAACGGACCATCTTTTGGAACGTTTATATAGTCAGCTTGATCTTGAGTCAGCTTTGTGACCATACCTCCAAAGCCTTCAACCATTAGACTTGCAACTTCTTCATCCAGTTTCTTAGGAAGAACTTCTACAGTTATCATCTCAGCTTTCTTATCTTCGTCATTTATATTCGCAAAACCCTGTTTATATAAATGTATTTGGGCAAGGACCTGGTTTGCAAATGAACCATCCATAATTCTGCTTGGATGACCAGTAGCATTTCCTAGGTTTACCAATCTACCTTCTGCTAGAAGAATAATATAATTTTTGCTTGATAGATCTGGAGTTCCATCCGGAGCTGTATCTCTAAAAATTCTATGTACCTGAGGCTTAATTTCGTCCCAATAATAATTTTCTCTCATGAAGGCTGTATCTATTTCATTATCAAAGTGACCAATATTACATACAACAGCTGTATTCTTAAGAGTGCTTAACATTGCTGAATCACACACATTAACATTTCCAGTTGTGGTGACGACCAAATCAGTATCTTCCATGACTTGCATATTTATATCTTTAGGATCTCTTGTAACAACACCATCTTTATAACAAGAAACAACAGAAAAACCATCCATGCAAGCTTGCATTGCACAAATTGGATCTGATTCAACAACACTAACTATCATCCCTTCTTGAGCTAGACTTAATGCAGATCCTTTACCAACATCACCATAACCAATAACAAGACCCTTTTTCCCTGAAAGTAACATATCAGTTCCTCTCTTTAGAGCATCATTTAGACTATGCCTACAACCATATTTATTATCATTTTTTGATTTTGTGACGGAGTCATTAACATTAATAGCTGGTATTTTAAGATCACCATTTTCAAGCATTTCTTTTAGTCTATGCACTCCAGTTGTAGTCTCTTCTGACACACCATGAATTGTTTCAAGCATATCAGGAAATTTTTCATGCACCATGGCTGTAAGGTCACTACCATCATCAAGAATCATATTGGCATCCCATGGCTTACCATCTTTGCAAATAGTTTGTTCTATACACCATTCAAACTCTTCTTCTGTTTCTCCTTTCCAGGCGAATGTTGGTACCCCTCTTGCTGCCATTGCTGCAGCAGCATGATCTTGCGTTGAAAAAATATTACAAGAAGACCACCTTAATTCTGCGCCTAAGTCTATTAAAGTTTCCATTAGAACTGCAGTTTGAATAGTCATATGGATACAACCCATGATCTTTGCTCCTGCAAGAGGTTGTTCTGCTCTATATTTTTCTCTTAAAGCCATTAAAGCAGGCATTTCATTTTCTGCTAGAGAAATTTCTCTTCTTCCAAATTCAGCTAAATTAATATCTGCTACTTTGTAATCATTTTCCATTTTATTTTCCTTATATTATTTATATTTACTGAGAAATTTCTGAAGCTTTATCAGTTTTTTCCCATGAAAGATCTATATCAGTTCTTCCGAAATGCCCATAGGCAGCTGTAGGGAGATAGATAGGTCTTTTGAGATCAAGCATATTTATTAGACTTTTGGGCCTAAGGTCAAATTTTTCTTCAACAATTTTTTCAATTGCTTCTTTAGAAATTTTTTCACTATTGAATGTGTTTACATTTATTGAAGTTGGTTTAGCAACACCAATCGCATATGAAACTTGAATTTCACAATAATCAGCAAGACCAGCAGCTACTATATTTTTGGCCACATATCTTGCAGCATAAGCAGCCGATCGATCAACCTTAGATGGGTCTTTCCCAGAAAAGGCACCTCCACCATGCCTAGCCATTCCACCATAAGTGTCAACAATAATTTTTCTCCCGGTAAGACCACAGTCTCCAACTGGCCCTCCGATAACAAATTTACCTGTTGGATTTATATAAATCTTGGTTGAATCTAGAATCCATTCTGCTGGAACTATTGGTTTAATAATTTCTTCCATAACCCCTTCTTTAATATCATCTTGAGTAACATCTTCATCATGTTGTGTAGAGAGGACTATTGCTGATAGACCTTCTATAGTTTTACCATCATCTGAGTAAATTGCACTTACTTGGCTTTTAGCATCAGGCCTTAGCCATGATAATCCGTTTGCTTTCATTACATCAGCTTGTTTTTTAACTAATCTATGAGATAGGTCAATAGGAAGCGGCATTAAGGATTCTGTTTCTGTACAAGCATAACCGAACATAAGACCCTGATCACCAGCCCCTTGTTCTAGATTTTCACCCTCACCTTCTGTTACACCTTGAGATATATCAGGTGATTGCTCAAAAACAAGATTAGTAAACTCACAAGTATCTCCATTAAAACCATATTCATCAGTGTCATAACCAATATCATTAATTGTTTTTCTAACAACTGGTTCAAGATCTGGGCTACCAAGAGATGTTATTTCACCAGCAATATATACCATATTATTTTTAATCATAGTTTCGCAAGCAACTCTACTATTTGGATCTTCAGCTAAATAAGCATCTAAGACAGCATCTGAAATTTGATCGCATACCTTATCTGGATGTCCTGCTGAAACAGATTCTGATGTAAATATATAACTCATATGTTCTCTCCCTAGTTTTTAATGTGAAGAATTATCTTTTAAATAAGATTGTGATCACAGATTGACTATTTTATATCAAAAAAACAAATTTTATCTATGATTTTAACTTCAAAGATATTATTATCCTAGAAAGCAAATGGGGAAATAAATTTGAATCAAACAGATCCTATAAACGCTCTAAGATTCTTATCAATAGATGCTGTTCAAAAAGCAAACTGCGGTCACCCTGGCATGCCTATGGGTATGGCAGAGATAGCAACCGCATTATGGAGCAACCATTTAAAACACAATCCCTCTAATCCCAAATGGTTTGATAGAGATAGATTTGTTCTATCTAATGGGCATGGGTCAATGCTTTTATATAGTTTGCTTCATTTAACGGGATATAAGATTTCAATCGATGACATCAAAGATTTTAGACAGTTACATTCTAAAACCCCTGGTCATCCTGAATATGATATTGATATAGGAGTTGAAACTACTACTGGGCCTCTAGGTCAGGGTATTGCAAATGCTGTTGGAATGGCGATTTCAGAAAAAATATTAGCAGCAGAATTTAATCAGGACGATATAAAACCAATCGATCATTATACTTATGTTTTTTTAGGAGATGGTTGTTTAATGGAGGGCGTTTCTCATGAAGCTTGTTCATTTGCAGGAACTCATAATTTGGGCAAGTTGATATGCTTTTATGATCAAAATGGAATTTCTATTGATGGTGAAATTAAAAATTGGTTTACTGATGATTCAGTTAAAAGGTTTGAAAGTTATGGCTGGCATACAATTTGTGTAGATGGTCACAACATTGAAGAAATTAATAATGCTATTTCTCAAGCCAAAGAAACTACTGATAAGCCCTCAATGATTTTTTGTAAAACAACTATTGGGTTTGGCTCACCTAATAAATCCGGAACAGCTGATGCACATGGAGCACCATTAGGCGAAGATGAAATAATAAAAACTAGGGAAGCTTTAGATTGGAAATATGCAGAATTTGAATTAACTGATGAAATCTATAATTTTTGGGATGCTAAAGAAGCTGGTAATAATGTAAATTTAGATTGGGATAATTTGATAAAAAGTTATCAAGAAAAGTATCCTGAAAAATCAAAAGAGCTCTTAAGAAGAATAGAAGGCAATAATCCAGAAAATTTTGAAAGTGATTTTAATGAGTTCCTTAAAGATTGTGATACGAATAATTCTCCAATGGCAACAAGAAAAGCATCAAAGGCTTGTCTTGATTTCTTTGTAAAAGAAATGCCAGAGTTGATTGGAGGTTCTGCAGATTTAACTCCATCTAATAATACCTTTTCTGATTCAAGCTCAACTTTTTCCAATAAAAACCCTGCAGGGAATCATATAAATTATGGAGTAAGAGAATTTGGAATGTCAGCGATTATGAATGGGATGGTTCTACATGGCGGAATAAAGCCATATGGTGCAACTTTCCTAGTTTTTACTGATTATGCAAGAAATGCAGTAAGACTCTCTGCTCTAATGGGGCTACCTAATATTTTTGTTTATACCCACGACTCAGTAGCATTAGGCGAAGATGGGCCAACTCATCAACCTGTAGAACACTTGGTAACCTTAAGATCAACACCTAATTTAGTTAATTGGCGACCAGCTGATTTGGTTGAAACGGCTGTTGCATGGAAAGAAGCAGTAATATCAAAAGCAACACCTACATGTTTAATTTTTAGCAGACAAGGGACCTCAGCAATTCAAAGAAATTCAGAACAGCTTACAGAAATTCATAATGGAGGTTATTTACTAGAATCGTGTGATAACCCAGATATAACTATTATCGCCTCAGGAAGTGAGGTTCAATTAGCTCTTGACGCTTCGAAAGAACTAGAAAATGATTCTATAAAATCAAATATAGTTTCTATGCCTTCTTTAGATAAATTTCTTGAAATGCCAGAAGAGTATCAAAATAAAACCATAAATTCAGATAAACCAATATTAGTAGTTGAATGCGGCCATCCCAACTCTTGGTATAAAATATTAAATCGGAACGATAAAGTATTAGGTATTGAGAGTTTTGGGGAGTCAGCGCCTGGCAATCAATTGTTAGAACATTTTGGCTTTAATGTTGAGAATGTTGTAAAAATGGCAAAATCATTAATTAATGATTAATTTAACATCTTTAGATATCACAAATAAAAACCTTGTTATAAGGGTAGATATGAATGCACCAATAACGGATGGAATTGTTGCAGATGCATCAAGAATAAGGGCTTGTATTCCAACAATTAAACTTGCTCTTGAGAATAATGCAAAAGTCTTATTAATAAGTCATCTAGGAAGACCAGAGGAGGGAAAATTTGAAGAAAAATTTTCTATGAAACCAGTAGCTGAATCTTTAAGCGGCATAATTAATCAAGAAGTTGGTCTTGTAGATAGACTAGACTCCGAAGATATTTTTAAAAGCGCATTCAATATTCAAATTTTAGAAAATATTAGATTTTTTAAAGGAGAAAAAGCTAATGATAAAGATTTGGGTAATACATTAGCTAATCTAGGTGATATTTATGTTTTTGATGCATTTGGAACCGCACACAGAGAGCAGGCCTCTACACATTCTGCTATAGAACAATCAAAAATTGCTTGCGCTGGGTTATTACTTGAAAGAGAGATAGATTTTTTGACTAAAGCACTTAATGATTATCAAAATCCATATGTTGCTATTATTGGTGGAGCAAAAGTATCAACAAAACTTGAGCTTATAAAATATATAAATAATGTTGCAGATAATATTATTGTTGGCGGCGGTATAGCAAATACTTTTATTCTGGCATCTGGTCTAAATGTAGGAAAATCTCTTATTGAAGAAAACATGTTAGATACTGCAAAGAGTATTCTTGATCAAGGCAAAATCATTTTGCCAAAAACGGCTATTACTTCAGAAAGTTTCGAAGGTAAAAATATTAATAAGAAATTAATTTCTGATATAAAAGATGATGAAATGATTCTTGATTTGTGTATCGAAGAAGAGACTACTCAATTAATTAATGAGGCACAGACTATATTGTGGAATGGGCCTATGGGAGTTTTTGAAAATAAGGCATTTGAAGAAGGTACCAAAGACTTATCGCTTTCTATTGCAAAATCTAAAGCATTTTCATTAGCTGGCGGCGGCGAAACTTTGTCAGCTATTAATAAATATATTAAACCAGATGATGTATCATATTGTTCTACTGGCGGTGGAGCTTTTTTAGAATTTATGGAAGGCAAAGCCCTTCCAGCAATAAAAGTTTTAAATTCAAAAGAAAACGGGAGATAAATTATGTCATTAGATAACATAGAAGAAATAGCATCGTTTATTGTTGCAGACGGCAAAGGTATTTTAGCTGCAGATGAAAGCAATCCTACCTGTGGAAAAAGATTTGATTCAATTGGGGTTGAATCTACTGAAGAAAATAGAAGAGATTATAGAGAGATGTTATTTAGATCTAAGGGTATGAAAGGTAATATTGGCGGCGTAATACTTTTTGATGAAACTATTCGACAATCCGCAGCAGACGGTTCTTTATTAAGAGATCTGATATCTAAACAAGGAGCACTGCCTGGCATTAAAGTTGATAAAGGACTTCAACCAATAGAAGATTGTCCTGGAGAAACAGTTACCGTAGGTTTAGATGGTTTAGATGAAAGATTAAAAGAATATGCATCAATGGGAGCCAAATTTACTAAATGGAGAGCTGTAATTAATATCGGTGATGGTATTCCTACTGACAAATGTATAGACGCCAATATGGACGCTCTTGCTGATTATGCAAAGTGTGCACAAGATAATGGAATGGTACCAATAGTTGAACCTGAAGTTCTAATGGATGGAGATCATAATATTGATGAATGTTATCAAGCTACTGAGAGATCATTAAAATCTTTATTTAACCACCTTGAAAAAAAGGGCGTAAATATAAAAGGGACTTTATTAAAACCAAACATGGTGACGTCTGGGAAGGATAATAGCAACCAAGCGTCAATTGATGAGGTAGCAGAAAAAACCTTAGATTGTTTAATTAAAAATGTTCCTGCTGAACTTCCAGGAGTTACTTTCCTTTCTGGGGGCCAATCAGATATTTTGGCAACAGCACACCTTGATGCTATGAATAAAATTGGTGGGTTTTCGTGGAAACTAAGTTTTTCATATGGTCGAGCTCTCCAAGCACCTTCATTAAAAGCTTGGGGAGGTAAGTCAGAAAATGTCTTTATTTCTCAAGATGAACTTTCTCATAGAGCTGAAATGAATAAACTTGCCTCTCTTGGTCAGTGGGAAGAAGAATTAGAAGACAGATAAAACTTGTTAGCAACCGTTCAAAGAGTTTCGAAGGCCGAAGTTATAATTGAGGATAAAACATATTCTTCAATAGCGAATGGTTTATTAGTTCTTATGTGCGTTGAAGATAACGATACTGAAAAAACAACAAAAGAAATGGTTAATAAAATTATTAATTTTAGAATGTTAGATGGTCCTAAGGGTATTACTTCGAAAGCACTAAAAGATTCAGAAGAAGCAGTTTTAATAGTTAGTCAATTTACCCTAGCCGCAATTACAAATAAAGGCAGCAAACCAAGTTTCCATAAAGCAGCAAAACCAGAGGATGCAAAATTGTTGTATGATAAATTTGTAAGCGAGTTCAAAAAAGCATTTAACAAAGTCGAGGTAGGAAAATTTGGTGCATTTATGGAAATAGCATTAGTTAATAAAGGACCAGTAACATTCAATTTTAAAACCTAGTTTATTTATGAAGAATATTTCAATTTTTTGCGGAGCTCATGAAGGAAAGAATCCTAAATATGCCGAAGCTGCTAAAGTAATTTCAGAAATTATTGCGAAGAAAGGTATTAATATTGTTTTTGGTGGCGGCAATGTCGGACTAATGAAAATAATATCTAATACTGCTCTTGATAATGGAGTCAAAGCATTGGGCATTTCATTAAAATCACTTCATGAGCTTGAATTAGTAAATCCAAGGTTAGAAGAAGTTGTAGTTGCACAAACATTATTAGACAGAAAAGATGTTTTTATGGATCGATCTGATGCATTTATTGTACTGCCGGGTGGAGTGGGTTCTTTAGATGAATTAGCCGAAGTTATGGCAAGTAACCAACTTGGCATAATAAATAAACCAATTGGGATACTAAATACTGAAGGATATTATGATCATCTTTTACATTGGTTTAACAAGGCCGTAGAAGAAGGATTTATTTCAAAAGCAAATTTAGATGAGCTCATAATTTCAGATTCTCCAGAGGAATTAGTTGATAAAGTTATTAACCATCAGAGACCAGCTGATGATAATTGGACCGACAGGCTTGGACTATAGTTAATTAATGTCATTTGAAGAAATTAGAGTAATAACAGTCGTTTATGTTGCAGTATTTTTACCTCTAATTATTTATATTAAAAATAAATCTAAATTACCAAGTTGGGTTCCGTCATTTTATATAGTTGGTGTAGTAGTTTGTGCATTAGGCTGGGAGCTTTGGTTTACGTACGGATGGATAGATGGTGATTCAGTGGATGTAAGAAGATCGGAAGCTCTGAATATTTGGTTACCAAAGAATATAAATTGGTTAATGAACTCTATGGGAGATGCGGGTACTATTTTATTGGGAGGAGTATGGCTTATTTGGATATCTCACAAAAAAGATGAAAGAGTTTTTAAAGAATGGAAGTGGAGCGCTTTTTGCATTTTATTGATATGGTGTGTTAGTCAAAATATTTTAGTAGAGATGTTTCTATATTACGATCAACTAGCAGAAGGCAAGCAGCTGTCATGGGCTCCCCTATCCCCACTTGGACCATATTTTAATCCCATACTTCTTGAATTTAATGATCGCACTATAATGCTTCAATCACAGATACCTTGGTTAATATTGCCTTGGTTCTTTTATAGAACTTTAATAAATTTGAATAGATAATTATTTTTTTCTTGCAAAAAGAATTCCAACTTCAAATAAAATCCACATAGGGATAGCAAGGAATAATTGTGAAAAAACATCAGGCGGAGTTAATAACATGCCAACAATCAAAAATAGAATAATTAAATATGGCCTTGCTTTGACCAAAGACTCTTTGGACATAATATCGTTTTTTACTATAAGAATTGTTGCAATTGGAATTTCAAAAGCAACACCAAATGCAAATATAAGTTTAAATACAAAACTAAGATATTGATTTATATCTGTCATGACACGAATTGACTCTGGAGCCATCGCTATAAAAAATTTAAAAATAATTGGGCAAACAAAGAAAAAAGCGAAAGCAGCCCCACTAAAAAAAAGAATAACAGTTGAAAGCATTAATGGACCAGTAAAAGCCCTTTCGTTTTTATAAAGACCAGGAGACATAAACATCCATGTTTGATAAAACAACCAAGGCATTGAAAACATTAGAGCTATATATAGGACTAATTTTATTGGTGCCATAAATGGTGATGCAACTTCAGTGGCAATCATTGAGCTCCCGTCAGGAAGTAATTCTATAAGTGGCGCTGATACAAAGAGATATATTTCTGATGCAAAGGGAATACCTAGGACTGAAAAAATAGCAAATAGGAAAATAACTTTAAGCAATCGTGATCTTAGCTCTAATAAGTGATCTGAAATAGAATCTTTAGTCATTGTTTGGGTCTTTATTTTTTTCAAGCTCTTCGAGTCTTAATTCATTAAATACATCTTTTTTTAATTCATCAGCTCCAATGTCTTGTTCAATATCTTTTTTAAATAAACTTAATCTATTTTCAATTTTTTTATAAAATTTAAGTACTATTTTTATAACTCCAGGTAGCCTAGTAGGCCCAATAATCACCAGACCCAATATAAGAATAATTAAAATTTCAAGAAAGCCAATTTGAAACAATTTTAGTCTTCTTCTTTTTTAGATTCGTCTTCTTTAACTGCTTTTTTAAAACCTTTAATGCTAGAGCCCAGATCAGACCCGAGAGATTTTAATTTACCACTTCCAAAGATAAGTAAAACAACAACCAAGATAATTAGTAGTTGCCATATGCTTATTCCACCAAAGCCCATATATTTCTCCTATGAAACTATCATTATGATAGCTGCAGCAAATATTATACCAATACCAATTACTCTATTGATGTATTTTTGCTTAGATAATTGAAGTTCTAATTCTTTAATTTTTTTGTTATTTGAATTTTTATTTATAGAGTAACTCCTTAACTCATCAAGAGCTTCGTACACAATCACAGGAACTTCAGATGCTTTGAATAATAGATCTTCTTTATTTTCAATAATATAGTCTTTAAGTTTTACAGGATTAAATTGTTCAGCTAACCAATTATCAAGATATGGTTCTGCCAATCCCCAAAAATCCAGCTCAGGATATATTTGTCTACCCATACCCTCTATATGTATAAGTGTTTTTTGAAGTAAAACCAGAGATGTTTGAATAGATAAACCATATTGCCTGGTGCTTTGAAATAGATATAACAGCAGCTTACCAAATTCAATCTCAGATAAAGGTTTTTCAAATATTGGTTCGCAACAAGCTCTTAGAGTATTCTCAAGTTCTATTTCATTTGTTTCTACATTAACCCAACCAGAACTAATAAACAGTTGAGCAAGAGATTTATAATTTTGCTTCAAGACTGCTTGTAGCATCCTTGCAAGAGTATATCTTTCATCATTAGATAATGAGCCTGTTATTGCACAATCGACAGCAATATAACCTGCATTCTCAGGATTTTTCTTAGAAACAAATATATTTCCAGGGTGCATATCTGCATGAAAAAAATTATCTCTGAAAACTTGATTTAAAAAAATCATTACCCCATTTTCTGCAAGTTCTTTTTTATTTATGCCATGTTTTTCAATTTGATCTATATCAGTACAGGGTATTCCATCTATTTTTTCTAGAACCATAACGTTGGAAGTTGTTAGATCCCAATAGACTTCTGGGATATAAAGTTCAGCTGAATCAAGAAAGTTTTTTCTTGTTAAATTTGTATTTGATGCTTCAAGTTTTAAATCAAGTTCTTTAAATATAGTAGTTTCATAGTCTTTAATGACTTCATTTGGTTTTAGTCTATAACTTTCTTTATAGATGTAAGAGAAAATCCTAGCAGCAGCTTTTAAAAGTCTTAGATTTTTTTTAACACTTCTTTCTATATTTGGACGAAGTACCTTAATTACGACTTCATTTCCATTCTTTAGTTTTGCTGAATGAACTTGAGCTAATGAGGCGGCTGCTAAAGGCGTTTCATCAAAAGAATCAAAAATATTATCAATTGAATCACCTAGCTCTGATTCTACGATTTTCTTGAATGTTATTACATCGAAAGGCTTGCAACTATCAGTTAAGCTTTCAAGTTCTTTTGCTGTATCAAAATCAAGTATATCTGTCCTGGTTGAGAGCAATTGCCCGAACTTTGTAAAAATTGGGCCAAGAGACTCTAAATATGCTGCTAGCTTTTTACCATTAGGCTTATAAAAGATACCTTTTCGAATGCCAATCAAGGACATCTTTAATAATTCGTATATTACTATTATGAAATTCATGTTCCGTTAATTGCTTCTAATCTATCAAGTCTTATTGAAATATCTCTTAAACGTTTTCTTAGGTTTCTTTCCTCATCATCTTTATATATCTCAGCAGTATTAAAGACTTTATTAACAATAGCATATGTAAATACTGCTGGTAAATTACCAAAATATTTATCAATTAGATAAATCAAATCAATATTTGATTTATAAAGTGTATTGAAAAAGACAATTGCTAATTCAGCATCACCCTTAATAAGGTTCGTATTTATTTTGCCAGATATGATTGTATAGAGTATTTCTAATAATGATCCATTTATCTCAAATTGAGTATTATTCGCTTCGAAGGATATATCTGAATTATTATCATTTATAGATATAAATATCTTCTTATGACCTTTAAGGCTTATACAAAAACTTATAGGAGATATTTCTTTTAATGTTTTCTTAAAATTTGGAGAAGATTCTTGTATGTCTTTTAAGAATTTATTAAACCCCTTTTTAAGATTAATCATTATATGCAATATGTATGGCAACCACTCCATTTACAAGGTTATAGAACTTGCAGTTACTAAAACCTGAATCAAGCATCATTTGTTTTAATAATTCTTGATCTGGATGCATGCGTATTGACTCTGCTAGATATTGATAGCTTTCAGAATCACTTGCTAAAAAAGAGCCGAGCTTAGGCAGTACATTGAATGAATACCAATCATATATTTTTGAAAATATTGGATTCATTGGCTTTGAGAATTCAAGGACTAAAAGCCTACCATTTCTTTTTAAACACCTTTTCATTTCTATTAAACCATTTTCTTTATTTGTAAAATTTCTCAAACCAAACCCAACAGTTATTAAATCAAAAGTATTTTCTCTAAAAGGTAGAGCTTCTCCATTTAACTGACAGAATGAACAATTGGATGCAAAGCTTTCATCAATAGCTCTATTTCTTCCCTCATTAAGCATTTCGAAATTGATATCACTCATTAAAATATTTGTATTAGGATATTCTTTAGAAATTAGTTTTGAAATATCTCCAGTTCCGCTGGCGATATCTAAAATCATATCTCTGTCTCCTATTGAGGCTAATTCAACAAGTATTTTTTTCCATAGACGATGCATGCCAAAAGACATTGCATCATTCATAATGTCGTAGTTTTGTGCTACTGAAGTAAAAACATCTCCAACATACTTAGCCTTATCCACCTCATCAACTTCTTTATATCCAAAATGAGTTTTTTTATTCATTTATTATTTATTCCTAAATTTAATGAAATTATTGTATCTACTTTCACTAATCTCTCCATTGGCTAAATTGGTTATGATATTACATCCATCATTATTAATATGGTTGCAATCGTTAAATTTACAACTCTTTGAAGACTGTAAAATTTCTTTGAATCCTTTAATTATTTCTTCTGATTTATAGCTTGCTAATTCAACATCCCTCATACCGGGTGAATCTATAATTTTCGTATTATCTTCTGTTTCATATAAGGATGAAATTGAAGTTGTATGCGTCCCTTGATCATTAGAAAGAGTATTTGTTTTAAGTTCTCTGCCTATTAATCTTGATGATAAAGTTGATTTGCCTGCGCCTGAATTCCCCACAAAGAGCACGCACTTATTTTTTAAATAATTTGTAAGTTCTTGGATATTGTCTCCATATTTAGCTGAAATATTTATTATAGGAATATCGATATCTTTATATATATTTAACTTATCCGTATATTCTTGTTCTATATCTATATCGATTTTATTATTTATTATAAAAGGCTCAATTTTTGAGAGGATGGATTTTAAAATCCATTTATCAATAAACTCAGTTGATGTTTTTGGTTTTGGAGTATTAATAATACCTACATGTGTTATGTTTGCAGCAAAGAGCTTATCTTTACTTCCATCTCTTTTGGATAGCTTAGAAATTCTATCTTGAATTTTAATAATCTTGCCTTGAAGTTGTTTACTATCTTGGATAATTTCAAATTCTACAAAGTCTCCAACAACGACATTTTTGATTGCAATACAGCTAAATTCACCAAAATTTGTTTTTACCTGACAACTATTTGAATAGAATTCTATTACTTGTCCAGTTTGAACTTTTTCCATAATAAGAACAAAATACACTAAAGAGGTGATTATAAAAAGAGATGAAGACTTTACAATCAAGAGATAACTTAATTTGGATAGACCTAGAAATGACTGGTTTAGATCCAGATAAAGAAAAAATTATAGAAATTGCAACACTGGTTACAGACTCTGATTTAAATATTATTGCAGAGGGCCCTAATATTATTATCAACCAATCTTTACAAATTCTTGATGCAATGGATGAGTGGAATCAAAATCAACATAGCTCATCTGGGTTGATTGATGAAGTTAAAAAAAGTGATATAACTGAACAAATTGCAGAAATTGAAACATTAGACTTTATATCTAAATATGTTGGAGAAAAGGTTTCCCCAATGTGTGGTAATACAGTCTCGCATGATAGAAGGTTTTTGTTGAAATATATGCCCAGATTAGAAGAATATTTCAACTATAGGCATATAGACGTATCTTCTTTCAAGGAAGCAGCAGTTAGATGGATGAATGAAGCTCAGGTGTATGAAAAAAAGGGTTCTCATAGAGCCCTAGGAGATATTAAAGAGTCTGTTGAAGAGCTTAAGTTCTATAAAAAACTTTTTATGCCAGATTGAATCAATCTTTTTTACTAGAAGGCTGAATATTTAGAGGAAATTGCTTAACCTCTCCTTTATTTTCCTTAATTTTAGCCTCTCCAGACTCATTGACTTCATCTATTCTGATTATTGAGTTTATAGGTATATAACTTCTTTCAACTTTAGAAAATTCGTTTTTTAATTTTTCTGAACTAGGATCAACTACTAGCTGTTTATCTTTATTGAAGATATACTCTTCCACCTCGATAAAACCATACATATCACTTTGGTAGATTTGTTTTGCGAAAACTTCATAAATCTCACCAAGTTGTATAAAAATTATCTTGTAAACATTTTTTGTTTTCATAATACTTAATTATATGAGAATAAGGTTAAAGATATAAAGTTATCGATAATATATTAAATATGACGAAAAAATTATTTATAAAAACTCATGGCTGTCAGATGAATGAATATGATTCTGCAAAAATGTTTGATCTTCTGCAAGAAAAAGAAAATTTTGAAATGGCGGAATCCGAAGATCAGGCAGATTTATTAATATTAAACACATGTTCAATTAGAGAAAAGGCACAAGAGAAGGTTTTCCATCAAATAGGAAGGTGGAGAAAAATTAAGGATAAAAAACCTGATCTTAAAATAGCAATTGGTGGATGTGTTGCCTCTCAAGAAGGAGATAAAATAATTAAAAGAGCTCCAGCAGTAGATATAGTTTTTGGACCACAAACTCTGCACAAGTTACCTGAGTTATATAATGAGAAAGATAAGACCAACATAAATCAAGTTGACATATCTTTTCCAAAATTAGAGAAGTTTGACCACTTCCCAGTTCAAGGTACTGGAGAGCCGTCAGCATTTGTATCAATTATTGAAGGTTGCAATAAATATTGTTCTTTTTGTGTTGTACCCAAAACAAGAGGGCATGAAGTTTCTAGAACAATTGAAGATATATTAAATGAAGTTTCTGCATTAGCAGATAAAGGAACAAGAGAAATACACTTGCTTGGACAGAATGTAAATAATTTTAAAGGAACATACAAAGGAGAGAAATCTTCTCTAGCAAAATTAATTGAGCTGACCTCTAAGATTGAAAATATAGAACGTATAAGATATACAACAAGTCATCCACATGAATTTAAAGATGATTTAGTAGAAGTTTATGATAGGGTTCCAGAATTAGTTAGTCATGTTCATTTACCGGTTCAAAGCGGATCTGATAGGATCTTAGAATTAATGCGAAGAAGATATAATGTTGAGAAATATCTTGATTTAGTTGAAAGAATTAGAACAGTTAGACCTAGTATGAGCTTTTCTTCAGATTTTATTGTTGGATTCCCTGGCGAAACTAAAGAAGATTTTATGGGCACTATGGATCTTATAAACGAAGTAAAATTTGATGAATCATTTAGTTTTATTTATAGTCCAAGGCCAAATACAACAGCATCAGACATGCCAGATGATGTTACCCAAGAAGAAAAGAAAGATAGATTAAATATCCTTCAAAATAGATTGAATCAATTATCATTTGGATATAGTAGAAAAAAAGTAGGATCTTCCCAGAGTTGTCTTGTTTACGGCCAATCAAGAAGAGACCCAGGACAGCTACAAGCAAGAACCATTTGCAACCGTATTGTTAATTTTCCTTCGAATGATGTTGATTTAATTGGCCAAATCATTAATATTCAAATAAATGAAGCACTACCAAATTGTTTAAGGGGTAATATACAAAATTAATGTCAAAAGATTCTGCTTTAACCAATCTTGAGTTAAACCCATCAGATGCAAATGTTATGGTTAGGCTTGTTGGTGAACTTAACGAGAACCTGAAATTTATAGAAAAAACATTTAATGTAACCATTTTTCAAAATGGTAATAATTTAAAGATACAAGGCTCTGAAAAAGATGTGAATCTCTCTGCTAGTGCGTTAAAAAGACTTTATGAAGCTGCTGGTAAAGGTATAGAAATTACAAAAGAGACCTTACATTTATGTATTCAAGATTCACATAGTGATAATGAAGGAAAAGAAATTGTTATTAAGACACCAAGAAAAAGTATTATTCCAAGAGGAAAGAATCAAAAGTCTTATATAAATAAGATTTTAGACTTTGAAATTAATTTTGGAATTGGCCCAGCTGGAACAGGTAAGACCTATCTTGCAGTAGCCACAGCAGTGGATGCTTTGTTAAATGAGAAAGTAGATAGAATAATTCTTATAAGACCGGCAGTAGAGGCAGGAGAGAAGCTTGGATTTTTACCGGGCGATCTTTCACAAAAAGTAGATCCATACCTCCGCCCTCTTTATGATGCGCTATATGAAATGTTAGGCATTGAAAAAACAGAAAATTTTTTAAATAGAGGAATAGTTGAGATAGCACCATTAGCTTATATGAGAGGCAGAACCTTAAATAATTCTTTTATTATTGTTGATGAAAGTCAAAATACTACTAAAGAGCAAATGAAAATGGTTTTAACCAGAATGGGGTTTGGGTCACATTTAGTTATTAATGGCGACCTTACTCAAATAGACTTACCAAAGAATATTAAATCTGGCTTATCTCATGCTATTGAGGTAATTGAAGACACTGAGGGTATAGGAATTACAAATTTTTCATCTGTTGACGTTGTTAGACATCCATTGGTAAAAAAAATCATAGATGCATATAAATATTTTGAAGACAAGATAGGAAAATAAGTTGAGTCTTTTTATTTCGCAAAACGAAGATTATCAAATAGAAGACAAGCTTATAGATAAACTTAACGATGCTTTTACTATTATTTGTGATGAAGAAAAATTATCAGAATGCTCAATAAATTTAAAAATATTAAATGATCATGAAATGAAAAATCTAAATAATAAATTTAGAAATAAAGATTCTTCAACCAATGTATTATCATTTACAAATGAAGATATTTCTAAGAAAGTGACAGGAAATATAGGTGATATAGCAATTAATTATGAATATGTTCAAAGAGAATCAAAAGAATATAATAAAAGTTTTGATAGTCATATGATTCACATGTTAATTCATGGGATATATCATATATTAGGATTTGATCATGAGAATGATGAAACAGCAGATATTATGGAAAATAAAGAGATAACCCTTTTAGAGAAATTAAATATAAATAACCCATATAAATAAATGAATGAAAAATTAAATGGTGAAGAAAGCCAGCCTCCATCGGGCATTATTGCTAGGCTAAAAAAATTTTTTAGAAACCCCTTTTTCATAAAAACACAGTCTGTATCAGAGGTTACTGATTTTTTAAAAGAGGCAGTTGACCACAATATTATAGATAAAGAAGCTGAATCGATTGCAACTAAAGCAATTAAATTGGGCGATATTACAGCAAAAGAAATCATGATTCCAAAAGTTGATATGGTTACAATTCAGATCAATGAAGATACAAATCAAGTTATAAGGAAGATTATTGATTCAGGTCATTCGAGGTATCCAGTTTTGGGTAATGAAAGAGATGAAGTTAGCGGGATTCTTCTAGCAAAAGATATTTTGCCAAAATTATTTAAAGGAACTAATGAATTTTATATAGGTGAGATGTTAAGAGACCCAAATATAGTTCCAGAAACTAAAAGGGTAGATTCGTTATTAGAAGAATTTAAAGAAGATAGGTCTCATATGGCTGTTGTAATTGATGAATATGGCTCAATATGCGGTTTAATAACTATTGAAGATATTCTTGAGGAACTTGTTGGAGAAATTGAAGATGAGCATGATGTTGAAGAAGAAGAAATTACTGAAGTTTCGAAAAATAAATATATCGTTGATTCAAAAATTGAACTTGAAGAATTTATTAGGTTTTTTGAGTTAGACTTTGATCCATTATCAATTGATGCTGAAACCCTCGGAGGATTATTTATATCAAAGTATGGGGTTTTACCAAAAATTGGAGATAAAATTAATTTAGGCAATATATCTATAAAAGTATCAGATACCGATAACAGAAGAATTAAAAAATTTAAAGTAACCAAAAATTCATGAGATTTATTAACTTTCTAGCTCCATTTATATTTGGACTGGTTGGAATATTATCGTTTGCGCCCTTTTCAATTAAGTTCTTAATTTTTATCTCATACTCATATCTAATCTACATATTAATCTCTGATCAAAAGAATGATTTATTTAAAATTTTTTTATGGGGCATAGGGCATTGGGGATTTGGTATGTCATGGATAATAGTAAGTGTTTACTATTACGGAGAGACAGCAATAGCAACAACTTTACTAATATATATATTATTAGTTTGCATCCTTTCGTTAGTGTTTACCTGCCCTATTATTCTAATTAAGAAATTATTAAATTTAATTAATATTAAAAATAATATATATAAAACTATACTCATCTCATCATTCTTAATGCTTAGTGAATTAAGTAGATACTATCTATTAAATGGTGTGCCTTGGCTTATACCTGGAAATATTTATTTAGATACAATAACTCAAGATATATATTCTGTATTGGGTGTCTCAGGGGCTTCAATCTTAATATACCTAATAAGCTCTAATCTGGTCATTTTTTATAAACAAACTAGAATTTTTTATATCATAATTTTTTTATTGGTTATAAGCATCGTACCCAGTCAAAAAATTGAAAATGTTTCTGACGGAATTAAAGTATCTATAATTCAACCATCATCAGATCCATTTTTAAAATATAAGAAAGATTATTATTATGAGATAGAACAAAATTTATTAAACTTAATCCAGAAAACTGCAAAAGACACTCAATTAATTGTATTACCTGAAGCAGAGCTGCCTTATGCCTTAGACAATCCTAGATTTGATAGTTTTATTGATAATGCCTCTCAATCTGAGAAAATAGTTATGGGGTTATGGAATATCGAAGAAAACAAGCTTTATAATTCTATATACAGTGTAAAAAATAGAGACTTATACAAAAAAATTCATTTAGTCCCATTTGGTGAATATATACCATTTATTGAAAGCCTCAGAGGTTTAATATCATTTTTCAATCTACCTATGTCAAATGTTTCTAGGGGAAATAAAAATCAAACTAATCTAAATATTTTAGGTGATATAAAGGTTGCCACCCCAATATGCTTTGATATAACTTTTCAAGAAACAATTAGAAAGATGAACAAAAATTCACTTTTAATGATAAACATCTCTAATGATACATGGTTCGGTAATTCTATAGGACCACATCACCATTTAGAAATAACAAGAATCAGGTCTATAGAAAATAATAGATGGACAGTCAGGGCAACAAATGATGGTTTTTCTGCTTTTATTTCAAATAAAGGGACAATTGTTTCTATATTAGAAAAAGAAGAGTCATATATACTTGAAAGTAATGTTTCATTAATAAAAGAGAATAGTTTTTTTAATAAAATAGGGTACTTATTTGCATATATATTTACTTTTTTATTTATTACATTATATTTACTAGTGTTGATATGGACAAAATATATAAAAAAATAGCACTTTTATTGGCTTTATTCTCTATTTCTAATGTTATTAACGCTAATGATTTACTTAATAAGATAGAAATAATAGTGGATATTTCAGATCAAAGACTATATTTAGTAGAGGATAAAATAATAATTGAAAGTTACCCAATATCATCATCTAAATATGGAGAAGGAAGTATAGAAAACTCTTTTAAAACACCATTAGGAAAGCATATTATAAAAGAAAAAATTGGGTACGGAGTACCATTAAATACTATTTTTGTAGCTAGGGTAAATACTAATGAAAAAGCAAATATTATAAAATCTTTAGATGATTCTGAAGACGATTATGTAACTTCTAGAATATTATGGCTTGATGGGCTTGAAGAAGGCATTAATAAAGGAGAGGGCGTAGATTCTTTCAATAGATTTATATACATACATGGAACTCATGAGGAAGGCCTGATTGGCCAAAAAGCATCTCACGGTTGTATAAGAATGTTTAATAATGATGTTGTAAAGCTTTATGATATTGTTAAAAAAGGAACAAAAGTCTATATTAAGGCTTAAAGCTTTAGATTCTTACTTTTTAGAAATTATTAGCAACTGAAGACATTTCAAATCCTAACTTTTCTTTTCTATTATCCTTTTCTGGTGCTTCTCCTAATTTCTCACCATTTTTAGCTAGTTTTACTAGCATCTCACTAGGTTTGTAGACGTCACTACCTGTTATTTCTTTATATTTTTCGAGTTTTTCTATTACAACATCTAACCCCATTGCATTAGCATGATGCATTGGTCCACCCCTCCATATTGGGAATCCGTAACCATTTATATATACAACATCAATATCAGCAGCTCTTTGAGATACACCTTCTGACAATATATCAGCGCCTTCGTTTATAAGAGCTAATATACATCTATCTACAATTTCCTCATCTGATATTTCTCTTCTTGTAAAACCATTCTCTGCAGATATTCTTTCATATGTTTCTTCATTTTCAGGCGCTGGATTAGGTGCCCTAGATCCTTCAGAATAGTTATAATAACCAGCTCCATTTTTTTGACCATATCTATCTTGTTCACAAAGCTCATCACCAATTTTTGCATGAAGTGGTGATTCTTTACCGCTTAGCTTTCTAGCTCTCCAACCTAAATCCAATCCAACAAGATCCATCATTCTAAATGGACCCATATTTAATCCAAATGATTCTAATGCTTGGTCAATTTGATGGGGAAGGGCTCCTTCTAGAAGCAACATATTGGCTTGTGCAGTATATCCAAATAACATTCTATTACCGATAAAACCAGGGGCATTCAGTGAAACTACTGCAGCCTTCTTAAGCTTCTTACCTATAGCCATTATAGTTGCTAATGTTTCATCAGATGTTGCCTCACCCCGAACAACTTCTAAAAGTCTCATTATATTTGCAGGACTAAAAAAGTGAGTACCCACTACCATTTCAGGCCTTTTAGTTACTGATGCTATTGAGTCTATATCTAAACCAGATGTATTGCTGGCAAGTATTGCTCCTTCTTTAACATGCTCATCTAAAGATTTAAAAATTTCATGCTTAAGTTCTAAATTTTCATATACAGCTTCTATAACAATGTCACAATCTGAAACATCTTTATAATCCAAACTAGAGGTTACTAAACCAAAAACACCATCTTTTTGCTCAGCAGTGAGTCTCCCTTTATTAACCATAAAATCATAATTTTTTTCTATTACAGATACTCCTCTTTTTAAGTTTTCCTCATCTTGATCAATTATATGTACAGGTATTCCAGCATTAGCAAAACACATTGCAATTCCGCCACCCATTGTTCCAGATCCAATAATTCCAGCTTTTTTAATATCTTTAATTTTTGTATCTTTTGGTACATCTGAAATCTTTGATGCTGCTCTTTCACCAAAGAATATATGGATCATTGCTTCTCTTTGAGGGTGGAATAAACACTCCATGAAATATTCACCTTCTTTTTTTATACCTTCATCAAAATTATCAATATTAATTGCAGCTTCTACACATTTAATTATTTGTCCTGGTGCAAATTGACCTTTTCTTGCTTTAGCAGCCATAGCCTGAGCTTCTAAAAGAATATTTTTATCCCCTCGAGCTTCAAGCATTTTCTCATTTTTATCTCTAACTCTAGGGTGATTATCATTATTGCTAGCCATTTCTTTTATAAAATCAATTGATTCTGCAACCACGTCTTTTGATGTTTTATCTACAATACCCATTTTTAAAGCTTTTATTGCAGGCACATGTGATCCAGAAAGCATCATTTTGAGTGCTTCACCTGGACCTATTAATCTCGGTAATCTTTGCGTACCGCCGCCCCCTGGCAATAACCCTAAATTAACCTCAGGTAAGCCCACAAATGCTGTTTCAGCAGCAATTCTGTAATTACAACATAATGCTGTTTCTAGGCCTCCACCCAAGGCTACGCCGTTAATTGCAGCCACTACTGGCTTTTTGCAGAATTCAAGCTTATTAAATACTTCATTTAAAGGTATTCCTTCAACATTTCCACCAAATTCAGATATATCTGCTCCAGCTATAAATGCTCTACCGTTACCTGTTAAAACAACCCCTTTTACTGAATCATCTTCTTCAGCTTTAACTAACGATTCATATAATCCTGTCCTAACTCCATCACTTAAGGGATTTACCGGTGGATTGTCTACTGTAAGTATTGCTACTTCTTCCTTAACTTCATATAAAACTGTACCTTTCAAAGCATTTCTCCATAAATAATTTTAAAAAAGCATTATACATAAAAAAAACTTGTTTTTTATTATAATTACTATTGATAATTAATTATAAGTATATATAATAATAATTGTCAGCACTCCTCTCCCCCTATTTGATTATGCTGACAACTCTGGATTGTGGAGGGTTTTTAACCCTCCATTTCTTTTAAAGCGAGGTTTTTTTATGGAAAAATTTAAGGCTAATATTGAAATAATTTTGTTAACAGTTATTTTTATATCATCTCTAACTGCAATAACTCCAATTTCTTAGTAATATAATTAATATATGAACAAACTGTTTTTAGTAATAGTACTTTTTACATCCTTCTATTCTTATAGCTGCTCTTATCTGCTTGATACAGAGATGAGACTTTTGGACTCAACTGAAGAATTAAACTTATGTGAATATCAGGATAGTGTCTTATTAATAGTTAATGTAGCAAGCAGATGTGGGTATACATATCAATACGCGTCGTTACAAAAACTTTATGATAAATACAAAGACCAAGGTTTTGTAGTTCTAGGCGTGCCTTCAAGAGACTTCTTTCAGGAATATTCTGATGAAACAGATGTTGCTGAATTTTGTTCTACTGAATATGGAGTCAACTTCCCAATGTTTGCAACTTCAAAAGTTACTGGAAGAAAGGCAAATCCATTATATAAAAAATTACTTGAGGAAAGTGGCGTAAGTCCAAGATGGAATTTTAATAAATATCTAATATCAAAAGAGGGTAAAGTTGTTTCTACTTATGGATCTAAAGTTAAACCAGACTCTAAAGAACTTATTGATGAAATTGAGAAACTTTTATAAATAAAAATTAATCAGAAACAAGCACAACCTCAGGCTTGTTAATTGCAAAGATTCCATTATCAACAACACCAGGAATATTATTAATTAATGCTTCTAATGATTCTGGTTGAGATATATCTATATCGTTAACATCTAGTATTTGATTGCCTTGATCTGTTATAAAGCCCTTTCTATAAATAGGTGTTCCCCCCAATGAAGTTATTTTTCTTGCAACTAAACTTCTGCTTTCAGGTATTACCTCAATAGGGAGAGGAAATTCTCCAAGGCTTTCAACTAATTTTGATTTATCTACTATGCATATGAATTCATTAGAAGCTGATGCTATTATTTTTTCCCTAGTATGAGCACCACCACCTCCCTTTATTAAATAATTTTCAGGAGAAACCTCATCAGCACCATCAATATAATAGGCAACCTCATTAACATCATTTAGGGAAAAAACTTCAATACCTATCTCTTGTAATAATTTTGTTGATGCTTCTGAACTAGATACGGCACCATAAAAATTATTTTTATATTTAGCTAATTCTGAAATAAAAAAGTTTACTGTTGAACCAGTCCCAATTCCTAAAACCATATCTTTAGTAAGTTTTTTTCCTATATGGTTTATTGCTTTTTTTGAAACACTTATCTTTGCGTCGCTCATACAGTTATAATACAAGAAAATAATGCATGTGATTTAAATTGAGACTAAAAATAAAAAAAACTGGAAAATTTAAGAATTCAAAGAAATATCTTAAATTAATTAATGAAGCTTCTGTTTACGATGTGGCTATTGATTCACCAACAACCCATGCAATAAATTTATCTATTAAAGAAAAAAATAATATTTTTTTAAAAAGAGAAGATTTACAACCAATTTTTTCGTTCAAGAATAGAGGTTCATATAACAAAATAGTTAATTTGTCTGAAATGCAAAAATCTCAAGGAATTATTGCTGCATCAGCAGGCAATCATGCTCAGGGCGTTGCTCTTGCATGCAAGAAATTAAATATTTCATGTAATATCATTATGCCTGTTACAGCTCCAGAGAATAAATTAAACTCAGTAAGAAGGCTGGGGGCAAAGATTACTCAATATGGCGAAAACCTAGCAGAGGCTTTAGTTAAGGCCGATGAAGTTGCAAAGAAGAAAAAATATACTTTTGTTCATCCATTTGATGACCCTTATACAATTGCTGGGCAAGGAACAATTGGTAAGGAGATACTAGAGGATGGTATTGAATATGATGCGATCTTTGTTCCAGTCGGAGGCGGTGGCTTGATTGCTGGTATTTCTGCCTGGATTAAACAACAACAAAAGAAAATTAAGATTATTGGTGTAGAAGTTAATGATTCTGCATGTCTAACAGAGGCCCTCCAATCAAATAAAAGGGTTCTTTTAAAGAGGGTAGGTTTGTTTGCTGATGGAGTAGCAGTCTCTCAAATAGGTAAGCTTAATCTCGATGTTATCAAAGAATGTGTTGATGAAGTTATAACTGTAAATATAGATGAGGTATGTGCAGCAGTTAAAGATATTTTTGAGGATACTAGAGTGTTATCAGAGCCTTCAGGAGCAGTTGCTTTGGCAGGGTTAAAAATTTATTCAAAAAAAATGAAGAATAAGAATCTTTTAGCAATTAGTTCAGGTGCAAATGTAAATTTTGAAAAACTTGGTTTTATTGTAGAAAGATCTGAGCTTGGAGAAAATAGAGAAAAAATTCTAAGTATTAAAATTCCTGAAAAGCCAGGAAGTTTTTTAAAGTTATCAAAGGTTTTTGGTAAATTGCCTGTAACAGAATTTAATTATAGAAAATCAGGTGACAAAGATGCATTCGTATTAGTGGGGATTAGAACTTCTTCAGAGGAAAGTTTTTTAAAGCTAAAACAAAAATTAAAAAAACTTAAATACAAGTTTAGTGATTACACTAGCAATGAAATATCAAATG
>CACEZB010000002.1 GCA_902563835.1 uncultured SAR86 cluster bacterium
TCTTATTTGGAATGAATTAATGCCATTTGAGAATGAGCTTATCTGTTTATCTAAATCTAATAATGTTCCGCTAACATCAGTAATTAGTGCTCGCGGCCTTTTAGCCTCTAGAGCAACAAATTGACTCTTTAATCTTATTTCATGTTTATTTCCTCTAAACCAATTTAGATTAAAAGAAACAATTCTTTGGTTTAAATCATAAACAGCTAGATTATTAGCATCAATCCAATTTAACCATTCTTTTTCTTTTTTTACTCTAAATTCTGATTGTAATTTAAGATTATCATTTGGAAAGATTGAGCCTGCGATCTTAAAAAATCTTTTTTTATAGCCTTTTGAGTTCCAAGTATTATATTTACTCGCTTTATCAAAACTAATCCGCCAATCATAGGTCCAATATTTATAATTTGGAGCTTCATAGTCTCCAGTAATACTAAAATTATCTTTAATTTTTACATAGGGATAGATCTCATTTTTTCTAGTTATGGTGGTATTTTTACCAGAGGATTTGTAACTAAGATCGTATTTAAATTGCGATGTATCTTTAAATTCTATTCTATTCTTTTGCTCGATACTATATGGATTGGAGTTTCCACCTGTATCCGCATCATAATTTATATCTATATTAAATTCTTTTAATATAACGTTTGAATCTTTAGCAAAATCAATTTTTTGGATATTATGCCCAACTCCAAGATGGAACCAGTCATTTCTTTGAAGATAACCAAAGTCATTCAAACGGAACTCTTTATCAAAATATAGAATACTACCTGAGTTTCTAGATAATTTATTTGGTTTATAGGTGTATTGTGCTCTTAGGCCTTCTCCATTAATCCCATTCTTTTCAGTTGAAAGTAGATCAAAATATGTAGTTAATTGTTCTGATTTTATATTAATGTAGTCAATTACTTTCACAGTGCTTGATGAATGATTAATATCATCAATAACATGGGTTAGCATGTAACCTAAAGTTTTATTATCTATGTTGGATTTTCCTCTTAGAGCATAATATTCTCTTCCGGTAGAGAATTTCTCATCAGACTCTTTAGCTGCAAATACACCAAATTGGTTGTCATCCATTTTCTTGGTGTATCTAAGAGCAAAATCAATATCTGTATAACTTTTTTTGCTTTGATTGCATTCATTCTCGTTCGCTTCAGTAGCACAATCATATGAAGGCTTCGCCCCAATTCTTCTTGTATTAATTACTGAGTATCTATTGTAATTATTGATATCAAAAAGACTTTGGTTTTCATTAAAGAAAGCTCTTTTTTCTTTATAAAAAGTTTCTTGTGCAGAAAAATTAACTATAACTTCATCACTTTCTGCCTGACCAAAATCTGGATTAAGAGTAAGATTTAATTGATCACCTTTGCCAGAGTTATAGAAAACCTCTGCGCCAACATTAGTCTCTTGCATATTAGTTGAGCTGTTTTTGTTTGATGCAAGATAAGGAAAAAAATTTAATTTAGACTTTGTGTAGTTATCGATTTCTAATGGCGTGAGATTTTGGAAGTAATCAGATCTCATTGCCATGGTACCAGCACTGCTAACCCATGCTTGATTTGAAGTCCTATATCTTAAGGCAGTGTAATTTATTTTTCTTTTCTTTTGAGAAGACTGATTCATTAAAGTTACATTCCATGGAAGATAAAATTCAGATACCCAATAATCTTTATATTTTTTTGTCTTAGCAATCCAGTCACCATCCCAATCAGTTTTAAAATCACCTGATTGAATTTTGGTTGCATCAAACAATGAATCTCCAAGCGCTACTGCAATTATGTATGCTTTTGTTCCATTCCCATCAAAATCTATATTGATAGAATTTTTTTCACTCAATGAAGACATTTCATCCCGCATAGTTTTCTTAGATAGCATTGTTGACTCATCTTGATAGTTTATAAATCCAACATAAATACCATCAGGATTAGAAAAGATTAATGCAACAGTTTCATCCTTATATTTCTTTAAGGTATATGGAGATGTTTCATAAAATTCTGTGATCTTATAAGCTGTTTCCCACTCAGGCTCATTTAATTCTCCATCAATAGTTATCGCATTGGATAACAATGGGAAAGATAAAAAATAAAAAAGGTATTTTTTGAACATATATAAAAAAGGTATTTTATATTTTACTTAAACGAGTGTATATCTTTTTCAGTTATTACTATGTCATATTGTATATCGTGGGCTTCTCCAAAAGACTCTTTTAAAACTTGATATTCATATCCAAGCCCAATAATAAGAATTTTATTTTTGTCTTTCTTTAGGTTTTGTAAGGCTCTATCAAAATAGCCGCCACCATATCCAAGCCTGCAACCATTTATATCTACACCAACAAAAGGTATAAACATTAAATCAAATGCCAAAGGATCTAAGAAATCTTGATTATCTAACTCTATTATTCCATATTTATTTTTAATGAAAGAGTTAGTTTCTCCAAATAAGTTAAATTTCATTTCTATATGTGAGATTATTCTTGGCATATAAATATTAATAGAATATTTTTTAAATTCTTTGATTAAAAGATCTAAAGTTACTTCTTTTTTATAAGGAAAGTATAAAAGTATATTTTCAGATGATTGAATATCTATCTTCTTTATTACTGCAGATTGTATTTTAGAATTTGCCTTTAATACAAATTCGTTAGATAGAAGTTGCCCCTGCTCAAGAAGTGATTTTCTAATTTTATTTTTCACCATATTTTACAGAGGCTAACAAACCAGATCACCGCCATGTGTTATACCTGAACCGAAAGTTCAGGTGGTGAATATCTTGTCAAATCAGGCTTCCCTTTTAGGTATTGCACAACAATGACAGTGGAATATCACCTAATATATAGCATCGGTTCAAATTTATTAACACATTAGCAAATGAACCAGAATGTAATCAAAGTATAGATGAGATATAACCTAAATTAAAGATTATTTTTCTAGAGCTTTTTCAATCTTTTTAATTAATTTTGAGTAATCGATGTCTACTTTTTTATCTTTTTTATTACCACTTACAAGAAGTTTATTAGCTAAAGTAAGCCCAGCTATAACTAATGCATTATTCTTATCACTAATGTTTTCAAGCTCATCATTTAATAGATTGGCAGCCTTAATAAGGTTGTTTTTTTCTTTTGGAGGGCAGGCTATTGTTAAATCTCTGCCAAAGATTCTTAACGATACCTCTACTACTTTACTCATTTTTAGCCTTATTTAGATCATTTTCCAAGCGTGAGATTTCCTTTCTATGTAAAATCTTTCCTTTTTTCCAATCCCTTTCTCTTTTTATATATGAATCAATTATGCCTTTTTGTTCGTAAAATCTTTTTATAAGCAAATCTAGTCTTTTTTCGAGATCTTTTAAGTTTGTCTTATTATCTTTTAGCATTTCAATAGTTTAATTCTACTTTAATGAATTGGAAAGTTTGTTTAATAAAAGAGTAAAATAGCAGCATGGATAATACTATATACAAAAATAGAAGGAATAATTTAAAGGAATTACTTCCTAATAATTCTGTTTTATTAATTCCAGGTGCAGACCTGCAATACAGAAACGCTGATTCTGCATTTCCCTTTAGGCAGGATAGCAGTTTTTATTATTTATCTGGATTTTGTGAACCATCTTCATTAATAGCTATTGTTAATAATAAGGATGGTGTTAAATCAATTATTTTTGTTCCACCAAAAGATAAGTTAAAAGAAATATGGGATGGTCACAGATCAGGGCCTGTCGGAGCTGTAGATGATTTTTTATTTGATAAGGCATATGACAATTTACAGATTGATAAAATATTACCTGATATTTTGCATGGTCATAAAGAAGTATTATATCCAATTGGAAAAAAGAAAGGTTTTGATCAGCAAGTAATTGATTGGACCACTGCTGCTGGATCAAAAGACCGTCATAGCAAATCTATTAATATTATTGATGCTACATCATTGATTGGAAATATGCGTTTAATAAAGGATGAGCATGAAATTAATTTGATTAGAAAAGCATGTGACATTTCTGCTGAGGCCCATATTGAGGCAATGAAATCTGTTAAAGATGGAGATAATGAGCAGCAAATTGAAAGCATGTATATTCATGAATTTTCAAAAAGAGGTGCAAGATACCCTGCATATAATCCAATTATTGCTGGAGGAGAAAATGCTTGTGTCTTGCATTATGTTGAAAATAATCAAAATTTAAAATCATCAGATTTATTATTAGTTGATGCAGGGTGTGAGTATCAAATGTATGCAGCAGATATAACTAGAACTTTTCCTGTTAGTGGGAAATTTTCTGAAGAACAACTTCAGATATATAAGATTGTTCTCGATGCAATGAACGCTGCAATAGATTCTGTTAAAGAGGGTAACAATATAATGCAACCGCAAGAAATATCTGAAAAAGTCATTACAGAAGGGTTGGTTAATATTGGGTTACTAAAAGGAGATCCTGAAGAGTTACATAAATCAGGTGCATATAAAGATTTTTATATGCATAAAATTGGTCATTGGCTTGGTTTAGATGTTCACGATGCAGGGGATTATACAGAGGGAGATGAATTTATGACTTTTAAACCTGGCATGATTACAACAATTGAACCAGGTATATATATTAGTAGTAAAATGGATGTAGATGATAAGTGGAAGGGAATTGGAGTAAGAATTGAAGATGATATTCTTGTTACAAAAGATGGAAATGAAAATCTCACTAAAAAAGTTCCATCTGATCCAAATGAAATTGAATCATTAATGTCTTAGTCTTGTGAGCCCTATTGTTACCATATCTGGTGGTGGAATCATTGGAAATTATATTTCTGCAAGATTGAATAAGAATAATATCGAAGCTATAGTAATTGAGAAATCTGAACATACCTCTCATATCGATGAGAATATAAGAACCTTAACCCTCAACTCATTTTCAAAAAAACTAATAGATAATCTTGGAATATCAGTTAAATTTGCTGAAATAAAAAAAATAAATGTCTTTGATGGAGAGGGCTCTGGAAAGATAGATTTTTCTTCTGAAGAAATTAATGAAGATAATTTATCTTATGTTGTTTTTTATAATGAACTTCAATCACAATTACAAGAAAGTGTATTGAATCAAACTATATTTGGAAATCAAATAAAAGAATTAAATGATGTCAGGGAGCAAAATTATTGCACGGTCTTATTGTCTAACAACGAAGAGATTCATACAAAAATTATTGCTGGTTGTGATGGAAGAAATTCAAAGGTAGCAAAACTAGGCCTATTTAATGAAATTAGGGGCGATTATAAACAAACCGCTTTAACATTTACTGCTAAAGCTAATTTTGATGATATGAATAGCGCATATCAGATATTTTCTGAAAAAGGTATTTTTGCAATAATGCCTCTTCCAGAAACCATGAGTGGAGCTAGGCATACCATAGTGTGGTCTATTGATAATAAAAAATTAGAAGGGGAAAATGCCGAAGATTATATTAATAACAATATTTCATATTTTGAAAATAAACTAAATACAGAAATAAAAATTCACTCTAAGATTTTAAGTTTTAACTTATCTAACCATTATTTTAAAAATTATATTTCTGGATCATCAGTTCTTATTGGCGATGCAGCTCATTCAATTCACCCACTTGCTGGCCAAGGTATAAATCTGGGTTTTGCTGATGCTGATGCTTTTTGTGAAGAAGTAATTAAAGCATATGAAATGAGTATTGAGGCAGACCGGCATTTAATTCTTAAAAGGTATGAAATAAGAAGAAAGAACATGAACCTATTAATGCTTAAGTCAATGGATTTCTTTGTAAATCTATTTAAATCAAATAATTTATATATGAAATTACTAAGAAATATAGGCCTTAGCAGCGTAAATAAAAATCAATTTTTAAAGAGGTTTTTTATTAATCATGCTGCTGGAAAAAATAGCTTATAATAAGTTAGCACACCAAAAAAATAAATCTTCATTCAGACGAGGTTAAAAATGAAAAAAATATCTTTATTATTATCCTTATTTATTTTGGTTTCATGTGCGCATGAATCTAGCGAAGAGCTTACTATTTATACATCAAGGCAACCCCAATTACTTGAACCAATAATTGAAACTTTTTATCAAGAAACAGGCATAAAGGTAAATCTTTTGTCTGGTAATGCCCAAGAATTAATGGAAAGGATTGTAATAGAAGGAAATAAATCAAAAGCAGATCTTTTTATGACAGTTGATGCTGGTGTTCTATGGCAAGCTGCCGAAAGGGATATTTTTGCTGAGATAGATTCAGACATATTAAAAAATAATATTCCTGAGTATTTAAGAGACTCAAACAATCTATGGTTTGGACTATCTAAAAGAGCAAGAACAATCGTTTATTCAAGTGATCAGTTTTCTGATAGTGACTTTTCTACTTATGAGGATCTAGCAGATTCAAAATGGCAAGGAAAGTTATGTCTAAGAACATCAAAGAAGGTATATAACAGATCATTGATGGCTAGCATGATAGATGCTTATGGTTTTGATCAAGCTAAAAAGATTGTATCGGGTTGGGTTTCAAACCTAGCTACTGAAGTTTTCTCAAATGATACAAATGCTCTTAAAGCTGTTTCAAGCGGTCAATGTGGAGTAACCATAGTTAATACATATTATTTAGCAAGATTATTAGATAATCCCAAATATAATAATCTAAATTTATTTTGGGCAAATCAAAATGATAGAGGAGTTCATGTAAATATATCTGGAGCAGGAATCGTTAAAACAACTAAAAATAAAACCAATGCTATAAAACTTTTAGAATATTTATCATCAGAAGATGCTCAAGATTTTTATGCATCAGCAAATAAAGAATATCCTATCTTAAAAGGAGCATTAGTTCATGATGCTATTAGGGATTGGGGAGAATTTTCTGAAGACGAAATTAATGTTAGCAAATTAGGTTCATTACAAAAAGAAGCTGTTTTCTTGGCTCAAGAAGTTGGATATAAGTAGTCTTTAAACTTTTTCACCGCGGGCACGGATTTCTTTAAGTACTTGGCTAATACCTTTTTTATCAATTATTCTCATACCTTTTGATGATACTTTAAGGTTTACAAATCTATTTTCAGATTCGACCCAAAATTTATGAGTATGAAGGTTTGGGAAGAACTTTCTTTTAGTTCTATTATTTGCATGAGAAACATTGTTCCCAGACTGTGGTATCTTACCTGTTACTTGACATTTTTTACTCATAGAATCGCGATTTTATAGAACAGAAGGTCACATATCAATACTATAATGAATTTAATATGAAAAAAGTTAAACTAAAAATATTAAATCCACTTATAGGCAATGAAATACCTATTCCTAAATATGAGACAAAAGGCTCTGCAGGTTTAGATCTTAGGGCTTGTATTAAAGATAAATTAATATTGAAACCAGGGAAGACTGAGATGATTCCAATGGGATTTGCAATGCATCTTGAGGATGAGAGTTTGACTGCTTTGGTTATCCCAAGATCAGGTCTTGGTTCGAAACATGGGATAGTGCTTGGCAATTTAGTTGGATTGATAGATTCTGATTACCAAGGTGAATTAATGGTTCCTGCATGGAATAGATCAGAGCAGGAATTTGAAATTAATTCTGGTGACCGAATTGCTCAAATGATAATAGTGCCAATAGTTCAAGCAGATTTTGAAATAGTTGAAGATTTTGAGGAATCAGAGAGGGGTGCTAAGGGTTTTGGCAGTTCTGGTATAGACTAAATTTATTTTTTCTTACCAAATCTTTCTTCAAATTTTTGAACTCTTCCGCCAGTATCAATAATTTTTTGTTTACCAGTATAGAAGGGGTGTGAAGAAGAAGAGACCTCAACAGCATAGTAAGGGTATTCTTTTCCTTCCCATTCTTTCGTTTTGTCTGTCTTCAGTGTTGAATTAATCAAAAAATACTCATCCACACTAATATCGTGGAATAAAACTTCTCGGTATTCAGGATGTATATCTTTTTTCATAATAAAATATATTTAGGATGAGAACTATATCAAAAATTAAATCCATTACAATTAAAAAATGAATATTTTTTATTATGACATTGCTGTTGGGCTGCCTTTAAGACAATGTTTTACCTATAAATCTAAAGTTGCTATTAAGAAAGGTACAAGAGTAGTGGTACCCTTTGGAAAAAAATCAATTGTAGGAATTGTTGTTAAAAAAATATCTAATCCTAATTCATTAAAAGGTTTAAAAGAGATAATCTCAATCGCTGATAATCATACCTGTTTTGATAAATCTATCTTTAACACAATCTTATGGGCATCAGAATACTATCATCATCCTATAGGAGAAATATTCTTTTCTTTTATGCCCACTTTATTAAGGAAAAAAAATGACAAAATTATTAGCAGTTTAAGCAAAGCATCAGAATATAAATTAAATGCCAAAGATAAAAGGTTTAAACTGACTAAAGAGCAGAATGATAATCTATCTAAACTTAATAAAATTGAAGGTTTTAATCCTTCATTAATCTATGGAGTTACCGGTTCTGGAAAAACAGAGATATACCTTCAATTAGCTGAAAAATTTATTAAAAAAAATAAATCCATCTTAGTTTTAGTACCTGAAATAAATCTCATACCTCAACTTGTAAAAAGATTCGAAGATCGATTTAGTGGCGAAATCGGTATCTATCATTCAAGACAAACTCCCAATCAAAGATTAAAAGTTTGGTTAAAATCAAAATTTGGAGAAATAAAAATTGTTATTGGAACTAGATCTTCTGTTTTAATGCCATTAAAAAATTTAGGAGCAATAATAATTGATGAGGAACATGATCACTCTTATAAACAAGCTGAAGGCTTTAAGTTTTCTGGAAAAGACCTAGCTATTAAAAGAGCGCAATTAGAAAATATACCTATTTTCTTAGGCTCTGCGACACCATCTCTGCAAACGCTTAAGCTTGTAAAAGAAAAAAAATATAAAAAATTTGATTTGCTTAGGAGAGTAGACGGTAAAAAGCCTCCAAAATTGATCCCATTAGATATTAGTGATTCCACTTTGCTTGGAGGCATTGCTATTCAAACAATGGGTATTATTGAGGCCGCAATAAATAGAGGAGAGCAAGTATTAATATTTATAAACAGAAGAGGTTTTGCACCATTATACGAATGTGATAATTGTGGTTGGGTAGCTAGTTGCTCATCATGTGAATCGAACTTAGTTTTCCATAAATCAAAAAATAGATTGATATGTCATAAATGCGAATCTGTTTATGCAGTAAATCATAAATGTCCAGACTGTCAGTCAACTGAACTCAATACTTTTGGAACAGGAACTGAAAGAGTTGAAGAGGTTCTCAAGAATACTTTTAAAAAAGTACCAATCATTAGGATGGACTATGATTCAACAAAGCTTAAGGGTTCAATAGAGGCAATTTATGAAAAAGCCAATGAGAGCAATGAAGCAATATTGGTAGGGACACAGATGTTATCGAAAGGGCATGATTTCCCAAAAGTAACTTTATGTGTCATTCTCAATGCTGATAGTGGTTTGCTAAGTCCAGAAATGAATGGAGTCGAGAAAATCGCACAACAATTAATTCAGGTTTCTGGAAGAGCAGGAAGAAATAACAATCTCGCACAAGTAATTATTCAGACCAGATATCCAAATGATGAAAATTTAAAACAAATTAAAACTGGCAATTATCAATTAGTTGCTGATCAGTGTCTTAAAACTAATAAAGCTTTAGGAATACCCCCTTATTCAAATGTTTCTATACTTAGAGCCACATCTCCAAACCCTCAAAGTTGTATTCAATTTTTAGAAAAGGTTAGCGAACTTTTGAGTAATAAAAAAAATATAAGTATTACTGGACCACTTCCTTCAATACCTTTGAAAATAAAAGGAAATTCAAGGAATCATCTGATTATTAAATCTGATACAAAAACTTATTTGAACAGAGTGCTTAAATTTTTAACTAATGAAATTCAGAATTGGCCTGAGACAAAGAAAGTAAAGTGGGCTTATGACATTGACCCATATAATATGTCTTAAGACCCTCTTTAAATCTTGATTTTAATAATTTGACCGGGGTAGATGGACCTATATTCAAGACCATTTATATTATTTAAGGACTCAACTGTAACGCCAAATCTTATAGCAATTTCAGATAAAACATCACCTTTTTGAATTTCATAGTTTAGGTAATTAGAATAATTTTCTAAAATAGATCCCGATACTGGTATTTCTTTAAAATAGTTATGTATACCCAGAAATATCGATCTCGCTATCATTCTTCTTCCAGCTTTAGTTTTCAGTCTTTTTGCATCCTCAATATTAGTTATAAATCCAGACTCCACTAAAACAGAAGGAATATCAACAGATTTAAGAACTCTAAAATCAGCATATTCAACATTCTGCTTATGAATTTTTGTGAATGGGTCTCTTTTTAGCTGATCTAATATTTTTGTACCTAATATTCTACTTTGATCAACCTTTTTCTTATAAGTATTAGGATACAGATCTCTTGCAGCATCTTCATTAAAATCATATGACTTTATGTTTTTAATTTGAGCTTGAATTCTTTTTCTTTCTTTATCAGATAGATTTCTTGCAACACTACTAGAAGATTCTTCTGACCATATGAAAACAGAGGCACCTTTTACTGATGCCAATCTAAAGCCATCTGCATGAATTGAAATAAATGCGTCAGCGCCATATTTTCTTGCATTCTGATATCTATCATTAAGACTAACTGTACTATCATTATTTCTAATTAATACTGCCTGATATCCTTCTGTATCTCTTAAGGTTCTTTGCAATTCTTTGGCTATCAATAAAGTAATATCTTTTTCTAATACGTTATTACTGCTTACTGCACCAGGATCTTTGCCACCATGACCAGGATCAATTGCAACTATAATATCTCTGATATTATTCTTTAATTTTTTATTTTGTTTAACTTCAATTTTTAACAATATGCCTTCATCTATTTTTTCTTGAGTGGGCTTTTTCCAATTAACATATTCATATAAATCAATCACAATTCTTGTTAAATCTTCTTTTGACGATGCCCTAATTTTTTTAATGGGGTATTTATATTTTTTTTGAACATCTGATTTTAAATCGCTGTTATAAATATCAATAACAATTCTTGAGGGGTCATTTAGCGAGTAAGATTTTATAAAAGAAACTTTATCTAAAAGAAATGATATTTCTATAGACCCATCATCAGATTCTTTTACTTCATTAAATGAAATTTCATTTGAATGTATCAGCGATGAGAATACTAATAAAAATAATGAGAATTTATTCATAATATTTAATCAAATCTAAAAATAGCTTATGTTTATCATTTATTGATACTTTTCTTCCACCTTCAAAATGTTCAAGAAAAATCTTTAAATCGAAATCTCTTTCTGCAACAAGCTTTTGAGGCCATTCAATAATTATAATTTTTTTTGAATGAGTTTTTCTATCTAAGTTAAAAATATGAATATCTTCTAATTCATCAGTTCTATATAGATCGACATGCAAAAAAAATAAATCTCCTAGATCGTACTCTTCACATAAAGTATAAGTTGGGCTTTTTACTAGTTCGCTCCAGCCTGAATTAGAAATTATCGATCTAGTTAAAAAAGTCTTCCCAGCTCCAAGGTCTCCTTCAAGATGGATTTCAATTGAAGATTGATTAATCTTTGAGAGCTGTTTTGAAATTAGTTCGCCAAGTTTGCTAGTAGCCTTGTCATTTTCTAGGATAATATTTTTCATTTATTAATTAGGTCTCTAATAGTTAATATCAATGATGAAGCATTTAAACCAATCTCACCTATTTTATTTTTAAATATTTCTCCTGCTCTTGCATGAACCGCAACGGAAAGCATACACGCATCAATGATATTCATTTTTTGAGCAATAAGAGCTGATATTACTCCAGCAAGAACGTCTCCAGTGCCTCCGGAAGATAGCTCTGGCCCACCTTCTGAGCACATAAATATGTCTTGATTATTTTTAGAACAAATAATTGTATTTTTGCCCTTTAAAATTACATATGCTGAGAATCTTTTTGAAATTTGTTTTGCAGCATTTATCCTATCTTCCTGGACCTCATTACTAGAAATACCTAAAAGTTTTGCAGCTTCTCCAGGATGAGGAGTAAGAATAAAATTCTTATCCTCATCAAAATTTTTTTCAATAATAAACTGAAGCGCACCCGCATCTAATATTAATGTTTCAATATTTTTTGTTTTGAAAATTTTATTAAAGATATTATTTGACCATTCATCATTTTTTAATCCTGGGCCACATAACAAAATATTAATACCATCAGGTATGGACAAGCTTTTATTAATACCAAGCGCCATTATTTCTGGATTTCTAATTAAACTTGCTTCAACATTTGATGGGTGTGTATTTAGATGCACTAACCCAGAACCACAAAATAGACTAGCTTCAGATGAAAGAATAGCAGCACCACCCATTCCTTCAGAACCCCCTATAATCATAACTCTCCCAAAATCACCTTTATGAGAATCTAAAGACCTTTTAGGAATTTTTCTTTGAATAGAATCAAAATTAAAATCTTTTGACATAAAAAATTAGTTTATTTTAAAAGACCCTAATCTATCAGCATGGAAAGAACCCATATAAACTGTTTTATTTATAGGAACTGCAACTGTTGGTAGACCGAATACAGTTTTACTGAAAGTATATTTATTTTTAAGTTTAAAAGTTTTCTTATCCAATTCATGAATAGAAAAAGGAAGTGAACAATTTACTTCAGTTATGCAATCCATTGCATCATTGGGTTGAAAATTTAATGAAGTTAACCATATAGAGTTATCTTTAATGTATGGATTGTCTGGAGACTCAATAAAATAGCTATTAATTTTAGAATTATTTGATAAATCAAAAATTGTAACCTTATCATCTAAATTATAACTAATATATAGAGTGTTAGATTCTTCATCTAATACAAGTCCATTAGGGCTACTACCTTCAGACCCTTCAATTTCAGTAAAATTTGAATTCTCCCAAAGAACAATATTTCCAGAATTATTCTTCAATAAAGCTATCATGAACCATTCGTTCATTGTGATATCTCTTTTATACATATGAGAGGCATAAAAGCTGCCATCTTTTTTAAGACTTAAGTCATTAAAGTAGAATTTATTAGGAACATTTACACAACCTCTCCAAATAATTTCCCAGCTTAAATCATTCTTTTTTAGTTCAAACATTTCAACAGATTCTTTTGGGTGATGACTGATAACACCTATTTGATATCTTCCGTCATTTCGTTCTACAAGATCAATTCCATGAGGCCCATATTCATCATCATCTTTTCTTGAGCATGTCTCTTCTCCCCATGTATTTTCTTCTAGTATTATTTTAGGAATTATTTTTTTATTATTACTTAGGTCCATGATTGCAAAATAACCAGATTCATTCTCACCCCATGGAGCTATTGAACCCATTTGTGACATAAATAGAAATTTTTTATCTGGAGTAATAACAATGTCCTCTGAATTGATAAAATCACATATAACTTGGATTTGGTCATCTGATTCGCAACTACTAATATCTTTTTGTGGACCGACATAATCAGTAGAAACAATCATAAATGCTAAAAAAACCATCAGCATTGATATAGGAATAGAAAACTTATAATAGTTTTTCATAAAACTAGGTAACATCTTTTTTATTACTCCTAAAAAGAAAATAATAAAGAAACCTCTCATTAGAAGAAGAATGCCTAGAACAAAGGTAACAATCATCCACATTCTTTCGAACCAGAATGGATCTATTAAACTAATATAGATACATAATAGTCCTAGAGACCCTGTTAAAAGACCAGTGATGGTAAGTCGCTCAGACCTCATAACCCAGGCGGAAATAAATTGGGTGAAAGGCTTGATTAAAATTATTATTGCAAGCGATAGAAAGAAGAAGAAATAAAAATAATTCATAATTAAAATAAACGGTTCTTAATTATATCAACTATTTCTAATGGTTTATCTAGGAATACATGATGGGCTGCATCAGCAATTTCTTCAAACTCCATGATGTCAGAATAGGTTTTTTTAATATTTGGTAGAATATTTCCTGACATGAGAAGACTTTCAGCGCCATAAACGAATAGCGTTGGGCAACCAAATGTAAATTCATAGCCGAACAATCTTTCTAAACCATTAAACATTGCATCATCAAATTTCCAGCGCCATCCTTCCTCAGTTTCTTTTATAGAATGTTCCGCAATATACCTAACAAACCATCCATTTAAACATTCTTGTGATGGCAGCAATCTAAATCTTTTAAGAATGCTTACTTTATCAGGATAATATTTAATCATTCTAAGAGGGCCGCTTTCATGATCCTTAGGATCATAGCCTGGAGGGCGGATGAAAGTATCAATCATTATTAAGTTATTAATTAATTCAGTTCTTTCTGATGCAACATAGGCAGCTACTTGGCCACCCAATGAATGCCCAATAATATTAATATTCTTTATTTTTTTATTTGATTTTTCCTTTTCTATTATTGAAATAATACCCTCACCAAAATCTTTAATACTGTAAGTTTCTCTAAAGTCTGAATTACCCATACCTGGAAGATCAACCGCAATAATGTCTGCAAAGTCTACAAATTGAGGCGCTATAGGATCCCACCATCTTTTATGTGCCCCTGTTCCATGAATGAATATTAAGAGATCTTCAGCATTTCCTTTATTTGACCATTTTGAGTATGCAATATTGCCTTTAAGATTTTCGATATATTTTTCTTTTGGTTCTATATTAATAGCTTCAAGAAACCATTCTGGCGCATCATGGATATCTTTTTTTAGATTGTCAGTAATTCTCATAAGCAGTATTCTAATCTATATCAAACAAATATATGAAAGATAATTTAACACCAGCTGCGACTGTTTTAGTTTTAAGGGATTCTGATAATGAAATGGAAGTTCTAATGGTAAAAAGATCAAACAAGCCTCCATTTGGAAATCTCTATGTATTTCCAGGCGGCAAAATAGATGATAGTGATTATTTATCAGACCTAGAGAATTTTTGCGATGGATTAAATGATAATTCTGCATCAGATAAACTAGGGTTAAGGGAGAGGGGATTAAGTTATTGGATTGCCTGCATAAGAGAATGTTTTGAAGAGGTAGGCATCCTAATGGCTACAAAGAATTCTGGTGAGAAATTAGATCTTGATGGAAAAGATAAATCTAGATTTGATGAATATAGAAAATCGCTTATAGATAATAAGATGAATTTATTAGATATATGTAAAAAAGAAAATCTAATCTTAACTACTAAAAATATTGCTCCATTGTCTCATTGGATTACTCCAAAGATTGAGTCAAGAAGATTTGATACAAGATTCTTTATCGCTTACCTACCTGAAAATCAAACAGTAGAACATGATGGCCTCGAATTAACTAAAAGCGTTTGGATTAATCCAAATAAAGCAATCGAAAAAGCTTTTAAGGGTGATATGCCTATGATTATGCCAACAATTAAAAACTTACAATCTTGTGAGGACTATAGATCTGCAAAAGATATTCTAAGAGACCAAAAAAAATTAACAAATAAAGATATTCCACCTATACTTCCAAAGTTTTTTAAAGAGAATGGTAATTGGGTTGGTTTATTGCCCGGCGATGAGGGTTACGAAGATCATTAAATGAATAAATTATTAAAGAAAATCACAGCTCCTAATGGAGGAGTCTTTACTGGAGAAGGAACAAATACTTATTTTCTTGGGGAAAATGATATTACTCTTATAGATCCAGGCCCAAATATACTGGAACATATTGAAAATATATATTCAGAAGCTGATGGCAAAATAAAAAGGATATTCGTAACTCATACCCATACAGATCATTCGCCAGCAGCATTACCTATCTCAAAAGAACTTAAGATACCTATGTATGGTAGATTGGTAGATGGTAAATCAGAATGGGAAGATGAAACATTTAAACCAGATGTTGTTTTAAATCATGGAGATCATATTTCTACAGATGAATATTCTATAGAAGTTATTCATACCCCAGGTCATGCTTCGAATCATCTATGTTTTTATATTAAAGATTTCAAATGCTTATTAACTGGTGATCATATTATGGATGGTTCTACTGTGGTTATTGGTCCTCCTGATGGAAGCATGCAAGCATACCTTGATTCTTTAGAATTATTAAAAAATTATGATATTGATTATTTTGCTCCTGGTCATGGCAACTATATGCAAGAGCCCTCAAAAACCATAGATTCTATTATTAGACATAGGCTTACTAGAGAATCAAAAGTTTTAAGATGTGTTGGAAAAATTAATAAATCTAATCTTGATGAGCTTTTATTATTAGTTTATGACGATGTACCAGATGTGTTACATCCCATTGCTAAATATAGTTTAGAGGCACATCTTATTAAGTTGATAGAAGATGGCAAGGTAATATATTCAGAAGATAATTATTCTTTATCTTGATCATTTAAATCTAAATCTAATTTAAACTCTTTTTCTTTTTTTCTTTCTCTTAGGATTTCTTTTGTATCCATTTGTTTCATTTTAATATCCACGCAATCATTTTCGTCATTAACTTCTCTTGTATGGCCCTTATCATTTATTGTGGCAGGTGGATACATAGATTTAGGCAGTTGTTTACATTGGATTGTATTTTTTGTTAACGTCTCAGCATATATTGATTCTATAGTAAATTTTTCCTTAGTATCTGGAAGCATTGACTTGTCATAATTTTGATTCATATTACAACTAACTAACAGAAAAAAGGCGCTGAGTAATATTATATATCTCATAGTTTTTGACTATTTTCTACTAAAGAGTCAACAACAGCTGGCTCAGCAAGTGTTGTAGTATCACCTAGGTTTGAGAAATCGCCTTCAGCAATTTTCCTAAGTATTCTTCTCATGATTTTTCCTGATCTTGTTTTGGGGAGTCCTGGAGCATTTTGAATTAGATCTGGTTTAGCGATTGGACCAATCTCTTTTGATACGAATTGAATGAGCTCAGTTCGTAAATCTTCATTAAACTTTTCTTCTTTCATAAGAGTAACAAATGCATAAATACCTTGTCCTTTAATAGGATGTTCAAAACCTACAACTGCTGCTTCGGCAACTTTATCATGAAGCACTAGAGCGCTTTCTATCTCTGCTGTGCCTAACCTATGTCCTGAAACATTCAACACGTCATCTACTCGGCCCGTAATCCAAAAATAGCCATCATCGTCTCTTCGCGCTCCATCACCAGTAAAATATAAATCTTTATATGTTTCAAAATAGGTAGATATCATTCTGTCATGATCTCCATAAATACTCCTAATTTGGCTTGGCCAAGATTTTTCTATAACTAAATTTCCAGAATTCGCATCCTCTAAAGGTCTTCCTTCTTCATCATATAGAGCTGGTTTAACTCCAAAAAAAGGAAGTGTTGCTGATCCAGGTTTCATTGGAGTAATGCCAGCAATTGGAGAAATTAATACCGACCCTGTCTCTGTTTGCCACCATGTATCAATTACATCACAAGAGCTATTACCTACCACTTTGTAGTACCATTCCCAAGCTTCTGGATTTATTGGCTCACCTACAGTCCCTAAAACCCTTAAGCTATTTCTTTTTGTTTTTAGAACGGGATCATCCCCTTGAGACATCAAAGCCCTGATTGCTGTTGGAGCTGTATAGAAGACGTTGACTTCATATTTATCACATATTTCCCAACATCTTGATGAAGAGGGGTGTGTTGGTATTCCTTCAAACATTATTGTTGTTGTTCCATTGGATAAGGGCCCATATAGAATATAGGTATGGCCGGTGATCCAACCGACATCGGCAGTACACCAATATATATCTGTTGGCTGAATTCCAAAGAGATATTTAAAACTTATATGGGCTCCAAGAAGATAGCCTGCAGTGGTATGAAGAACTCCTTTTGGTTTTCCTGTAGAACCTGAGGTATATAAAATAAAAAGTGGATCTTCTGAATCCATCGGCTCAGGGTCGCATTCAGAACCTACATTTTTTACCAAATCTTCATACCAAACATCTCTTTCTTTATTCCAATCTATATCTCCACCTGTTCTTTTAATAACTAAAGCGGTTTTAACATTCGGGCAATTAACTAAAGCTTGATCGACATTTGATTTAAGAGGCACTTTCTTTCCACCCCTAACCCCTTCATCAGCAGTTATTACTATTTCACAATCAGCATCTAATATCCTGTCTTTTAATGATTCTGGTGAAAATCCTCCGAAAACAACTGAATGTATTGCACCAATTCTGGTAGAAGCCAACATCGCAAAAGCTGCTTCGGGAATCATAGGCATGTAAATACATACTCTAGATCCTTTTTTAACACCAAGCTCTTTTAAAACATTTGCGAATTTACAAACCTCTAAATGTAATTCCTTATAGGTAAATTGCTTTGATTCATTTGGGTCGTCCCCCTCCCAAATTAAAGCAGTTTTATTTGAATTTTCATCAAGATGTCGATCTATACAATTCAAACTAACATTGGTTTTACCACCTATAAACCATTTAGTATTTGCAAACTTATCATTTTGAACTTCATTAAAATCACTTATCCATGAAATATTCTCTTTAGCTAATTTTTGAAAAAAAGCTTCAGAATTATCTATAGATTCTTTGTAAAGCTCATGGTATTCATCAATATCTTTAATATGAGGATTGGTTGATATGGGCTTATAAATATTATTTTCAGACATTAACTTGCTCTAGATAATAGAGGGCTGGGGGTTTACAAAATTTGTACCTTTAGGATTGGACATTATCATTGTTACCAATGATTCATAATCGGACTCATTTGATTCAAGGTTAATATCAGCAGCATTTATTATTAAAAGTGGAGCTGATTTATAATCTAAAAAGAATCTTGAATAGGCATCATTTAATCTTTCTAAATAATCTAAAGTTAAATATTGCTCATTAATATTGCCTCTTTTAGTTATTCTCTCCTTTAGTATTTCTATTGGAGCTTGAAGATAGATAACTAAATCTGGTGACGGAGCATCTAAAGTAATATGCTCATACACTTTGTCATATAGGCTCATTTCTTCATTTGATAATGTTACTTCAGCAAATAACCTGTCTTTTTCAATTAAAAAATCTGCTACACGAACATTTTCAAATAGACTCCTTTGTTTTAAATCTTGAATTTGTTGCATTCTTTGAAAAAGAAAAAAAAGTTGTGTTGCTAGCGCTGATTGACTTGGGTTTCTATAAAAGTTTTTAAGAAAAGGATTTTCAGCGGGCTGCTCTAAAAAAGCATCATAATTAAAAGTTGCTGCAATTCTATTTGCTAGAGTAGTTTTACCAACACCAATAGGACCTTCAATGGCTATATATTTTGGCAATGGTATTTCATTTATAGCTGGTTTCATTAAATTCCTATTTTTTTATTAATAGATTATCTTAACTCAGCAGAGAAACCAAATATTTTGAAAGATTCTTCTTCATTTTTCTCTCTTAGATCTTTAATTAATGATTTTTTAATGGAGTCATCATTTTTTTGAAAATCAGTCCACCAATCACCTAGATGTTTCTTATTAGCAGCAGCTTTTTCTCTTAGCAATAAGAAATCATATGCCGCCCTAAAACGAGGATGTTTTAATGTCTTGTATGGTTGTTTACCAATTCTGCTGTGGAGCTTTAGTTGAAGGACCCATATATCTTTAATATAACTATGAAACTTTCTAGGTATTGCTGTTATTTGTTGTTGTTTTCTTAGAACTTGGTCCATCGATCTAAAAAATTTCCTAAGATTTATTTCACCTTTTTTCAAAGACTTTTCAATTATTTCTGGCCATAGCAAAGCAGCAATTAAGAAACCTGGTGTTACTGATTGATTATTTTTTAAACGCTTATCAGTATTTCTAAGTGCTTCAATAATTAATCTTGAGGTAAATTCATTCTTTTTAGGACTTGTTAGAATAAGATATTTATTTAAACCGAATGATGTTAATTTATTAAAGTTTTTTTCAGCTATTCCATTTAAAAATATTTTACAGAACTCATCAAATAATCTTGCATTTGATATATTTGATAGCAGGTGGCCTTTTTCATATATCGCTTCTTTAATACCTTTATCTATTTTAAATTGCAATTTATTGCTAAACCTAATTGCTCTAAGACTTCTTACAGGGTCCTCTTCAAATCTTTTTTTTGGATCTCCAATTGAAAAAATGATTTTTTCATGAATATGCTTTATGCCATTATTATGATCCTCTATTTTTTTCGTAATAGGGCAGTAGTAAAGAGCATTTATAGTGAAATCTCTTCTAAATGTATCTTGTTCAAGTGTTCCCCAGATATTATCTCTAAGAATCTTTCCTGATTGGTCTGTAATAAGACTCCCATCATTTGTTCTGTCATCACCTGATCTGAATGTAGCTACTTCAATTAAATCAGATCTGTTATATATATGAACTAATTTAAATCTTTTACCAATTATTCTTGAGGCTTTAAATATTTTTTTAATTTCATTAGGAGTTGCATTTGTAGCAATATCAAAATCCTTTGGCTCTATTCCGCAGAGGAGGTCGCGAACACATCCACCTACAAGATATGCTTGAAAATTATTTTTACGGAGATCTTCTATGATTGAGATCGCAAATTTATTTATTTTTTTATTATTTATCAAAATTTATCTTTGATAAGAGATCAGAAATCATCCGCTTAGCTGCCTTTCTTTTATCTCATCCAAAGTTTTGCAATCTATACAATGAGTTGCAGTTGGTCTTGCTTCCAACCTTTTGATGCCAATTTCATCTCCACATGATTCGCACCAGCCATAGTCATCTTGTTTAATTTGTTCTATCGAAATTGCTATTTTATTTATAAGCTTTCTTTCTCTATCTCTTGTTCGAAGTTCAAATGCAAATTCCTCTTCTTGAGATGCTCTATCTACTGGGTCTGCATATGTTTCACCTTTAGTTTTAAGATGATCAAAAGTTTTTTGCATTTCTTCTTTAAGGTGTTCTTTCCACAATAATAACACTGCAATAAAGTGTCTTTTCATCGCAGCACTCATGTACTTTTCATTTTTCTTTACTTTATAAGGAGCGATCTTTGACTTATTGTTAGCAATTTTTTTAGTTACCTGTTTTTTAGTAACTTTGGTTGCTTTTGTTTTTTTTGCAGTAACTTTTTTAGTATTAGATTTTTTTACCTGCAATTTTTTAACAGATTTCTTCTTTGTTTTAGTTGTTTTCTTTACTACCATCTATATATAGAATTTTTTTAAGGTGGAGAAAGTATCAGATACTAATAAAATATGCTAGCTTTTTTTTAATTTATTTAAAACTTCAGCATACCCTTCTGGTGTTAACCTAGGGCCAAAAGTTTCAACAATTTTTGATGAAGCAAAATTACTGAATTCTGCACATGTTGATAAATCTGAACCTTGTAAGTATGCATGCATAAATGAACCTGCATACATATCACCTGCACCATTAGTGTCTACTGGCGTTATTTTAACTGCTGGAGAAGATATTATTTCACCATTTTTTATTACAATACTTCCTTTTGAGCCAGTTGTAATTGCAATCATATAGGATTGTGTTTTATAAAACTTTATTGCATCTTCTATATTTTCAGCACCTGCAAAAGCCATAGCTTCGTCATCATTGCAAAAAATCATATCAATACCAAAAGACTCGATTTGTTTAAATTTATCCTTAAAACCATGAACAATACCTGAGTCAGATAAAGATAGTGCTTTTAAAGTATCTTGACCCTTTAAATTTTCAAGCACAGATAAAACAGCATTAAAATTATCATCGCTTGTTACCATATAGCCCTCAATATAAAAAATTTTAGAATTTCCTATTACTTCATAATCAATATCCTTAGGACCTAAATAAGCACTTATTCCTAACATACTACTCATAGTTCTTTTGGCATCTGGAGTAACAAATATTAAACATTTACCAGTTGGCAAATCAGAATCTTCTTTACTAAATCCTATATGTTCAACACCTGCTATTTGCAAACTATCTAAATATTTTTTTCCATCCTCATCATTAGCAACCCTGCATACGTGATGACATTTTGAGCCATAATTTGATGCAGCAACCAAAGAGTTAGTTGCAGACCCTCCACAATCACAAACTGATTCTGAGCCCATTTCATTGAGTTTATTTATTATAGGCGAATGTTCTTCAGCAGAGGCAAGGGTCATTGAGTCAGGCTCAAGCCCAATTCCAGATAAAAAATCATGATCAACCATATATTGTGTATCTACCAAGGCATTACCAAGTGCACTAATGTCGTATTTCATTTTATATTCCTTTCTTTAATATATTTTTAATAACACTAATTGTATTATTAATTTCTCTATTCGTATGTTTTGTTGAGATAAAACCTGCTTCAAATTTTGATGGAGCAAAATAGATCCCGTTTTTAATACATTCATTAATAAATGATTTAAATTGTTGATCATTTGTATTTATTACTTCATTGAGATTTTTAGGTAATTTTTTTGAAAAAAAGAATCCAAACATACCCCCAATTTGATTTGTCGACAAATGAATATTTTTTTCTAAAAAAAGACCTTTCATTTTTTCCAACATTGACTTAGATTTTGCTTCAAGACTTTCATAGGGGTTATCTTTAATTAAAAGTTTTATTAGTGCTGATCCAGCAGCCATAGCTAAAGGATTTCCAGATAAAGTTCCTGCTTGATAAACAGGCCCATTTGGAGCTAAGCAATCCATAATATCTTTTCTTCCTCCAAATGCTCCAACAGGCAAACCACCACCAATAATTTTTCCCAAAGTAGTTAAATCAGGTTTTATTTTATAGATTTCTTGCGCGCCACCTAAAGATACCCTGAAACCAGACATTACCTCATCAAAGATTAATAACGATTTATTTTGAGCTGTCTTTTTTCTAATTAATTTTAAAAAAGATGGTTCACCTGGAATGAATCCCATATTTCCTGCAATAGGCTCAATAATAACTGCAGCTAAATCATTTTTAACCTTTTCAAATATTTTTAAAAAGTCTTTTGAGTTATTAAATTCACAACTTAATGTTTCTTTTGCAAGTTGAGGAGGTACTCCTGGAGAATCAGGCAATCCAAAAGTAGACACTCCCGACCCTGCTTTTATTAATAAAGAGTCAGCATGTCCATGGTAGCAACCATCAAATTTAATAATCTTATTTTTTTTAGTAAAACCCCTTGCAAGTCTAATAGCGCTCATAGTTGCTTCTGTTCCAGAGTTAACCATTCTTATTTTTTCAATAGAAGGAATGCATTTTTTTATTAGTTCAGCAGTTTTCGACTCTATGCTAGTTGGAGCACCATAACTAGTTCCTAATTTAACTTGTTTGGATATGGCTTTTATAATTTTTGGATGCGAATGGCCCATTATCATGGGACCCCAAGATCCTATGTAATCTATATACTCATTATTATCTTCATCAAAAAGCTTCGAACCTTTTGCCTTTTTAAAAAATATAGGATTCCCATTAATATTTTTGAAAGCCCTTACTGGAGAATTTACACCTCCCGGAATATGTAATTTGGCTTCTTTAAATAATTTTAGAGATTTATCTATCTTATTCATGATTTTAAACTTTCTGCAAAAGCTTTAACTTTCTCCCAATCAGTAAATTCATAGGTTTCTGATGTGTTTGTAGGTCCTTTGGTAATCCACATAATGAACTTTATTGCATACTTATCAAGAAACTTATATTTTGGGTATTCTATTTTACCAGCAAAAACACCAACCTTTTTTGGCATCCAATCAATATTTTTTAAAAATTTAATTAAATATGGATTAGTTTCAGGGGTGTTTTTGTTAGATTTTCTAGCTACAACATTAACAGAGAAAAATGCATTATTTTTTTTATCTAAGTAATCCTTATTCTTTCTTATAAATTTATATAATTCTTTTCTATATTTTCCATACCTAATACTTGCTCCTATTATTATGGTCTTATACTCATCTAAATTTATAAACTCCTTTGAGATAGGAAAAATATCTACTTCATCATTACCCATATGCTCACTAATTTTTTTGCAAATAGATTTAGTATGCCCATCAATCGAGGAGAAGAGAATTAAAGATTTATGCATTAATTATATATTTTTAATTTAAATAGAATAACTTGAAAAAAAAGTTTTTAAGCATAATTATATTTTATACTGATATTTAAAATTATAATGATTTGATATGAAAAAAATATTATTAATCATGGCAACAATTTGCTTCACTCAATTATATGCAGAAGTAAAGATTGAAGATTGTGCTTCGATAGAGTCTGACTCTAAGAGATTAGCTTGTTACGACTATCTTGTTACAGGCAAATCAGAGGCATCTGAAGAACTTCAAAATGCAGAAAATAGCAGTCAAGAAAATACGATAGGAAGAAGAACTATCCCTAAAGATTCAAGCTTTGGTTTATCTAAGAGACAAAGACAAGAAACTAAAAGATCTCCTTCAAAGCAATACTTATCTTCATCAATCTCAGAAATTACTAAGACTTATGGAGGAAAAACTCGTTTTAAGTTATCCAACAATCAGCTTTGGGAAACTCAATCAGTTGTTACATCGCAATTAGGAACTTTTAAAGTTAAAACTAAAATTATGATTGAAGAAGGAAGAATGGGTGGGTTTTGGATGATAAGCAAACCATCAAATGTAAAGATTAAAGTTAAGAGGATTTCATAAAGTGGCTTCTGGTAACTTAACACAATCAATCGATCTTACCGATAGCGCTCATGCAAGAATAGAGAATGTTATGAATTCTAATAAAGAACTTGGTTCAAAATTTAGAGTATATGTAACAGGTGGGGGCTGCTCTGGGTTTCAATATGGTTTTAAATTTGATTCAGAAGTAGCATTTGATGATGATGTTATTGAATTTGATAATTTTTCTGTATTGCTTGATTCAATGTCTTACCCATATCTATTTGGATCAACTTTAGATTTTGTAGAAGATTTATCAGGATCAAAGTTTGTTATAGAAAATCCTAATGCGCAAACAACATGCGGTTGTGGAGAGTCATTTACTATTTAGGTTCGAAGATCTCACCTTTTTCTAAAAATGCTAAGTAAGCAAATGCTGCTGCTTCTACAAATTTAGAAGGAATTTCATTATCAGTAGTTTTTATTTCCACCCCAAGCTTATCTTTTATCAACTCCATAAGAAATATATTCATTGTGCCTCCTCCATGGAATATTACTTCATTAGGACAATCACAAAATATATAAAATTCTTTAATTTTTTCAGCAGTGTATTCACTAAAGGTTCTAAGTAAAGATGGAGTTTTGATTTCAAGGAATTCTTTATTATATAAAGGGTTATACTCATCAATATTTTCATAATTTTCATCATATAACCAGGGAACAAGATTGTAATATGCTTTTTTATCATCAGCTCTAGGATAAGCCATTTCTTTTTTCATTAATGTATCGAGAAGTTCATTATTTATTTCTCCTTTAGATGCTTCTATCCCATCAGTATCAAATGGGGTTCCTAATTTTTTTGAAGCAACTAAATCTAAAAGACAATTACCAGGCCCTACATCAGTTCCCATGATTACTTTTTCACCATTAAGGTAAGTCCCGTTAGCTATACCCCCAATGTTAAAAATTAATTTATTTTTATTTTTTTCAGCAAAAAGATATTTATGGAATACAGGGATAAGAGGCGCTCCCATACCACCGTTTTTGATATCAAATTGCCTAAAGTCAGCAATAACCCTAATATTGCTAGAATTAGCTAATACCATGGGGTTTCCTAGTTGATAGCTTTCTGTATATGTATGGTGCGTAGTCTGCCCTGAGAAACCAATAGCATGGATATCTTTTTTTTCTATGTTTGTGTCTAAGATAAGATTATCAACAAGCGTATTAGTTGTTTTAAGAATGGCGTTATCAAGCCTAAGCATGTCTGGGTGGTCAGTCATATCTTTATATCCAGCTTTTATACATTTTTCATAAGTTTCTTTATAAGTACCTTTTCTATCCCAAAAGAGATCTATAGATTCTGTATTAATTAGCTTAAAACCTTTATCAAATGACACTAGACATCCATCAAGAGCATCAGCACTTGTGCCAGTCATTACACCAATAAAATATTTATCCATTTTCTTTAGAATTATATTCATTAAGTTCTTTAAGATTAAGACTTAATATATTTTCAAAACTTTCTAATTGATTTTTATTTATTGGTTTAGCAGAAGGAAGTTTTACTTTTACAGGATCTGTTCTTTTTCTGCCTTGCCAAAATTCAAAATGAAGATGAGGACCTGTTGCCCATCCTGAATCACCAACATAAGCAATGATTTCTCCTTGTTTTACCTTGCTACCAACTTTAGCTCTTGAATTGAATCTTTCTAAATGTGCATACAAAGTTTTAATATTTCCACCATGTTTTATTTCAACAGTTCTACCATAACCACTTTTTTCACCAACAAAGGATATGATCCCATCTCCAGATGCCTGGACTGGGGTATTTCTTTTTGCTGCATAGTCTACTCCGTTATGAGCTTTTATCTTATGTAAGATTGGATGCATTCGATTTGGATTAAAGTGAGAACTTATATATGCAAAATCTAGCGGAGCCCTTAAAAAAGCCTTTCTTACATTATTGCCATTTTCATCAAAGTATTGTTTGCCTTGAATATCATCGAAAAACCTTTGTGCTATAAAGCGCTCACCTTTATTAATAAACTCAGCAAAAATAATATCACCACTAGAAATTTGTTCACCTTCAGAGTAATCAGTTTCAAAAATAACTGAGAACTGATCTCCTTTTCTAACATCAAAAATAAAGTCTACATCCCATCCAAATATATATGCAAAATCCATAATAATGCTATCAGGCATGCCTACTTTTAATGCATCTTGATAAAAAGAACTCGATATTATTCCTTTTTTAAAAGATTTAATATTTTGGATTTTTTTTTCTAGTTTTTGAATGGACACACCGTCAGACAAGTCAATTAAAATAGAATTTATCTTATCTTTAATAATTTCAATATTAACTATATCTTCATTTACATAGTTAAATTCCATTTTGTCGCCAGGCTTAATGCTTGATAAAAGGTTATTCTCATCAAAATTAAAGATCTTATATGCTGTATTTAAAGGAATTTCTTTTTCTTCAAATATTACAGATAAGCTGTCACCCTTTTTTACTTCATGGAAGAGGGTATTTTTTACTTTTGGTAACGACTTATTAAAATCCTTTGTAATTGATATTTCTTCAATGGGTGCTGGTTTATTTATTACAGAATCAACATAAAGCAATATTATGAAGATAATTGAAACAAAAAATAAGCCAAGAACTATTTTAATTGGTGATTCTTTAAAGCCAATCATACATCCTCTTGAATATTCAAAAGTTCAGTGTTTCCTCCAAATGCAACTGAATTTTTAGAAACTACTTTTTCATTTAGAAATTGCAAAAGATAATTTGGTCCGCCAGCCTTAAAACCACTTCCAGACAATCCAACGCCTCCAAACGGTTGTGATCCAACAACAGCTCCAACCATATCTCTATTGATATAAATATTTCCTACTTTTAATTTTTTTGCAAAGTAATCAGCGCGTGATTCAATTCTAGTATGAACCCCTAATGTTAAGCCATAGCCGCTAGTATTTATCTGTTCAATCAACTCTTCAATATCATTAGAAGAATATTTTAGAACATGAAGTATTGGACCAAACTGCTCTTTTTGAATATTAGATATTTTATCAATAGTAACCAAGGTAGGAGAAAGATAAGGATCTTCTGTATTGCTATGTGATTGAAAAACATCCATCCCTTTTTCATGACAATCAGTTATATATTGATTTAAATTATCTAATGCTTGCTTATTTATAATAGGACCTATATCTGAATCGAAGTTATTTGTATCACCTATTTTTTGGGTAAGCATATTGCCTTTAACCATACCGATTAGATCGTTATAAATTTCTTCTTGAATACATAAAATTCTTAAGGCAGAGCATCTTTGACCAGCACTATCGAAGGCTGACCTAATCACATCATCAGTGACTTGCTCAAGAAGGGCACTTGAATCAACAATCATTGCATTAATCCCCCCAGTTTCAGCTATCAAAGGTATGATTTCAGATTGATTTTTAATTAAATTAGATTGTATTTTTTTCGCAGTTGGAAGCGATCCAGTAAATGCTACTCCTTGTAAAGAGTTTGTTTTAGTTAATACATCTCCATAAGAACCATCTCCCAAGACCAGTTCCAAGGCATCCTTTGGTATTCCTAGTTCATGGAATTTTTTAACTACAAGAAAACCAAGTATTGAAGTGTGTTCAGAGGGTTTGACTATAACCTTGTTTCCACAGGCTAGTGCTGCAGAAATTTGACCTATCAAAATAGCAACTGGAAAATTCCATGGGCTTATACATAGAAATCTGCCCTTTGGAGTATATGAAATATTATTTTCTTCCCCTGTTGGCCCATCTAGCTGACTCTCATTATTTATAAGTTTAATAATTTCTTTAGAGTAATATCTTAAGAAATCGACCCCTTCTCTAATTTCATCAACAGCATTTTGGATTGTTTTCCCAGCTTCGTTGATCAAAAAATAAATAAGCTCATAAGGTTTTTCTTCTATGTCATCAGCAATTTTTTCTAAAATCTTAGCTCTTTCGTCTACGTTAATATTCTTCCAATCCGAAGCATTGTTATTATCAAGACACTTATTAAGTAGGGTTGGATCATCTAAAGCAACTGAACCTAATTCAATCCCGTTACAAATTGAATTGACTTTATTTGTTGATAAACTCGTTTCGCTTCTTCCTTCGTATATAGAATGAGCATGAATTAATTTACCTTCAAATGATTTTAATTCTTCCTCTATGCTATCTAAATTTTCTTTTTCAGTAATATCCATACCAGTTGAATTTAATCTTGTACCAAATATCTTTTTGGGTAAAGGTATTTCTTTGCTTTCGCTCTTCATTCTGATAAATGGGTTTTCTGCCAACCAGCTTGAGTCTGTTTCAGAGTCCAATAATCTATTTATAAAAGAGCTATTAGCTCCATTTTCTAATAGCCTCCTAACTAAATAGGGCAGTAAATCTTTGTAATTACCTATTGGAGCATATACAGAAGGAACTCCTTCTAAATTGAGTATTTTAGCCGCGCTTTTATATAAAAGTTCGCCCATGCCATATAGCCTTTGAAATTCATAGTTATTATCTTTTCCAAGATGGTGAATAGCAGAAATTGTATGCGCATTATGAGTAGCAAATTTAGGGAATATATTTTTATTTTTTAAAATTTCTTTAGCGCAAGCTAAATATGCAATATCAGTAATTGATTTTTTTGAGAATACCGGATATCCATCATAACCTGCTACTTGGGCATGTTTTATTTCATAATCCCAATAAGCTCCCTTTACCAGCCTGACATGCATCCCAGCTCTTTTTTTAAGTAAATTATTTATATACTCAATCACATCGAAGCTTCTTTTTCCATATGCTTGCAATGCAATACCAAACCCTGGCCAATCTTTAATTTTTTGTTCAAGAGCTAACTTTTCAATTATATAAAGACTTAAAGAGAGTCTATCTTGTTCTTCAGCATCAATAGTTATTTCGACTCCTTTAGAATGGGCATGATTAATTAATTCAATTAATCTTGGAATAAGCTCAGATTCTACTTCATTAAATTTTTTCATCTCATACCTAGGATGGAGAGCAGAGATTTTTATTGAAACCCCATTAGAAAGGTTTTTTGTTAAGTTTATTTTTCCTACTTCATCAATTGCATTTAGATACGATTCAAAATAATTTTTAGCCTGTGCATCAGTCCTGGCTGCCTCGCCAAGCATATCGAATGAATATGTTTCTTTCTGCAAATCTTTTAGTTTTTCTATATCTTTAAAATTTTTACCAATTACAAACTCTTGACTCAAAATTTGCATGGCTGCCAATACAGCATTTCTTATTGGCATCTCTCCGGATTTTGAAATAAGACTAGTAACAAAATTATTTGGATCTTTTGACCATTCAGGTGGTGTTGTGACAACCTTTCCAGCAAGGAGCAGGCCCCAAGTTGATGCATTTACAAAAAGACTGTCAGCCTGATTTAAATGGCTTATCCATTCACCCTCTGATAATTTTTCTGAGATTATTAGATCACGAGTCTTTTTATCTGGAATCCTTAATACAGATTCAGCAAGACACATTAGAGCAACACCTTCTTTATTATCCAGACCATACTCATTTAAGAAAGCGTCGAGTTTGGTGCGTCCACTTTTATTTTGTCTGCAAAGTTCAATAATATTTTTTGCATTATCTGAGATTGATGGCTCTTCTAAAAATTTAGATGTATCTGTGAGGCCTAATAAGATCTCAGCATCAGATATAAATTTATTTTTTGCCTTTAACATAGCCAATATTTTAATCTTTAAGTACCAAGTAGCAACTTTGTGATTCTAATAATCATTTAAAAATACTATGATAGTAATATGAAAGATGCATTAAAGCTTATTAAAAGAGGAGCGGACGAGATTCTGACAGAAGCTGATTTAAAAAAGAAATTTGAATCAGGTAAACAATTGGTTATAAAAGCAGGATTTGACCCAACTGCTCCAGATCTTCATTTTGGACATACAGTATTATTAAATAAACTTAGACACTTTCAAGACTTAGGTCACAAAGTCATTTTCTTAATTGGTGATTTTACAGGCCGGATTGGAGATCCATCTGGAATTAATAAGACAAGGCCGATACTAGATGCCAAAGATTTAGTTGAGAATGCAAAAACATACGAGAAACAAGTTTATAAAATTCTTAAAAAAGATCTAACTGAGATTAAATTTAATTCTGAATGGTGTGATAAATTAGGTGCCGATGGGTTGATAGGACTTGCATCAAGATATAATGTTGCACGCATGCTTGAAAGAGATGATTTTAATAAAAGATTCACATCAAATAAAAGCATTGCTATCCATGAATTTTTATATCCTTTAGTTCAAGGCTATGACTCAGTTGCTTTAGAGGTAGATGTAGAATGTGGCGGAACTGATCAAAAATTTAATCTTCTGGTAGGTAGAGAACTTCAAAGGGACTACGGACAAGAACCACAAGTGGTAATAACTGTGCCTATATTAGAAGGACTAGATGGCGTAAAGAAGATGTCAAAATCATTAGATAACTATATCGCTATTGATGAAGATCCAGATGACATGTTTGGAAAGATTATGTCAATTTCCGATGAGTTAATGTGGCGTTGGTTTGAACTATTAAGTTTTATTCCTGAAGAAGAAATAGCAAAATTAAAAACGGAGATGGATTCTGGTAAAAATCCACGCGATATTAAATTTGTTTTAGCTGAAGAATTGGTAGATAGATTTCATAATGAGGGCGACGGTAAGAAATGTATGGATACTTTCTTGAAAAGATTTCAAAAAGGTCAAATGCCAGATGAAATAGAAAGCATTCAGGTAGATATAGAAGGCGATTCTATTCTTTTAGTAAATCTTCTTAAAGACACCAAGATGATTGCAAGTGTATCTGAAGGCAATAGGTTAATTCAGCAAGGCGGCATTAAAATAAATTCTGAAAAAGTTGAAGACCAAAAATTAGAGGTTAACAAAGGTTCAGAGAATATTTATCAAGTTGGCAAAAGAAAATTCTTAAAAATTAAAGTATAGATGAGAGCTATTGTAATAATATTTAGTTTTCTTATTTTGGTTTCATGTTCTCAAGACAGTCCTAATATTCAACAAATTGAAAACTTACAATTCTTTATTGATAACAAAAAAAATGATCAAGTTGTTGAGATTGAACCTGGACTCCAATATTTAGTTATTGATTCAGGAGACCCCGACAGTGAAACTCCTGAACTAACGCAAACTATCTCTGCTCACTTTCATGGGACACTTACTAATGGAGAAGTTTTTTGGAGCTCATTAGATTCTGAGCCTTTAGAAATTGAACTATCAAAATTAATTGTAGGATGTCAAAAAACTATTTCGTTAATGAGAGCAGGAGATAAATGGATGGTATATATTGACCCAACTATGGCTTATGGAGAGGAAGGAAGACCAGGTATTCCATCTAACTCAATTCTTATATTTGAGATTGAACTTCTTGAAATTTCTTAAAATATCCCCATATAAATAAGTGTAAAGAAAGAAATAAATTCCTTATTTCAGATTCAAATACATATGCCGATAAACCTAATTCTAGGTTTATTATTTATGGAGAAAAATATGGAACAAATATATAGAAAGAAGTTTCCTCATGGGAGTCATACTGTTTATTGTCAATATGGAGGTATGGGAGATCTAACTTTAAGCTCATTTCATTATGGTTCTGATGTAGAAGACTATTGGGGAAATGATGAATATGAATATTATTTCACGGTACATAAATCAGGAGTATCAAAATTCTTTATCAATTGTCTAGCAAAAGGATTTAATTCTAATGAAAAATTTACTTTAAAAAACTTAAAAGAAATGTGTGATAAATTGAATATCCAATATACAACTGATAGTTATGTCTAATCATGGAATAAGAAATAATAATGATTTAAAACTATGGTTTAGGATTAAATCTATTGAGAAAAAAATAAATAAACTTGGTTCGATGCACTCCAGAGGATTTGATTGGATAGAGTGGGAAAGTTTAGAAGAAGATTTGGCGAATAATGTTTCGCAACTATCTATTCATAAGAATATAGTGAAAGGAGTACTTTCTAGATATGATTAATTTATATTTTTATTAAAGGGTTGTATGTAATCTTGTCAGGAATTTCTTCTGCACCAGGAACTCCTCTAGCAATTAAGAATGGTTTTAATTCTTCTATAGCTTTAGGCTCATCATAATGCCCAATATTTGGATGAAGGTGGTGCACAAAATGTAATTGCATTGAGTGATTAAGATATCTTGGCATCCAATGTTGCCAAAATCTTGTATCTTTATATCTTCCAATTTCTGTACCAATATGCGGATAGTATGAAAAAAATATTTGTGTATATGCAGTGCCAATTTTTGCAGGCAGCCACCATAAAAACAATGTTTGAAGTGGAAACACGAAAACTAGCAACATTAATATTGCCCTGTATGCCAATGCAACCTTTGTACCTTTTTCAAAGCCTTTTTGAAAAGCTGCATCATTAGAATGCATTTCTTTAGCTTTTTCATATTCTGTTGATGCTCCATTGAGAGATACCAAAATAAGTTCTGCAACAGATTTAGCATTTGAAGTTAAAAAATCAGGATCTTTATGATCATGATTTGTATATGCATGATGCTTCATATGAGTAACTCTTAATATTTCATAGGGATAAATTAATGTTATGAGAGTAAAGTTTCCAACAAATGCATCAATCCATCGTTTCTTCGGATCGCCTCTAGAATAGTTCCCATGTTGCGCCTCATGAGACGGTAAGTAAGACATGCATGCACAAAAGCTAGCAATAATAAATCCTGACCATAGAGGAATTATTTCATTTATAACTAAGGGCCATAAACATAACCAGACACAAGCCTGACCAACACCAATTAGAATCATTTCCCATTGAAATCTTTGAGCATATTTTTTAGCAATAGCTTTTTCTTTTTCAAATGAAAACTCTTCAGATACCGTATTGCTGATTTCTACACCCATAACCATTTTCCCCTAATGTGCGCTACAAGCCCAATAACAAAACCCAATAGAAAACTTATTGATGAAAGATATGGAACTTCATTTAAGACAACAAGTTCCTGAGATACTGCATTTAAGACACTCCCAATAAAAATTAAACCAAACCATATCTTGTTATAAGCTAGAATGGTTTCTAGAAATTTTTCCATAATTTATTTTATCAGAACTTTTTAAAAATTTGGTGGGCCTGGGAAGACTCGAACTTCCGACCTCTCGATTATCAGTCGAACGCTCTAACCAAAACTGAGCTACAGGCCCTATCAACGAATGAGCATTCTACCTTTGAATTACAAATTCGACAATTACTCTAACCGACTTTAATTGATTTATAGAGTGTAAAGTAAATGTACCCTAATGGAACAACAAAAATATATTCAGTTAAAGCAAGCAGAACGATTTGGACAATACCCTCAGGAATTATACTGGATAGCAAAAGTGCAGATAATAGAATTAATATAAAGAATACTAAAGTAAACATAAATAATTTAGACCCGTATTCATCTGTCTTTTCCCAAGACGCTCCAATCGATTCAAAAATTTTATTATTTTCAAACATTATCTGTGCGGCAAATAATCCAAATCTTGCTGTTAAATATATTCCAGGGAGTATTAACATCAGAAATCCTAGTGCAGATACCATAGTAACAATAAGATAAGCACCAAAAAGCGGTAAGAATTTTGAAAAACCAACTTGTAATGCACTAATCGGATTAATAGTTTTTCCAGTATCTATCGACATATATCCAACCCATAGACCACCCAAAAATGATATTTGCAATATAAGACCAACAATTCCAACCATAGCTATGATTAATGAGTTAGCTTGAAAAAAATCAACAAAATCTTCAGGCTGCGTTAGACCACCTAAAGGCATAACAAGATAACTTGCTAAAGACTCAATCGCTATAACAGGTAAAGCTAGCATTAAAAAGAATTTCCAATTTGCAAAAGCAAATTGCCAAGCAGATTTAAATTGATTCATGGATTAATTGTAAAGTAATATGTTTTGTATGTATAAAAATTTTTTAAGCTTAACTTTAGTTATATTGCTAATTTCATGTGGTAATCAAAATGATGAGATTGTTTATCCTGATTCAAAGCAAATAGATTTCAATGAAACCATTCATGGATATCAAATTCAAGATTCATATAGGTGGCTAGAGGATTTTACAAGTGCTGAGTCATTAAGATGGGTAAAGAAACAGAACAAGTTTACAAAAAAGTTTATTGGGAAGAATAAATATAAAAATGATATTACTAAATATTTAGAAACAATTTGGGAGAATGAATCAATCTCGATTCCCTATGAAGTTGAAGGTAAAACTTTTTATTATTTTAATGACGGCTCATTCCAACAAAGCAAGTTAATGATTAAGGATTGTAATGATTGTGATGCAAGAGTTTTAATTGATCCAAATTCCTTCTCTGAAGATGGAACTATTTCATTAGGAGGCACCAGTATAAATAATAATGCTGATCATATTGCTTATTCCATTTCTGACGGTGGTTCTGACTGGAGGAAGTGGAAAGTAATGAATATTGAAACTGGCGAAATTCTTGAAGATGAAATTAGATGGGCAAAATTTTCAGGGGCCGTATGGGAAAATGATGACTCTGGTTTTTATTATCAGAAATATGATGAGCCTGATGGAGAAGTCCTAAAGGATCTTAATCAGTCACCAAGGCTAATGTTTCATAAAATAGGAACCAATCAATCAGAAGATAGGGTTATTTATGAGAATCCTGACCAACCTAGATGGGGTTGGAGCATTAAAGTAATTGAAGATAGTGATATAAAAATACTCTCAATTTCAGAAGGAACGGACGAAAGGAATAGGATATACCTTCAATTAAGCCCTGATACTAAATTTATACCAATAATTGATGAATTAATTGGAGCCTACTCTTTTATTGATAATAAAGACAATATTTTTTGGTTTTATACCACCGAAAGTGCTAAAAACGGAAAAATAGTTAATTTAGAAATAAAAAATGGGTCCTTGGTATGGAATGATGTTATAAGTGAATCTGAGCATGCGATAAGATCGGTAAACCTTGTTAATAATTTTTTTGTAATTAATTATTTAGTCGATACTTTTTCAACTATTAAATTGTTTAATCTTAAGGGAGAATTTATTTCTGAAATTGAATTACCCAAAAAAGGAAATATAAGTGGGTTCGGCGGAGACATAGAAGATACAAAATCTTATTATTCAATAACTAATTACGTTACTCCAAGAGAAATATATGAATTTGATTTTAATAATTTCACATCAAAGTTATTTTGGAAAGAGGAGCTTAATGGATATAAATCAGATGATTATGTATCGAGTCTAAAATTTTATGAATCAAAAGATGGAACCAAGATTCCTATTCATATCAGTCATAAAAAATCATTAGATATAAATGAGAAGACACCATTATTAATTTATGGTTATGGTGGTTTTAATATTTCTATCCTTCCAAATTTCAGTAAGAGTCACACTGCTTGGAAAAATCAGAATGGGGTCTACGCTGTTGCAAACCTAAGAGGTGGTGGTGAGTATGGAGATGCATGGCATGCTGACGGTATGTTATTAAATAAACAAAATGTCTTTGATGATTTTGCTTATGCAGCAAAATTTTTACATGATCAGAAAATTGGCTCTCCAGAAACAACTGCAATTGATGGAAGATCAAATGGTGGACTTTTGGTTGCAGCAACGATGTTGCAAAATCCTGATTTGTATAAAGTTGCTATTCCACAAGTGGGTGTCCTTGATATGTTGAGGTTCAGTAAATTTACAATAGGTTGGGCATGGGAAAGCGATTATGGTTCAGTAGATCAAAAAGATGAATTTGAAAATCTCCTTGCTTACAGCCCATTGCATAATATTAAATCAGATATTTGTTACCCAACTACTCTTATAACAACTGCTAGCAGAGATGATAGAGTTGTGCCGTCACACTCATTCAAATTTGCAGCGAAACTCCAAGAAAACCAATCGTGCAATAACCCAATTTTAATTCGTATTGAGGATAGGGCTGGGCACGGAGCAGGAACGCCGAAAGACAAGAGAATTAATCAAATAGCTGAAATTTATGGATATGCGTTATTAAAAATAAATGAGGGTTAATATTAGTTTAAATAACTGATATGCGGTAATAATTTTAGATTAATTAAAAATTAACTTTAGTAGAAATACTGGTCGATTATTTTTATTGTTCTTACGTTGTATGCATCTTCAAATGTAATACGACCATCTTAAATTTAATATAAAAGATCTATCTCATGGAATGCAATTTTATAAATAAAGGAAAAATATATACCAATTAAAATTAGATTTATATTCTAGCTAGATTCAATTTAAACCGCTTCCAAATCGTAGTTTTTTCAATTAATATATTTTTAATGTAAAGGGGTGGCAAATATAGCCTGAGATCATTAGGAACTCTTTGAACCTGATCAACACAATTGTTGCGGAGGAATTACAAATGTATATTAAAAAAAAAAATATCTTTTTATTACCATTAGTTTTCTCATTATTTAACTTTGCTCAAGAAATTGAAGAAGTTATTGTTCAAGGAGAATATCGCAAAGCATCTTTAAGTGAGAAAGATTCAAGTATTGTTGTAATTCAATCTGAAGAAATTAAATCTCAAGCAATTAAACATTTTCAACAACTATCTTATTTGATACCAAATTTAAATTATGCAGCTTCAGATTCAAGGGCAAGATATTTTCAGATAAGAGGAATTGGAGAAAGATCTGGGTATCTAGGAACTCCAAATTCTTCAGTAGGATTTTTAATTGATGATATTGATTATTCTGGCCAGGGAGGAATTGCAACAACTTTTGATATTGATCAAGTGGAAATTTATAGAGGGCCACAAGGATCGAGATCAGGAGCAAATGCTCTTGCCGGATTAATCTACATTAAGACAAAAGATCCAACTGATGAATTTGAGGGAACATCTGAATTAACATTTGGCGATTATGGGATGCAAAATATTGGTCTTGCATTTGGTGGACCAACAAAAAAAATAAATCTTAAATATCGTTTTGTTATTAGAACAGATTATGCAGACGGGTTTAGAAAAAATATTTTTTTGAACAAAAAAGATACATCAAGAAAAGATGAGCTTACATTAAGATATAAATTAGATTGGGATATAGATAGCAAAACTAAAATTAAATTTTTAGTTTCTCAAGTTGATATAAATGATCCTGCAGATATTTGGACTATCGATGGAAGTTTAAATACTTTATCTGATCGTCCAGGCATGGATTCACAAAAAACCAACACCTATGGAATAAAAATATTTAAAAATTATAAAAACTTTGATTTACAAAGTTATACGAGCACAACAAAAACAGATGTTATTTTTAGTTATGATGCAGATTGGGGTAATAAAGACTCGCATTTCCCATATACATATGATTATTTCTCAAAAACTCTACGAAATAGAGATACTTTTAGCCAAGAAATACGTTTTTTGTCTAAAAATCATAGTTTTTTATCAAAAATACCATTTGAATGGATTATTGGAGTAGATTTTTCTCAATTAAAAGAGTCGAATTTAACAAATGACGATGGAATTTATGGAGATCCTTCAGACCCATATAGTCCTTATACAAGTAAATCTTCAATTTTAAGAAATTATAAGTCTCAAAATTTATCAATTTTCGGAAATATAGATTATTTTTTAAATGAGCAATACAAATTAGCATTTGGAATGAGATGGGAAAATTGGGATTCAAAATACAATGACTCAAACAATGAATCATTTAATCCTTCAAACTATATGAATGGAGGAAAGCTCTCACTTATAAAAAATATGAATATGAAATCAAATATGTATTTATCAATAGCACGTGGATATAAACAAGGCGGATTTAATTTAGGGTTAGATGCATTAGATAATTCTTCGAATAAAAATTTAATATATGATCCAGAATTTTTGACTAATTATGAATTTGGGATAAATTCAAAATTTGATAACCAAGATCTAAATTTATCAGCAGTGATATTTTTCTCAAAAAGAAAAGATCAACAAGTTTTGATTTCAAGACAAGTAGATTCAGCAGATCCGAATACTTTTTCATACTTAACTCAAAATGCAGCTAATGGAAAAAATTACGGATTTGAATTTAATTCAAATTTTTTATTAAGAGAACGTATGCTGATTTATTTAAATTTAGGAATCCTTAAAACACAAATTAATAATTGGGAATCAAGAGAAGATTTAGAAAATAGATCACAAGCTCACGCACCAGAAAGAACATTCTCAGCAGGAATAAATTTTGATATGAGTAATAATAAATATTTTAGAATTGAAACTAATGGTAAAAGTGATTTCTATTATTCTGAGTCTCACAATAATAAATCAAAAAGTTATCAATTAGTAAACCTCGCTTTCGGAAAAAATATAGATAGCATTACTGCTGAGCTATGGGTAAGAAATTTATTTGATGAATACTATTCAACACGCGGATTTTATTTTGGTAATGAAGCACCTCATTTCATAGATACCTTATACAAAAGACAGGGTGATCCTAGACATATTGGTGTATCAATTAGATATGAATTTAGAAATTAATATAAGTTTAATAACTAAAATAATTAGAGTTATAAACGTAATAAACATTACAAATATTTCCATCAAAAGACAGAGCGATCCTAGACATATTGATGTGTCAATTATAGATAAATTCAAAAACGTATAATGAATTTAATTAATAAAATTATTAGAGTTATAAACGTAATAAACATTACAAATATTTCCATCAAAAGACAGAGCGATCCTAGACATATTGATGTGTCAATTAGAGATGAATTTGAAACGGTATGATAAATTTAATTATTGAAATAATTGCAGTTATAAGCGCAATATTATATTTATTACTAGCTGCTAAAGAAGACGTAAAGTGCTGGTATGCGGCTATTATTAGCTCATTATTATATTTCTTTATTATGTATGATGCTGGATTAATAATGGAAGCATATTTGCAAATCTTTTATATAATTATGGCACTATACGGATTGCTTCAATGGACAAAATTAATTCAAATTAATTCAAACAATACGATACGAACTTGGAGTAATATAGAACATTTCATAACAATAAGTTCAGTAATAATACTTGCGATAATAACTGGATTTATTCTAACAAAATATACAAATGCAGCAATGCCATTTTTAGATGCATTTACATCTTGGGGAGCAATTGTAACTACATATATGGTAGCTAAAAAAATTCTTGAAAATTGGATCTATTGGTTTGTTATTGATGCTATTTCTATATATTTATTTTTATCCAGAGAATTATATTTAACGTCAATATTATTCTTTGTGTATCTAATTATCATATGTTTTGGTTACATTGCCTGGAGAAAAAAATATTTAGAATTTAATGAACAAAATTGAAAGTACATTAATATATTTTATTATGATATGTTTTGGTTACATTGCCTGGAGAAAAAATATTTAGAGCCTAATGAGCGACATTAAAAATATATTAAAAAAACTAAAACTTTCATTTGAATTTGACAAAGATAAAGATGGCGAGCCATATAGTTTTGGATTTGGATTTACCTCAAAAACATATCATGGTGAATTTAAAAACAAAAGAGCTATATTTAAATTATCAACTTTGAAAAACTCTAAATTAAAAACCATAACGAATAATTATTTACATAAAAATATAATTAAACAATTAACAACTAATGGTTTGTGCCCTAACGTTCATTTTATAGATAAAAAAAATAACTTATTAATATATGAATATATAGAAGATAAAAAAAACCTTAATGAAATAAGTTTTCCAATTTTTGGCGAATCATATCTTATTGACGGTGACTTATCTAACGAAAGTTTAGAAGATAAATATTTAATACAACTGGGGGAGGGTATAAAAAAAATACACTCAGTAAAACCACCAAAAAAATTTATTACATTTAATGACCAATTAAATATATATCAAGAACTTTTATCAGGATTTAAATGGCCAGAAGAAAATCATTTAGAACAAGCAATTAATTTATTTAAAGAAATAACGAAAGATGAAGATAAAGGAGACTTTGTATTTTCTCATAATGACTTAAATATTTTAAATATTCTTCATACACAAAATAAAACTTATTTTATTGATTGGGAGTTTGCGAGTATCAATAGTAAATATTTTGATCTTGTATCAGTAATCCATTCTTACAAACTACATGATTTAGATATTAATAATTTATTTATTTACTATGGACTAGATATTAACGATATTTCAATTTATAAAAAAATAAAAGAATGGAAGAAAATTCACGAAAATCTAATCCTAATATGGGCTGCAATTACACACAAGTACCTTTTGAATGATAAGGAGGGGAATTCTTAAATTAGACAATAAAGGCTATAAATAGGGTTAATAGAACTATAGCAATAGGAATAATTTTATCTATTTTGATAATAAGATCGTCTTTTTCTGGAAATTTAGGGACTTTTAATGAAAATATTGTATATCTGTTATCATTTTTGTAGTGATAAGGTATATTTTTATTGTTTTCTGCTATGGGTACACTATTATTATGAATTTTTAGCTCATTTTGGTGATTTTCTTGATTATTTATAGTAAATTCATCTATATTATCAAAATTATAAGAAATATCTTGATTATTTGTAGTTAAATCCGCAAGCTCTTTAAGCATTTTATCCCTTTTTTCTCTCGCAATATTGATATCAGTAGTTTCAAGAGATTTTTTTATAAAATCCTTGCCTAGTATTAGCGCCTGATCTTTAGATAATCTCTTTTGAATAAAATAAATATCTTTATTTTTCCCTCTTAAAACTAAATATTTGTCATTATTTGTACTCATAATGTACTCACTATAACACAAAATTTTATAAATAAATACAATATATGTACTCATTTTTCATCATTTGTACTCATTTTTTTATATGTACTCATAAAATTTATGTTATTTTATAGCTAGATTTGATCATACACCCCTGATTATTACTTAACTATCATTATTGGCGTATCATTAATCATTTATTAAATTCTTTAAATTTGATACATTTTGGTATTTTTTGGTATGATATGCACTTGTATATTAACGGGGGGGAGTAATTTTACTCCTGCTTATCTTATAAGGAGTTATATATGAAATTTTTATTAACTTTAGCTGGCGTTGTTGCGCTACCTGCTTTTGCTGCAGATCTCAGCACAGGCGATATGACAGGAATGTCATTTTGGATTGTAACAGCTGCTATGCTTGCTGCTACTGTGTTCTTTTTCGTAGAAAGAGACAGAGTACACGGCAAATGGAAAACTTCATTATCAGTTGCTGGTTTAGTTACTGGTATTGCGTTTTGGCATTATCTATATATGAGAGGCGTTTGGGTCGAAACTGGAACATCTCCAACTGTATATAGATATATTGACTGGTTAATAACAGTACCACTTCAAATAATTGAGTTTTACTTAATTCTTAGAGTTTGTACTAATGTTAGTTCTGGTCTTTTCTGGAAATTGCTTGGAGCATCTTTAGTAATGCTTATTTGTGGTTTCATGGGAGAAACTGGAGTTGCGAGTGCAAATGTAATGGGTATTGTTGGAGTATTAGCTTGGTTGTACATTGTCTATGAGATTTTCTCTGGTGAAGCTGGACAGCTTAATGCTTCTAGTGGCAATGCAGCTGCTCAAAGTGCTTTCGGTACAATTAGATTAATTGTTACTGTTGGTTGGGCAATCTATCCTATTGGATATTGGGTAGGTGTTGGAGCTAATGCTGACATGGGTAATGCTAACTTAATCTATAACTATGCTGATTTTATTAACAAAATCGCATTTGGTTTAGCTATATATGTAGCTGCTGTTAGCGACTCAGAATAATTTAACTTTATTCAAGAAAAACCCAGCTTATAGCTGGGTTTTTTTATGGTTGTATTTCTTCACCGTTCCAAGAAAATAATTTACCACTATCTTCATGATCAAGTGAATCAATTACTTTAAGCAATTTTTTTGCAGAATATTTAGGAGTGAAAAGCGTTTGTTTATTTACATTCTTTTGAAAAGGCTTACTTAAAAAGCTCTTAACGGTTCCTGGCTGAAGACCTACGAATATAGCATTATTATTATTTCTTCTTATTTCAATGCTAAAATTTTTAATGATTTGATTCAATGCCGCCTTGCTTGCTCGATATGAATACCATCCACCAATTTTGTTATCACTAATACTTCCTATTTTTGCACTCAAAAAAGCAAATACACTTTTAATATCTTTTTTTAGCAAAGGAATAAAATACTTACCAATTAATGCAGGGCCTATAGCATTCACTAATAAAACTTTTTGAAACATATCAGTATTTATATCTTTAATACTTTTTTCAGGAAATATTTCATTCTCATTATGCAATAATCCTGTAGCTACAAAAATTAAATCAAATTTAACATCTTTGGGTATATGTTTTACGGATTCTTTAATTGAGTTCTCATCTTCAATATCTATCACAATATTCTTTATTTTATCTGTATCTTTGCTCAGAATTTTTCTTGAAAACTTATATAGTTTTTTTATTGGATACTCACTTAGTAATACTTCACATATTGAATTTCCGATAGCTCCAGAAGAGCCAATTATGGCAATAGTTTTCTTCATTTAGATATTATATTTAAATAACTACTAGAAACATTCTTTATTATGACGTTTCTAGTAGCTATTTTTTAGATTATTATTTCTTAAATTCAGCAGCCTCTTCAGAACCATCAGTTGCAGTTCCTTTTGTATAAGAATGGGCTCCCATTCCTGCTAAATCTCCATTTTGTACTATTAAATATGGTTCTCTAATTGGCTTATCTTCAAAGAAACATTCTAATATTTCTCTAACACCAGCTGCATACCTTGCTTGTGCTGATAATGATGTTCCTGATGTATGAGGCGTCATTCCATGATTCGGCATTGACCTCCAAACATGGTCATTAGGCGCAGGTTGTGGGAACCATACATCTCCAGCATAACCACTTAGTTGGCCACTCTCCAGACCCCTTGCAATTGCATCTTTATCACAAATTTTACCCCTAGCAGTATTTACAATATATGCACCGCGTTTCATCTTACTAATCATTTCATCGTTAAATAAATGCTCAGTTTTTGGATGTAAAGGGCAACTAATATTCACCACATCACATACAGCAACTAACGATTCAACCGATTCATGATAGGTGAGGTTTAATTCTGCTTCCACTTCATCTGGAAGTTTATGAATATCAAAATAATGTAAATGAACATCAAAAGGTTTCATTTTTCTAAGCATATCAATACCAATTCTTCCGGCAGCGACAGTTCCAACATGCATACCTTCAACGTCGTATGATCTTTGAACAGCATCAGCAATATGCCATCCACCTTCTTTTACAATTCTGTGTTGATTATGATAGTCCCTTACCATTGATAAAATCATCATTACAATATGTTCAGCAACAGATCTAGAATTACAATAAGTAACCTCAACCACATCTACGTTATTATCCATAGCAGCCTGTAAATCTACATGATCAGAACCTATGCCTGCAGTTATTGCCATTTTTAGATTTGGGGCAGATTCCATCTTTTCTCTTGTGAGATAGTATGGAAAAAATGGTTGTGATATTACTATATCAGCATCAACTAATTCTTTGTCTGCTTCACACCCATCCCCATCCTTATCTGATGTAACAACAAGAGTATGACCAGCATCTTCTAGAAACTTTCTTAGCCCCAGCTCGCCTGATACACAACCAAGAAGTTCACCAGGAGTGAAATCAATAGCACTTGGTGATGGCAAAGTCATACCATCAGGATATTTATCTAGTTTGGGTAAACTATCTCTAGCATATTTTTGAGGCATGCCAGTAGTAGGATCATCATATAAGATACATAATATTTTCATTTAATTTCTCCCCTAATAAAATATTTAACTAAACCATGTTAAAACAAAAAAAATTAAAAACAACTATATTTATTTGATTAAATTCGAATGTTTAGTATTATTCCAGTTATATGAAAGTAGCTATATATCCAGGCTCATTTGATCCAATAACCTTTGGGCATATGGATATTATTGATAGAGCTTGCGGCCTTTTTGATAAGATAATAATTGCTATTGCAAAAAATGAAGCTAAAAACCCATTATTTAACTTAGAAGACAGAATAAAACTTGCAAAAGAAATTTATAAAGATAATTCACAAGTAGAAGTGGTGGGTTTCCCAAGACAATTGACCGTTGATCTTGCTAAAGAGCAAAATGCATGTGCAATCATAAGAGGATTAAGGGCTGTTTCTGACTTTGAATATGAATTTCAGCTAGCTACCATGAATAGATCACTAGCTCCTAATATAGAAAGTATATTCCTAACACCTAAAGAAAGTTTAATTTATGTTTCTTCAAGTTTGATAAAAGAGATATGTGACTTAAAAGGAGATATTTCAAAATTTGTACATCCTAGTGTTGAACAAGCTTTAAAAGCTAAACTAACTTCTTAAGTTTGACAGCTATCACATGAAAATGTTGCTCTTTGGCCAATAATTGTTTTTTTAATATTATTACTACAGACTCTGCACTTCTTATCATCTCTTCCATAAACATTTAATTTGAATTTAAAATATCCTTGATTGCCATCAGGCGAATAAAAATCGTTAAGAGTAGTGCCTCCCATTTTTATTGCATATCTAAGAACCTTTTTTATTGACTTAACCAATTTATCAGACTCGTCTAAAGAAATTTTTTTAGATATTTTTTTGGGATTTATTTTTGCTAAAAAAAGACTTTCTGATGCATATATATTTCCAACACCGACAATATTCTTCTGATTCATAATTAATTTTTTAATATTTAGATTGCTTTTACTACATATATCAAAAAGATAATGTTTATCAAAAGATTTTGATAATGGCTCTATACCAAGACTAGATATTAATTTATGTTTGGCCGGATCAGAGGTTAGATGGATTGAGCCAAATCTTCTAGGGTCATTAAATATTATTTTTTCTTTATTAAAAATTAATTCAGCATGATCATGTTTTTTAAAATAATTGTCATTACATTTCTGGATTCTTAATTTTCCTGACATACCAAGATGAATCATTAAGCAATTATCTTCAAAATATATAAGAATATATTTAGCTCTTCGAGTAATTTTCTTTACCAGCTTATTTTTTGTCAATTCTTCTATTTCGCTTTCTACCTCCCATCTCAAATTTTTGTTATGTATAACAATTTTTTTAAGAAAAGAGTTTTCGAATTGATTAATAGCTCTAACGGTAGTCTCAACCTCCGGAAGCTCTGGCATAAATTATTTAAGTAAGTTGTTTATCTCTACGATATCGCTAGGACTTATAGTTCCTGCTGCCAAGGCAAGTCTTAAGTTAGCTAATATATAATCATATTTTGCATTAGCTAAGTTTTTTTCAGCACTGTAAAGATTTTTCTCTGCTTGAAGTAAGTCCACAACATTCCTAGTTCCTACTTTATAACCAACTTGTGTTGCTTCGAGCGCACTTGTTGCAGAGATTACGGCTTGTTGTTGAGCAGTTACATTTGCTACCAAAGTAACAACATTTGAAAATTGTGATCTGACTTCTTGAATTATTCTTCTTTCAGCAAATAAGGTATTTTCATCAGCTTCATTATATTGAGCATAAGCTTGTTTTCTTTTCGAGTAGACCGCTCCACCTTGAAATATTGGCATACTTAATTGAATAGAATAGTTCCTTCTTCCTGTAACAGCTGGGACAGGAATACCTTGTCCATTTATACTGAAACCTTCGTAATTAAATTGGTTTGTTTCTGATTCTGATCCTGCGCCGACAATATCAATCTTTGGCAAACGATCTGATGCTGCACTCCTTGCATTGCTTTTAGCAGCATTTTTCCTAAGGTCTGCTGCTTTAAGTTGGTAATTATTTTCTAAAGCTAATTTTACCCATTCTTCTTTTGAATTAGGGTATGGATTAGAGATCTCTAAACCTTCTCCTAGCTCATCTAGTGAGAAAATTTCTCTACCTATTAATGCATTCAAAGCCTCTCTAGCTGAAAATAAGTTGCCTTCATTGTTAATTCTTGCAGCCTTACTGAGATCATATGCAAGCTGAGCTTCCTGAACGCCGGTAATAGCAGATAGACCTACTTCGTATCTTTGTTGTGCTTGATCTAATTGTTTTTTAATTGCTTTTTCTTCAGAAATAGCAGCATTAAGATTATCGATGGCTCTTAATACACCAAAATATAATTCTGCAGTTCTTAGTAAGAGGTTTTGTTGTTCATAAGCAAAATCAGCCTCTGCAGCATCTGTTAAAGATTTTGATCTTTTAAAATTAAACCAAGTATCTAACCTGAAAAGGGGTTGTGAAACTCTGGCAGATTTAGAGAAAGAATTATAATCTTGCTGAAGAATATCATTCTGATAATATTCATTCCAATTTGTTGAACCGCTTAATGTGATGCTTGGCAGAAGGGCAGCTCTTCCTTGAACTACTATCTGTTTATCAGATAAATATGAATATTCTGCAGCTTTAAATGTAGGGTCATTCTCAAGGGCTTCATTATAAATATCTAAAATATTTTCAGCCCATAAATATGAGCATGAAAAAAGAATCACTAAAGATTTTATATAAAAGTTAAAATGCATTGCTATATTTTACCTCATTTAATGTATGCAGTGTAAACATTATAATATTTTATAACAATTAAAACGTTTTTTTTGTTTGTTTAGAGTAGAATAATAACAAATTAAAAAACTTTTATGACAAAGAAAGTAAAAGAAAGTTTTTATCAATTCCTCTTTAAGGTTAATTAAATTGGCCAAGAATACATACGACTCAAAAGCAATAGAAGTTCTTTCTGGATTAGATCCTGTTAGAAAAAGACCTGGTATGTATACTGATACATCCTGTCCAAATCATCTCATTCAAGAAGTACTAGATAACTCAGTTGATGAAGCTATATCAGGCCATTGTTCGAATATAAAAATTAAATTACAAAAAAATGGACTTATAAAAATCAGTGACGATGGTAGAGGTATGCCAGTTGATATTCATCCAGAACATAAAGTTAGTGGAGTTGAATTGATTTTATGTAAATTACATGCAGGAGCAAAGTTTTCTGGAGAAGAGTATAACTTTTCTGGAGGACTTCATGGGGTTGGTGTTTCTGTAGTGAATGCTTTATCGGAATCTCTCCAAGTTAATATTAAGAGAGATACTAAAGAATATGAAATGAAATTCAAAAATGGAGATAAGCAAGATGAATTAAAAGTAGTTGGTGAAGTTGGAGCAAGAAATAGCGGAACCACCATTAAATTTAAACCTAATTCAAAATATTTTGAATCAGAGGAGATAAAAGTAAAAGAGTTAAAACATTTATTAAAAGCTAAAGCAGTTTTATGTCCTGGACTTACTATCCATTTTAATAATGAAAGAAAAGCTGAAAAAATAAAATGGTACTTTGAAGATGGTTTAAAAAGTTATCTTGAGGAGGCCTCTGATGGCATAGATTTAATTCTTGAAGAGTCAATACTCTCTTCAAAAGATTCGGATTCACAAGAGGTTGAATTTGTAGTTAATTGGAGTGGCAGGCCACCAAAGAATAAGCTTGATGAGACTTATGTTAACTTAATCCCAACATCTCAAGGAGGATCACATTTAAATGGATTTAAATCAGGGCTTTTAGAAGCTCTAAAAGAATTTTGCGAGTATAGGAGTTTAATACCCAAAGGCCTTAAGTTGAATGCAGATGATGTTCTAAATAATGCAATTTTTGTAGTTTCTTCTAAATTACAGAATCCACAGTTTGCAGGACAAACTAAAGAAAGGCTTGATTCAAAAGACCATATGTCTTTTGTTAGTAGTTCGACCAAGGACATTTTAAGTATATGGCTAAATACACATACCGAAGAAGGGGAGCAGATAGCAGAATTAGCAATAGCTTCTGCACAGGCAAGAGCTAAGGCTTCCAATACGGTCGAAAGAAAAAAAACATTTAAAGGACCGGCATTGCCTGGAAAATTATCTGATTGCAATAGCGAAGATTTAAATAAGACAGAGTTATTCTTAGTTGAGGGTGATTCGGCAGGAGGTTCTGCAAAACAAGCTAGAGAAAGATCATTTCAAGCAATCATGCCTTTAAGAGGCAAGATATTAAATACCTGGGAGCTAGAAAGTGAAGAAATAATAAAATCACAAGAAATAAAAAATCTTTCAACAGCTATTGGAGTTTTGCCTGGTAATAATGATCTTTCAGGACTTCGTTATGGAAAAATATGTATTTTAGCTGATGCTGATTCAGATGGTTTGCATATAGCTACATTATTATGTGCTTTATTTTTAAGACATTATAAAAGTCTCGTTAAGGACGGTAGAATTTTTATAGCTATGCCACCACTTTATAGAATAGATTGCGGTAAAGAAGTTTTATATGCATTAGATGAAAAACAAAAAGATAATGTTGTAAAAGAATTTAAAAACAAAAAAGGCAAACCAAAGATTAATATTCAGAGGTTTAAAGGTCTTGGAGAAATGAACCCATCACAACTAAGAGAAACAGTAATGGATCCCAATACAAGACAATTAGTAAGACTATCAGTTTCAGCAACCGATAACGCTAATGCAATGATGGATCTTCTTTTATCAAAGAAGAATGCACCAGCAAGAAAAGAGTGGCTTGAGAAGAAAGGTTCGTTAGTGAGGATTTAACTATGGCAAAAGATCAATTTAATTCAATCAGTTTAAAGAAATATGCTGAAGAATCATATTTGAATTATGCAATGTATGTAATTTTAGATCGTGCACTTCCAAATGTTGGCGATGGTTTAAAACCTGTTCAAAGAAGAATCTTATATGCAATGTCTGAGCTAGGACTTGATGCTACATCTAAATATAAAAAATCAGCAAGAACAGTTGGGGATGTTATAGGTAAATTTCATCCTCATGGAGATAGCGCAGCATACGAAGCTATGGTATTAATGGCACAGAATTTTTCTTTTAAATATCCTTTAGTTGATGGTCAAGGAAATTGGGGTTCTCAGGATGATCCAAAATCATTTGCTGCAATGAGATATACAGAATCTAAATTAACCAATTTTGCAAACTTACTAATTTCTGAACTGAAATCAGGAACAGTTGATTGGCAACCAAATTTTGATGGCTCTTTATTAGAGCCAGTTATCTTTCCTTCAAAAGTACCTATGATTTTACTTAATGGAACATCTGGGATTGCTGTTGGAATGGCAACAGATATTCCATCACACAACATAAATGAAATCATTGATGCCGCAGTTCGTCTATTAGATAAACCAAAATCAACTTTAAAAGAAATGCTTAAGATAATAAAAGGACCAGATTTTTCAAATGAAGCAGAAATTATTATCAATGATGAAGAGTTAGAAGAAATGTATCTTACTGGAAGGGGCGGATTTAAAATTCAAGCACATTGGGAGCAAGAAAAGAATCAGATAATAATAAATGCATTGCCATACCAAGCATCCGGCTCAAAAATTCTTGAGCAAATAGCTGAACAGATGCTAAACAAGAAATTACCTATGGTAGTTGATTTAACAGATGAGGGTGATCATGAAGAGCCAGTTAGATTGGTAATAACTCTGAGGTCAAATAGAGTGAATGCTCAAGATCTAATGAATCACTTATTTGCTTCAACTGATCTACAAAAAACTTATAGGATGAATATGAATTTAATTTCATTGAAAGGTGGACCAAAGGTTTTCTCGCTAGTTGAATTGTTAAAAGAGTGGTTAGTTTTTCGTAAAAATACTGTTAAAAGAAAACTTGAACATAGACTAGATCAAGTCAATGATAGATTGCATGTATTAAAGGGCTTGTTAACAGTATTTATTGACTTAGACAAGGTTATTAAAATAATTAGGAAATCAGATGAACCTAAGAAAGAATTAATAAAAACTTTTAAGCTATCAGATATACAAGCAAATGCAATATTAGAAATAAGACTTAGGCAATTAGCCAAGCTAGAACAATTAAAGCTTGAAAATGAAAGAGATGAATTGGTTAATGAACAAAACAATATTGAGAAAATATTAAAATCTAAAACTAGGCTAAAAACCTTAATTAAGAATGAATTAATTGAGATAAAAGAAGAATTTGGAGAAGAAAGAAAATCTCCGATTATTCATGAATCTAATGCAAAGGTTTTCTCTGAAGAAGAAACGATAGTCACTGAGCCTATAACGGTTGTATTATCAGAGGCTGGATGGATAAGAAGCGCAAAAGGTCATGATATTGATCCAACCTCTTTATCATATCGAGGTGATGATTCTTTACAGGATTTTGCAAGAGGAAAAAGCAACCAGCTTGCAATATTTTTAGATTCAAATGGAAAGGCATACTCTATTCCAAGTCACTCTCTTCCATCTGCAAGAGGCATGGGAGAACCTATAACTGGAAGGTTAAATGCTGACTCCGGAGTCAAATTCATTTCATCTGTAATTGGGGCCGATGATGATAGATTTTTAATAATGAATTCGGCTGGTTATGGATATATTTCTGAATATAAAAATATGATTTCTAATAAAAAAACTGGAAGAGCTTTTATGAAATTACCTGATCATGCTGAAATGTTAAAAGCTATACCAGTAAGAGAGGATCATACCCATATTGCCGCAGTTTCAAATATAGGAAAATTATTAATCTTTGAGTTAGATGAGCTCCCAATTCTTGGGAAGGGTAAAGGTAATAAAATTATTAATATTCCTAAAGATAAGTTAAGTGCAGGCGAGGAATTTATGGCGCATGCACAACTTTTAGCAATAGATAGCTCTTTAAAAATCGAAGTGGGCAAGAGATCTGTAACTCTTAAGCCCAAAGATTGGTCAGAATATATTCTTTCAAGGGCGAAAAGAGGAAAGAAAGTTGGGAAGTTAATTAATATTGAAAGATTAACAGAAGAAGTAAAATCTAAAAAAGAAGAATCATAACTTTAAAATAAAGGTTGTCTTAATTGGTATTAGTCGAAGAAAGAAGTAAATCAAGTTATTTAATTACATTAAGTCCAAATAGTTCGTTAATTGGCATCTATAGGGTTATTTTCTTAGCAAGTATTTCATTTATCTGTATTAGCATTGCTGTAGCTTTTTATTTTTTCGGCGCCTATTTAATACTTCCTTTTGCTGGAATAGAGATCGCCATCTTATTAATAGCTTTTTATTTAAGTTTTAAGTGGAGTAGTAGGAAAGAGTTAATTTATATATCTCAAGAAATTGTAAAAATAGAGAAGGGTATAAATAAAGCAGAGTATCTTTGGGAAGAATTTAGAACATTTACTTCTTTTATAATTGAAAATGATGCTAATAAATTATTAAGACTAAGTTTTAGATCTAAAGGAGATGATGTAATAGTAGGCGACTTTCTTAACGAAGACGATAAGAACATTTTAATAAATGAAATTAGGAATATTATTGATGAGTTAAATCTTAAAGCCTCTTAGCTTTTCCATTTTGGCAGTTTTTTTGTTACTTCGATCAGTTTAAGCTTTTCAGAAGTAGGAATCCCATCTTTAAAATTTGGAAAAGCCTCACCCAATATTAAAGGTTGTAAATATTTCATTGCTTTTGAAGTTACATCAAATCCATCTTTAGATATAAAAGATTTAGGTAATTTTTTTTCAACATTAGCTATTTTAGATAATGGAGCTGGTTCAATCTTCCATGAATATTTATCCCCTTTACCTCTAACAATAACGGGCATAACTCCATTCATTCCTTTAATAGCATATTTAACTGCATGAATACCTACCGCTTCCGCATGTAGTAAATCAGTTTTTGAAGCAATATGCCTTGCGCTCCTTTGAAGATAATCTGATACAGCCCAATGATTTTTTAGTTTTAATTTTTTATTAATAATTGATGACAAATATGGAGCTACGCCACCAAGTTGAGCATGCCCAAAAGCATCTTTAGTATCAGTCTCTGCCAAGAATTTACCTTTATTATTTTTTACACCTTCGGAAGCAACAATGACACAGTAACCATTTTGATTAATTACTTTCTTAATTTTTGATAAAAAGTTATTTAAATTAAAAGTAACTTCAGGCAATAAAATAATATGTGGAGCATCATTTTTTTCAGTTCTTGCTAAAGCTGATGATGCAGCCATCCAACCAGCATGCCTTCCCATGACCTCAAGAATGAACACTTTTGTAGATGTTTCCGACATAGAAGCAACATCTAAAGACGCTTCCATAGTTGAAGTCGCAATATATTTTGCTGCTGAACCAAACCCAGGACAGCAATCCGTTACAGCTAGGTCATTATCAACAGTTTTTGGAATAGCAATACAATTAATTTGGTATCCTATCTTTTTACTAATTTCAGAAACCTTAAAAGCTGTATCAGCAGAGTCATTTCCTCCATTATAGAAGAAGTATCCAATATCATGGGCTTTAAAGACTTCTACCAACCTTTCATATTCTTTTTTGTTTTCATTCAGGCTTTTTAATTTGAATCTACAAGAACCAAATACTCCACCAGGCTTTTCTCTGAGAGATTTTATTGCTGATGAACTTTCTTTAGAAGTATCAATTAATTCTTCTCTTAACGCACCTAAAATTCCATTTTTTCCTGCAAATACTTTACCAATCTTAGATTTATGTTTCTTAGATTCTAAGATTAATGCAGAGGCAGTAGCATTAATTACAGATGTTACTCCTCCAGATTGTGCATAAAATGCATTTTTTTTCATTATTTACCTTCTTATACTTTGAATAAAATTCAAGTGTCGTATTATAACTAATATGAGAATACATATCCTAGGCATTTGTGGAACCTTTATGGCTGGATTGGCACAAATACTTTCAGAATCTGGTCATGAAGTCTCTGGTTCTGATATTCAGTTTTACCCTCCAATGTCTGATTATTTAATAGATAAAGGCATAAAAACTATTAAAGGGTATGATAAAGAGTTGCTTCCAGCAGCTGATCTATATGTGATCGGGAATGCTTTATCTAGAGGTAATGAGAGTGTAGAGGAAATCTTAGAAAAAAAACTACCATTCTTATCAGGTCCCGAAATGCTAGGCAAAGAATTAAAAGGAAGGAATGTTTTTGCTATATCTGGCACACATGGCAAAACTACCACATCTTATATGTTGACACATATTTTTAAAGATCAGGGTAGAGATATTGGTTTTTTAGTTGGAGGTATTTCAAAAAATTTTGATAATTCTGCAAAACTAGGAACAGATAAAACTTTTGTTATAGAAGCAGATGAATATGATTCAGCTTTTTTTGATAAAAGATCAAAATTTATCCACTATTCACCAGTAAATTTAGTTATTAATAATATTGAATTTGATCATGCTGATATATTTGATGACATAGAGGATATAAAAAAACAATTCCATCATCTTGTTAAAATTATTCCTCAATCTGGCAATATTATTTATTTTGATGATGACGATAATACTAATGATCTTATTTCAAAAGGTTTATGGTGTAATAAGATTCCAATTAATTCTCAAACAATAAATACAAATTTCGATTCTATGGAGTTGGTAGTAGAAGAAGAGGTATTTTCACTTAAAGACCTACCTTTAATTGGAGAGCATAACTTTAAAAATTATATTTGTGCAATTCTTGCAGCTAAGCTTGATGGTATAACAATTCAAGAATCAATAGACTCTCTAAAAAGTTTTAAAGGTGTAAAACGAAGGATGGATTATGTAGGCGAAATATCGAATATAAAAATTTATGATGATTTTTCGCATCACCCAACAGCAATAAATCTTTCTACTTCAGCTATAAGAAATAAATATCATGATAAAAGTATAATTGGGCTCATAGAACTAGCTTCAAACACAATGTCATCTGGATATCATGAAGAAAATTTAATTGATTCTTTTAAACCATTAGATGAAGTGTTATTACTTGATCATAAAAAAGTTTACGACTATGAAAATGCTTATGATTCAATCGAGTCTTTGATACAAAAGCTAAAGGAAATAGTTCTTGATTATGATATTATTATAATAATGACTAATAAGGACAGTCAAAAATTTATTAATCCAATAACTAATTATCTTGAAAGCAAGTAGCTTACCAGTTTTTCCATTGGGCATTGTTGCTCTTCCTGGCACTGTACAAAACCTACAGATTTTTGAACCAAGATACATAAACATGGTTAAGGATTGCATGAAGAATGATCATGGTTTTGTAATTGTTTATCAAAAAAAACATTCAAAGGAAGATGACTATGAGATTTCTAAGAAAGGATCTTATGTTGAGATAATTGATTTCAATAATTTACCCAATGGGCTTTTAGGAATAACTGTTCAATCAGCTAACAAAGTATTAATAAAAGATTTGATGCAGTTGCAAGATGGTCTGCACATAGCAAAAACCCAACCAGTTGTAGACCCTGAAGTAGACGACCAGGCACTATTAGCAGAATTTCCAGAAATTAGTAATATTCTTTCACAGTTAATTAAACATCCAAGAATAGTAGATATGCCTTTGAATGTTGATTTTAATTCTGCAGATTCTGTTGCATATCATTTAGCAGGCTTAATACCAATACCAGGTTACCATAAACAAAGTCTATTAGAAGCATTTGATGCATCTCAGAGATTATCTATTTTATCTAAATATATTGAAGATTTATCTTCAAGTTAAGCATTGACTCTATATTTTTATTGGTGGAGTATTTGATTTTTTCCTTAACCAATTAATTGCCCTTAAGACGCTTGGAATAGCTATAAACTTTCTTTCAATATAAAACTTTCCAGGATAATTGCTAAGCATTAAACCAACAAAAATTGTAAATAACCCTTGGCCAGGTAGCACCAACATCAAGATACCGCCAAAAATTAAGATGTAACCGATTAGATTTTTAATAATTATTGATACTAGCCAGAATATTGGATAATTCGATCTAAATTCTGAATTATTCTTTTTTATAAAATAATCACTGGGAATTAAAGCCACCAACCATTTAATAGTTAACAAGCTAAAAATAAAAATTATAAAAGACAATGTTCCAAGCCAAACCAAATAAATTTTATAATCTGATAAAAATTCTAAGAACATATTTATGTAGTTGATATCCAAAAAAATTACTTACCTTTTTTTATAGCTATGTTTTAGTATATCAATTACTATATTTTTTTAATAAATTGTCTTCGAATATATATACAAAATAGAATTAACCTTGCCAAATACAAAACTTTCTAAACTATGCAGCAACAGCCTGATTGAGAGTAAGGCAGAAAACATTTTATTTCTTGATGTGAAAAGTATTTCTTCTTTTACAGATGAAATAATAATTGCGACTGCAAACTCAAATAGGCATGCGACATCAATTTCAGAAAAATTAGTAAGTTACTTAAACAAAAATAATATTTATATAATAGGAATAGAGGGTGAGGCAGACTCGGGATGGATGTTAGTCGATTGTGGAGATGTCGTTATAAATATCATGAAAAAAGAGCAAAGAGATTTTTATGACTTAGAAGGCTTATGGCGGAACATGACTCCCATTGAAGAATCTGTCCAATGATAATTAAAATAATTAGTATTGGTAATAAATTAAATAAATGGGAATCTGAGACTATCAATTTTTATTTAAAGCAATTACCAAAAAATATCAGAGTAGATTTTGTAGATTTAAAAAGCCAACAAAACCCTAATTATTCAAATGAAGAAGTTATTCAGAAAGAATCGAAGCTTATAGATTCAAAGATTTCAGATAAAGATTTTGTAATTGCATGGGATAGCAGTGGCGAGCAAATTAGTAGTGAGGCTTTTAGCAAATTAATTTTGCAAAATAGAGAAATTAATAATATTTCTTTTATCATTGGGGGTTCATTTGGTTTATCTTCAAATATTTTAAAAAGATCAAATCAGATATTATCTGCATCTTTATTCACTTTCCCCCATAAGCTCTTTAGGTTGATAATAGTTGAACAGATTTATAGAGCTCATACAATAATAAATAATATGCCATATCACAAATGATTGATTTAAATGAAACAGTTTTAGAAAAGAGAAATTTTTTTAATAGATTAATTATAGTTTATGTATTTTTTGGCCTACTTTTTTATATTTTTTATATAAAACTTTTTCTCTTCAAGTTTCCAGTTATACAGATTATGAGATTGCAGCTTTAGAGAACAAAACAAGAGAAATATTGGTACAGCCAAGGAGGGGGATAATTTTTGATAGGAATGGAAAAATACTTGTAAATAATGTTCCTAGTTATAACTTAATAATCTCTCCATCTCAGATAGATGACCTAAACGGTCTTTTAGATCAAATTCAACTAATAGTTAGTTTGTCAGATCAAGATATTGAGTATGTATATAAGAATTTTCAAAGGAGTGCTAAATTAAATAGAGAATTAATCATAAAAAGAAATTTAACTATAGATGAAATAGCTAAATTTGAAATTAGACAGCATCGATTTCCAGGAGTACTTATTGATGAAAGATATACACGAGAAAATTTATACCCAAATCTATTTTCGCATTCAGTTGGTTATGTTGGGAATATTGATGATGATAATAGGCTTGAAGAGATTTTATTTGAACAAGAACTTCAACCAAAGGAAACCATCTTTAAATATTCTAATGGCCATCTGATAGGGAAAACTGGATTAGAAAGCGTATATGATAGTGACTTGCGAGGATTGTTTGGGAAAAAAATATATGAAGTTGATGCTTCAGGAAAATTATTAAGAGAAATAGAAGAAATTCCAGCATCAGATGGCGAAGATATTTATACTTCTTTAGATCTAGAAGCTCAAAAAGTAGCCTATAAACAATTAAATGATAGAAGAGGGGCCGTAGTTGCTGTTGATATTAGCAATGGCGCAATTGTAAGTTATTTGAGCTCACCATCATTTTCTGTAAATAAAATTGCGAATGGTCTTTCAAATAAAGAATTCCAGAAATTATTAAATGATAAAAACAAACCTTTTTTTGATAGGGCTGCTCAAGGAAGATATTCTCCTGCATCTACAATTAAGCCAGCAATAGGTCTTTATGGTTTAGAAAGTAAGATTATTGATTGGAATTATTTTATGAATGACCCAGGATTCTTTATTCTTCCTGAAGATGAAAGAACTCTAAGAGGATGGAAGAAAGGTGGCCATGGGAATATAAATCTAAATAATGCAATCATAGAAAGTTCTAATACTTTTTTCTTCTCTTTAGCATACAAATCAGATATCAATGAGCTCATTGAGTATTTATCATATTTCGGATTCGGGAAAAATGTTTGTATCGATTGTTTTCTTCCAGATAAAGGCCTTCTTCCTAGTCCGGCATGGAAAATGAATAATCTAAATTTTGGTTGGGTAAAAGGCGATACTGTTAATATAGGGGTTGGACAGGGTTATATGAGTGCTACCCCGATTCAATTAGCATACTATGCAGCACTTTTGGCTAATAAAGGAACATTGAATGAATTTTCTTTTGTTCAAGATGGTGAAGCAGCTTTAAAAAGTACTTTAATTACAACCAATATAAATGACAATGATTGGGATAAAATTCATAGAAGCATGATTGGCGTTATAGAAAGCCCCAAAGGCACAGCAAAAAGATTAAGACAATTAGGAGATTTTACTATTGCAGCAAAATCAGGAACAGTTGAGTTAGTAAGTACAGAAACCAAAGAAGACTATAAAATAATTAGAGAGGTTGAAGAAAAAAGAGACCATGCAATTATTATTGCTTTTGGTCCGATGCCTAATCCTAGATATGCTGTAAGTGTTGTAATAGAGAATGGCGAAAGCGGGGGCTCAGTTGCAGGGCCTGTCGCAATAGCAGTTTTAAATAGCCTATTAGCAGAATGAATAAAGTATTTAAATCAAAAATTTATTTTGATCAATATTTATTTATTGCTATAACTCTTTTATCAATAATGGGATTGGTATTTTTATATAGCGCATCGCAAGAAAATCTTGAAACAACACTAAAACAATCTTTCTTTGTAATTTTTGGTTTAATTTTGATGTTTGTATTAAGTCAACCAGATCCAGATTTTTATAAAAATAATTCTTTAATATTTTTATTAATATCAATTTTATTAGTTATTTTAACTCTTCTAATAGGCAAAGAGGTTAATGGTGCCAAGCGATGGTTAGACTTGGGATTATTTACACTTCAGTCATCAGAAGTAATTAAAGTATCTTTACCAGTTTTCTTGGCAGCATATTTGTATGATAAAACTCTCCCAATTAATCTATTTCATACATTTATTTCATTAATTCTAATTTTATTTGTTGTAAATTTGGTAAGAGTACAACCGGATTTGGGGACAAGTTTAGTTATTTTTATAGCTGGGGTTTATATTTTATTTCTTGCAGGATTGAGTTGGAGGTTTATAGGAGCTTCATTTGGAATTCTTATCTTATCTTTGCCTTTCATTTGGAATAATTTTCTAATGCCATTTCAGAGACAAAGAGTTTTAACTTTACTTGATCCATCTGCAGATCCATATGGCTCTGGTTGGAATATAATACAGTCAAAAATAGCTATAGGCTCAGGTGGAATTCAAGGTAAGGGTTATCAAGAAGGTTCTCAAGCACATTTAGATTTTTTACCAGAAACAGAGACGGATTTTATTTTTTCAGTAATAGCTGAAGAATTTGGTTTTATAGGTGTTTGTATTTTGTTATTAGTATTTTTCTTTATTTTATTTAGATGTTTATATTTAGCCTTAAATGCTAGAGATAGATTTTGTAGACTTACGATAGGAGGACTGAGTCTCCTATTTATTTCGACAATATTTATAAATTTGGCTATGGTTGTTGGGATAATACCAGTTGTAGGGATGCCGCTTCCTTTTATAAGCAAAGGTGGCTCATCTTTGTTATCATTTTACATAGCTTTTGGAATTATAATTTCTATGGCAACACATAAGAAACTAATGCAAAAATGAAAACATTATTATTTATAACTCTATTATTAAATTTATCTATATTCGCTGATTATTCAATTCATAAAGATAGTGAAAAAGTTATTGATGAACTTGTCATAAAACATGGGTTCGAAAAAGCATATGTTTTAGAAGTATTAAAAGATGCAAAAAAAAGAAAAACAGCTCTTAGCTCTGTTGCAAGGCCAGCTGAGAAAACAAAGACATGGGATGACTATAGAGCAATTTTTATAAAGAAAAAAAGAATTATAGATGGAAAAAAATTTATAAAAATAAATATTGATACCTTAGAAAGAGCTGAAAAAGAATTCGGAGTACCTAAAGAAATAATAACTGCTATCCTTGGAGTGGAAACAAATTTTGGAAATAATATGGGGAGCTATAGGGTAATAGATAGCCTAACCACTCTTGGCTTTGATGATCCCAGAAGATCAAAATTTTTTAGAAGCGAGTTAATACAACTTTTCCTTCTAACAAGAGAAAATAATCTCGATATATTAAAAATTAAGGGATCCTATGCTGGCGCTATGGGATACTCTCAATTCATTTCATCTAGCTATCGAGCATACGCGATTGATTATGATGGAGATGGTTATGTAGATTTATTTAATTCTATTGAGGATGCCATAGGTAGTATTGCAAATTATTTAAAAAGACATGGTTGGAAGAAAGAAGGGAAGATTGTAGTTCAAACTTTTCCTAATAATGTTAGAAAATTTTATAAACCTCATGAATCTCTAACACAATTCATTCCATTGACTTTTAATGAGAATGGAGAAGAATTGCATTTTATTGGAGATGATAACTTTCGTGCAATTGCCAGATATAATATTAGTGATGTTTATGCAATGGCAGTGTATTATTTATCGGAAGAGTTTAAGAAATGAAGAAAATATTTTTATTAGTTTTATTTATACCTAATTTTATTTTAGCTCAAAGCTTTGTACCAAATGCGCCTGAGTTAGATTTAAAAAGTTATATTTTAATTGAGCCTAATACCAATACTGTTATAGCTGAATTTAATTCTAATGCATTAATTGAACCAGCTAGCATGACAAAAGTCATGACAGGTTATGTAGTGGCAGATCAAATACAAAATGGGCTTATTAGTCTAGATGATCAGGTTCTTGTCAGTGAAAAAGCCTGGAAAATGGAAGGCTCAAAAATGTTCATAGAAGCAGGCAAAAAAGTGAGCATACTAGAACTATTAAAGGGAATTATTATCCAGTCCGGTAATGATGCCTCTGTAGCAATAGCTGAATATGTTGGAGGTACAGAGGATGGCTTTGTAGATCTAATGAATTCATATGCTGGAGCTCTAGAAATGAATGATACATATTTTTCGAATTCAACAGGGTTACCTGATGAAAATCATGCTACATCTGCAAGAGACCTAGCAAAACTAACAGCTAAATTTATAAATAATTTTCCAAATGAATATGCGCTTTATAAAGAAAAGAGTTTTACATATAACAATATTAAACAATTGAATAGAAATAAATTACTTTGGCGGGACGAGACAACTGATGGTGTGAAGACAGGCCACACCTCAACAGCTGGTTATTGTTTAATTGGTTCAGCCAAACGAGGGAATATGAGGCTGATAACTGTTGTAGCTGGAAGTGATTCCGACAATGAAAGATTTCTATCTAGCCAAAGATTACTTGAGTATGGGTTTAGGAACTATGCTACTCAAAAATATTTTGATGTAAATACAGAATATACTACTGCTAAAGTTTGGGGTGGTAGGGACGATGTGATAAGTTTGGGAGTTTCAGAGGATATCTCAATTACTCTCCCGAGAATTAGTTTTAAAGATATTAAATTAGAATATAACGTTAAGAATAATGTTCAAGCACCTATCAAAAAAGGTCAGACAATAGGTACTTTAGAAATTATTAGTAATAACGAAGTGGTTTTAGTTGCTGACCTAGTAGCATTAAATGCAGTCGAGGCTAAAGGCTTTATTGGAAGACTTTGGTCAAGATTTATACTTTGGGTAATGAGTCTATTTGGAATTGATTAGATGAATGAAATTCAGGCTGTTTATAATGGCAAGTTTGATTTTTTAAACAAAATAAAGATTTCTCCTCTAAGTAGAGCGTATACATTTTCAGATAGTGTTTATGAGGTTATCCCATTTTACAATTCCAAGATAATAGCTTTTGATAAGCATATTTTAAGACTTAGAAATAGCTGCAAAGCATTATCTATTGCTATCAATATTGATGCGACTTCTGAAGAAATAATGCATTTAATAAGACAATGCGGTTTTAAAGATGGATATGTTTATTACCAAGCCTCAAGAGGAGTTGACGATATTAGGTCTCATATATACAAAGACTCAATTTCTATTGAAACTTTTGGATATGTTGTTGGACATGCCTTTCAATCAAAATCTTTAAAGGTTATGTTTTGTGAAGATTTAAGATGGAAGAGATGTGATATTAAATCAACATCATTATTAGGTAATGTAATGAGCATGAATTTAGCTAGCGACAAAGGTTGTGATGAAGTTATTATGCATAAAAATGATCTTATAACTGAAGGCGGTGCCTCCAACGTCTTTTTCATAAATAATGATTGTGTTTACACGCCTTCACTTTCATCTAATATTCTTCCAGGTATTACTAGGGAGCTATTAATAACAAAGATAAAAGAGAGCGGTGTTAAGGTTGAGGAAGGAGAATATACTATAGATGATTTAATAAGTGCCGAATCAATTTGGCTTACTAGCTCTACCAAAGGATTGGCGCAAGTAAAAGAAATACTTGATTGTAAAACAAACCTTGAAATAGATAATATACTCTTCAAAAAATGTGAAGAAATTTACAAGAGCAATTTTTTATCTAGAGGTTAATTTAATAACAATGTTATCTAGTTCTTGCCAGAATTGGTCTTTTGTTACCCCAGTCAATCCTTTGGCAGAAAGATCAAGTTCGTAAATCTTCTTTTGGAGAGGCATTATTTTTTGTAATGGATTTTTTTTAATAAAATTAATATAGTTTGGTATTTTATTGTTCCAAATACCGGAATTTTCTAAGCTCAGTTTTTTGTTTTTGTTTTGATGCGCACTAATAGATGTATTTATTATTTTTCCAAGAATCCAAACAAGTAATGGCCCATAATGATCATCATTCTTTTTAATTGACTTAATAATTCTCAGTGCGTATTTTGTATTTAATTCTATTATTTTGTCTTCTAATTCATATGGTAAAAATTCAGCTCCATCTCCATCAATTTTTTTATTATCAATATTTTTGGAATATGTTAGTTTTAGAAGATTAATTTCATTAGCTTGGGCTATAAGGTTTCCTGAGAATATATCTGTAATTCTATTTGTATACTCTTTTGCATGAGGTTCTTCCATAAATTTAAGTTGGTTTTTAATCCAGGCTTTTTCTTCGTAAGATTTCAATTTTTTACAATCAATTAAAAGGGAGAAGTCATCCATTTTTTTAACCCATTTAGTACTTTTATTGATTTTGTCTAATCCTGACCGGATTAAAATTACAATATTATCCATTTGATTTATATTAGGAATCTCAAAGATATTTATAATTTCTTTAGGAATCTTACCGCTGTTATGAAGAATCTCTATTATAGTTTTAGAGCCAAATAAAGAGCCTCCAGCATTTTCTATAATTGTTTTTTCTATATCAGAATGCTCTTCTTCATTGAGAATCTTCTTTTCAGTGAAACCATCTTTTTTAAAGAATTCATTAATTTGATCTCTTGTATGATTTCTTAGAACAATCTCAGAACCAAAAATAAAGAAGATGTTTGGTGATTTCTCAATATATTTACTTAAAGCTGTGGCCTCACATATCAATTAGATTTACCTCCACAAATAATTGATCGACCAAATCATCCATAGCCTGATTCCTTATAAAATCTAACATCTCCTGATCTGCTAAAGGATTCAATTCATTTGAATTAAATCTTTTTACTGAGACAAGCGACTTATTAATTTTTTTATCATTTAAATTTAAACTCACTTCTATTGAAGATCTAACTTCAACTTCCATCGACCTTAGCGCCTGACCGGCATAGACGTCATACCTATCAAACTTATAATTTTTTATATTAATTTTATAAATATCTCTGCTATCAGAGTTTAAGATTGGCTTAAATACTGAATTTATTTTTTTTTCTAAACCTCTAGGGATTCCTCCATCATATTCAATTGAGAAATCATAATTACTAATGTTCCCTAATTTATATTGATTAAGCTCGCATCCCTGAGTAAAAATCAGAACAAGGGATATTAGGAATAAATATTTTTTTTGCATTATATTAATTATATTAAAACTTATGAGAAGAAATTTAAATTACAAAATTAATAAGCTTTTCTTTTATATAAATAGCTTTCTTAATTTTTGAAGAACCAATATGAATCTTAACATTCTCGACATTAAGTGCTGTTGATTCAATTTCTTTTTGTTCTATGTTTTTATCTATATTTATTTTTCCTCTAACTTTACCATTTACTTGAATAATTAATTCGAATTCCTCTACTTCTAATAAATTTTCATCGAACTTAGGCCACCATGTATCAATTGATGATTCATCTAGATAAAAATTATTCCATAGATGTTCACAAATATGAGGAGAAATCGGTGAGAGCATCTTCAATGTGAACATTATTACCTCATCCAAACAATATTTTTGAGCATCGCTAGCATCCTCATTTTTATATTCATCAGGTATAAAATTTATAAGCTCCATTATTGCTGCAATTGCTGTATTAAATGCGAATCTAATCTCATAATCATTCTCAACTTTTTTTAATGTCGCATGGGATTTTCTTCTAACAGACATTTCTTCTTTATTAAATTCTGGTTTTTTATTAAATTTTTTATACTTTCTTCCATTAACCAAGTTCCAGATTTTTTTAAGGAATCTTGATGCGCCTTCAACTGATGACTCACTCCATTCAAGACTTTGCTCTGGTGGGGAAGTAAACATCATATAAAGTCTTACTGTATCTGCTCCATATTTTTCAATATAAGATTGGGGGTCAACAGTATTACCTTTGGATTTTGACATCTTTGCACCATCTTTAAGAACCATACCTTGAGTAAGTAATTTTTTAAAAGGTTCATCTCCTTCTACCAAGCCAATGTCTCTTAACGCTTTGTGAAAGAATCTAGAGTACAAGAGATGTAAAATCGCATGTTCAATTCCTCCAATATAAAGATCCACTGGGAGCCAATAATCAGTATTTTCATCAAAGATTTGATCATCATTATTCGAAGATGTGAATCTGGCATGGTACCAAGAAGAATCCATAAAAGTATCAAAAGTATCACTTTCTCTAATTAAACCATCTTTAATATTTATGAATTCTTTATTTTGGCTTAAAGGTAATGGCGGAGAATTCTTATCAAGTTCAGGAAGTTTTATTGGCATATCTTTTTCTTCAATCACTTTGGGCACATCATTTTCATAGACCACAGGTATTGGACAACCCCAGTATCGTTGTCGGCTTATACCCCAATCCCTTAATCTAAATTGGATTAAATGCGCTCCAGAATTTAACTTAACAAGTTCTTTAATTATTTCATTAGAGGCTTCTTCAGAACTCATCCCATCATATTTATCTGAATTAATTAAAATACCATTTTCAGTTATAGGAAGATCATCATCATTGACCTTAATTACTTGTTTGATATCTAATTCGTATTTAGTGGCAAATTCATAATCCCGCGAATCGTGTCCAGGAACGCCCATGACCACACCAGTTCCATAATCAAGCAGAACAAAATTGCCAATCCATAATGGTAATTTCTCTCCCGTAAGTGGATGTATGACTTTGATTTTAGTATCTATTCCTAATTTTTCTGCCTTAGCTATATCTGCTTCAGCCGCTTTTATATCTTTACATTTTTCAAGAAATTTAAGAATATTTTTATCTTTTTTTGATAGGTCAATTGCTAGTGGGTGATTTGGTGAAATAGCAAGAAAAGATACTCCAAAAATAGTATCGGGTCTTGTTGAAAAAGTTGTTAGATATTCATCTGATTCATCAATCTTATATTTGATTTCAGCTCCATTAGATTTTCCAATCCAATTTTTTTGCATTAACTTTACATTTTCAGGCCAGTCCAAATCATCCAGTGAATCAAGAAGCTCTTCAGCATACTCAGTTATTCTGATAAACCATTGATCAATTTCTTTGATCTCAATTTGTGCTCCAGACCGCCATCCCTTTCCATCTATTACTTGTTCATTTGCTAAAACTGTTTCATCAACTGGGTCCCAATTTACTATTGATTTTTTTCTATACACTAATCCGGCATCATAGAACTTTTTAAATATAAGCTGTTCCCATTTATAGTATTTTGGGTCACATGTTCTTAATTCTTTCGACCAGTCATAGCTTAAACCTAATGATTTAAGTTGTTTTTTCATATTATCAATATTTGTATTTGTCCAATCTTTTGGACTTACTTTATTTTCTATTGCTGCATTTTCTGCCGGTAACCCAAAAGCATCCCAACCCATTGGTTGAAAAACATTAAAATCATTCATTCTTTTGTATCTTGAGATTACATCACCAATTGTGTAGTTTCTTACATGACCCATATGAAGCTTTCCAGAAGGATAGGGGAACATAGATAAACAATAAAATTTTTCTCTATCATCTATCTTAGCGATAAATCTTTCTTCTTTATCCCATTTATCTTGAATGGTTTTTTCGATAAATTGGGGCTTATAGTTAGAACTCATTTTAATTTTTCTAAATCTTAACTATTTTCTGAGATATCTTTTTGAGAAACCTGATTTGTCTCAATTGTAGCTATTTTATTATCAGCTTTAGAAATTCTTACTGATTCATTTCCTTGACTGACCTCAATCTCTTTAAGGTTAGAATCTTCTAGCATTTCTATTAAGGTTTTAATTTTTCTTATATCCATATTATTTCCTATTTGTCTTTTATAGCTTCTTTTAAAGCAAGGGTGTAACCATCTGTACCATGCCCACTAAATACTTTTTTAGCAATATCAGAGAAATATGATTTTTGTCTAAAATCTTCTCTTGATTCAATGTCTGAGATGTGAACTTCAAAAAAAGGAATCTTAACTGCTAAGAGAGCATCTCTAAGTGCGACACTTGTATGCGTATATCCAGCAGGATTAAATATAATCCTATTAGTATTAGATTTATATGCATCATGAATGGCTTCAATAAGCTCATGCTCAGCATTGCTTTGAAAAAAGTTTAGTTCACACTCTGATTCCTCAGCAATTTTTTTAAGCTTTAATTCTATTTCTTCAAGTGATTCTGATCCATAGATATCTTCCTCTCTAATACCTAGAAGATTAAGATTTGGACCATTTAATACTAATATTTTCATTTTATTGATTTTAACAGAAATTAGATGAATTTAAACGATTTTATTAAACTTTTAAGTTTTGAACAGGGTAACAAAAGCCTTTATCTGAACAACCCTGATAATATATATTTATCTCCTTATTATCACTTATTTCTAGATTATTTATAGAGATTTTTAATTTATTTCTAATAATTTTAGTCTTTCCAAAAAACTCATCTTCATGATCATATAAATTGGCACTTATTATTTTATATTTGCCTTTATTCTTATCAATTTCTATGCCAATAGAATTTAAATAAAGGTAATAACCTTCTTCTATACTCCAATTAATTTCTAAATTTTTATTATTTTCCAGAAAACTTATTTTAAAAACTTCTTTTGCTGGCAGCATTTCCTCAATTTCATTAAAAAATTTTGAATTTTGTTCAGCAAAGATTAGATTATTAGCTGTTAATATAATTAGGGTAAATATTATCTTTTTCATTGTTATCTAGGATAAACTTCAAAAAATACAAAGTGAAGCATTAGTTTTATTTATAATTAATTATGGTAAGGAACTTCTTAATAAATATATTTTTTTTAATTCCAGTATGGCTGTTGAAGATTGTTTTTATTTTTAATAAAGATATAAAAAGGAAATATATTTTTGATATTCAATCAATGGCACTTTTATCACTTATGCCTAAATTCGAAATTCATAAAATTTCTGATGATGAAATTCCTGAAATAAGAGAGTTAATTGAAGAAAGAAGAGTTATGTTAAGAATAGCTGTAAAGACAAAAAAAGATATAAAAAAAACTGATCACTTTATTGGCGAATCAGAAAATATCCAAATTAGAGAATACGTACCTTATAAGACTGATAATGAAAATGTAATTTTATATTTTCATGGCGGGGGGTATGTATTGAATTCAATTGAAACACATGATCCAACAGTTTCTTACTTTGCTGAGAAACTGAGAACTAAAATATATTCCTTAGAATATAGCTTGTCTCCTGAGCATAAATTCCCTTTTGCATTAGAAGAAGCAATGACTGCTTTAGATTGGCTGATTGGAAATGGTGTAGCAATAGAAAATATAAGTCTTTGCGGCGATAGTGCTGGCGCCCATTTGGCAGCATCAGTTACACATCATCTGGCTGATAATAAAAGACCTAGTGTTCATAGCCAATTTTTAATATATCCAATGTGTGACCCAAAATGTAATTCACAATCAATTGAATTATTTCAAAGTGGATATTTGCTTACTAAAGAAGCAATGATATGGTTTTGGGAAAAATTTAGAGGAACCAGCCAGGACGATACTAACAAGGCATTTAATTTAATGCTTTATACAGATGATATGGAATTACCAAAGACAATAATAGTTACTGCTGGATTTGACCCTCTATCTGATGAGGCAGAAGAATATGCCTTTAAACTTCATGAAAATGATAATTATGTGAAACAATTACACTATCCGTCTTTATTCCATGGCTTTGCAAGTATGACAAGACTAAAAGCAGCAAAAAAAGCGGTAGATGATTTTTTAACAGAATATAAACAAATACTATGAAGAATATAGTTGAAGTAAAAGACTTAAGTATAAATTTTAAAGTACGGGATGGTTCATTTCGCGCAGTAGATAAAATAAGTTTTGATATTAAAACCAATAAAACCCTCGCACTTGTAGGTGAGTCTGGTTCTGGTAAATCAGTCACAGCAATGTCAATTATGCAATTGCTACCAATACCCCAAGCATCGTATTCACAAGAATCGTCTATAAAATTTAATAATCGAGAAATTATTAATGCCTCAAAAAAAGATTTGCTGTCTATAAGAGGAAATATAATTTCAATGGTATTCCAAGAACCTATGACTTCTTTAAATCCATATCATAGAGTTGGAGACCAAATAACAGAGTCGGTTCTTTTGCATACCAAGGCCACAAAACAAGAAGCTAAAGACGAGGCAATCAAGCTTATGAATTTAGTTGAGATTGATGATGTGGAAAGGCGCTTTAAAGCTTACCCACATGAGCTTTCAGGTGGGCAAAGACAGAGAATTATGATCGCAATGGCCCTGGTTAATAAACCACAATTACTCATTGCTGATGAGCCAACAACTGCATTAGATGTAACAATTCAAGCACAAATATTGGACTTGATGTCTAAATTAAAAAGAGATCTAGGAATGTCGATCTTATTTATAACTCATGATCTTGGATTGGTTAAAAAGTTTTCAGATCAAGTTTGTGTTATGCAAAATGGGAATATAGTTGAAAGTGGTGATACAAGTAATGTATTTGAGAACCCCAAACACCCCTATACCCAAAAACTTTTAAGCGCAGAACCTCAGCCTAAAGAAGACATTAACTTAGAAGAAGCACCTCTTCTAGAAATACAAAACTTAGATGTTTATTACGACATACCAAGCATTAATTTTTTTAAAAAAAATAGATTCCATGCTGTAAAAGATGCTTCGCTTAATATTTATAAAAATACCACTATAGGTTTGGTAGGAGAGTCGGGCTCCGGCAAATCTACATTAGGAAAAGCAATTGCAAATTTAACTAAGTTTGAAGGAAAAATATATTTTGAAGGTAAAAACATAATAAACTCTTCAAAAGAAATCAAAAAACATATTCAGATTGTATTCCAGGATCCTTATGGATCTTTATCACCAAGAATGACAATTGGTGAAATTGTTGGAGAAGGCCTAGGCGTTCACTTTAATTTATCAAAACTTGAAACACAAAATAGGATTGATAAAGTTTTATCTGATGTAGGTATTGAGTTGAGTGCAAAAAATAAATACCCTCATGAATTTTCTGGTGGGCAAAGACAGAGAATAGCAATAGCCAGATCTTTAATTATGAATCCTGCTTTTATGATTTTGGATGAACCAACTTCTGCATTAGATAGATCTATACAGATTCAAGTTATAAATTTACTTAAAGATATTCAAAATGAATATAAATTAACCTATTTATTTATAAGTCATGATTTAAAAGTAATAAGATCAATGTCTGACTATATTTTTGTTATGAAAGACGGAAAAATTGTTGAATCTGGGCTTTCTAATGAAGTTTTTGACTATCCAAAGCAAAAATATACTAAAAAATTGCTCTCTGCTGCGTTAAGATACGCATCCGATTAAAAAATATAGTAGAAATGAGTTCAAGAAAATATTCAAAAGAACTAGTTGATGGACCAAATCAGGCAGCATCAAGGTCAATGCTGCGCGGTGTTGGTTTTACAACTGAAGATTTTTCAAAGCCTTTCATTGGCATTGCTTCAACTGGTGCCAAGGTTACCCCATGTAATATGCATCTAAATCAATTGTCTGAAGTTGTTGAAAGTTCTGTTAATTCATCTGGAGGCAAAGGAGTTCTGTTTAACACAATTACTGTATCAGATGGAATATCGATGGGAACTCAAGGAATGAAATACTCTCTAGTTTCAAGAGAGGTTATAGCAGATTCAATTGAGACAGTAGTGGGTTGTCTTGCCTATGATGGATTAATAACTGTCGGGGGTTGTGATAAAAATATGCCAGGATGTTTGATTGGTATGGCTAGACTAAATAGACCATCTATATTTATTTACGGAGGATCTATTAAACCCAGTGATGAGAATACAGATTATGTGACTGTTTTAGAAAAAGTTGGTGAATTCTCAAAAGGTAAGATTGATGAGGAACAATTAATTCATTATGAGAAAGTATCTGTGGAAGGTCCTGGATCATGCGGTGGAATGTATACAGCAAATACAATGGCATCTTCAATTGAAGCGCTTGGTATGAGTTTACCAGGTAGTAGCAGTCAAGATGCTGTTTCTAATTCAAAAAAGAACGATTGTGTAAATGCAGGAAATGCAATCATGAATTTACTTGAGAGAGATATAAAACCCTCAGATATTATGACTAGAGAAGCTTTTGAAAATGCAATCACTGTTGTCATTGCTTTAGGCGGATCTACTAATGCAGTTTTACATTTATTAGCAATCGCTCATTCAATAGGCGTTGATTTATGCTTGGATGATTTTACAGAAATAGGTAAAAGAACTCCTGTTTTAGCAAATTTAAAACCTTTTGGTGATCACTATATGTCAGAACTAAATGCTAATGGTGGGATTCAACCAATGATGAAGGCTCTCTTAGATAAAGGTTTGCTTAATGGTAAATGCATGACAGTTACTGGTAAAACATTAGCTGAGAATCTTGAAGGAGTCCAACCCTATAAAAACGATAAGATTATTAAAAGTTTTGATAACCCTATTAAAGAAGACAGTCATTTAAGAATCTTATATGGAAATTTAGCTAAAGATGGGGCAGTTGCAAAAATTACAGGCAAAGAAGGGACATCTTTTGAGGGGAAAGCAAGAGTCTTCAACTCAGAAGAAGAGGGCGTTGAAGCGATTTTATCTAATTCAATAGAAGATGGCGATGTTATTGTAATAAGGTATGAGGGACCCAAAGGTGGGCCTGGAATGCGAGAAATGTTAAAACCAACATCTGCAATTATGGGGCTAGGCTTAGGAGAAAAAGTTGCATTTATTACTGATGGTAGGTTTTCTGGAGGAACTCATGGTTTTGTGGTCGGGCATATTTCTCCTGAAGCTGCAGATGGAGGCTTGATCGCTATGATTGAAGATGGGGATAAGATTTTAATAGACGCAGAAAATGATCAGTTAATTCTAAAGGTGGATGATGAAGAGATTAATAGAAGAGAATCTAACTGGAAAAATCCTATCAAAAAACCGAAAAAAGGTGTGCTTGCTAAATATGCAAAAAGTGTAAAATCAGCAAGCTTAGGAGCCATAACAGATTAAGAATGATGACTATAAATAGAAAGTTTCCAAATACAAGGTTAAGAAGGTTAAGAAGAAATTCAAATTTAATTGATTTAGTAGCAGAGACTAATTTAAGTTCTCAAGACCTAATTCAACCATTGTTTATAAAAGAAAACTTTAATGGAATTGAATCAATTGAAAGCATGCCAGGGATTAATAGATTTGGTATCGATGAAGCATTAAAAGAAATAGAAGAAGTTATTGAATCTGGTATAAATACTATCGCAGTCTTTCCTGTAGTTGAATCAGATAAGAAAGATAGCAAAGGTAGCGAAGCAACTAAAGAAGATAATTTTATATCTTCAGCTATAAAAACTATAAAGAAGGATTTCCCTAATATTATTTTAATAGCAGATGTGGCGCTAGATCCTTATACCGATCACGGCCATGATGGGATTCTTATTAATGATGAAATTGATAATGATGCAACCATTAAAGTTCTCATAGAGCAATCTTTAATATTAGCTGCAGCTGGTGCAGATATTATTGCTCCTTCGGATATGATGGACGGAAGAATTGGATCAATCAGACAATCTCTAGAGGATTCAAACTTTAAGAATACAATTTTATTATCATATGCCGCTAAGTATAACTCTAAGTTTTATGGACCTTTTAGAGATGCAGTAAATTCAGCTTCTAATCTTGGAAAAGCATCCAAATCTTCTTATCAAATGCCTATTTATAATAAAGATGAAGCAATTCATGAAGTAGCCATAGATATTAATGAAGGAGCTGACATTGTTATGGTTAAACCAGCAATGCCATATCTCGATATTATTCATCTTATTAAAGAGAAATTTAAAATACCTACTTTCGCATATCAGGTAAGTGGAGAATACAGTATGTTAAAACTTGCCATTAAAGAAGGATGGCTTGATCAAAAGGTTATGCTAGAATCATTGATTAGCATTAAAAGAGCAGGAGCGGATGCCATTCTGACATATGCTGCTAAAGAAATATCAAAGGAGATGCAAAATAAATGAGTAATGTTATTGAAGTTCAAAATAAAGAAGATTTTACAAATGAAGTTTTAAATTCAGAATCTCCTGTTTTAGTAGATTTTTGGGCAGAATGGTGCGGGCCATGTAAACAACTTGCTCCACTTGTGGAAGAAGCGGCCGAGGAGTTTAAAGATAAAATAAAAGTTTGCAAAATGGATGTCGATGCTAATAGAGAAGTAGCAAGTGAATTTGGAATTAGATCAATTCCAACTTTAATGATTTTTACAAATGGAGAGCTCTCAGGTACAGAAATAGGAGCCTTAACAAAACAACAACTTGATGAGTTTATAAGATCAAAAACGTAAATTTTTTGCACATATAACTTTGCATATTAAATAAAAAGAGTTATTATTTTTATATCCAGAGTTAAAAACCTACCAATTTCAACCTTTTCAACATAAAAATATTGGAATAATTATTAAATGAATCTTACTGAAATTAAAGATAAACCCATCAGCGAACTAGTTGAGATCGCAACTGATTTGGGTTTAGAAGATCTTGGTCGACTTAAGAAACAAGAAATTATATTCAGAATCTTTAAACATAAAGCTTCTGAGGGTATCGATATCTATGGAGGCGGAGTTTTAGAAATTCTTAATGATGGTTTTGGATTTTTAAGGTCACCTCAGGGTTCTTATTGTGCTGGAGAAGATGATATATATGTATCACCAAGTCAAATTAGAAAATTTAACCTCAGAAAAGGTGATTCAGTTGAAGGAAAGATAAGAACACCTAAAGATAAGGAAAGATATTTTGCTCTTACACAAGTTGATACTATAAATGGGGAAGAGCCATCTAAAACAAAAAATAAGATTCTTTTTGAAAATTTAACACCTCTTTTCCCAAATGACAGGCTTATGCTTGAACAAGGCAGTGGCTCAAATGAGGATCTATCTTCAAGAATAATTGATTTGATTGCTCCGATAGGAAAAGGTCAAAGGGGTTTAATAGTCTCTCCTCCAAAAGCAGGTAAAACTTTAATGCTACAAAGTATTGCTCACTCAATTAAGAGCAATAATCCAGAAGTTGAGCTAATTGTTTTACTTATTGATGAGAGGCCTGAGGAAGTTACTGATATGTCAAGAACTGTTAAAGGTGAAGTGGTTGCGAGTACTTTTGATGAACCACCAACTCGTCATGTTCAAGTCGCAAATATGGTAATAGAGAAAGCCAAAAGATTAGTTGAGCATAAGAAAGATGTTGTTATTTTATTAGATTCAATCACTCGTCTAGGTAGAGCATATAACTCAGTTCAGCCAGCATCAGGAAAAATTTTAAGTGGTGGTGTGGACTCAAATGCGCTTGAAAGACCAAAAAGATTTTTTGGGGCTGCAAGAAACTTAGAGGAGGGCGGAAGCTTAACGATTATAGCTACCGCTCTAGTTGAGACAGGCTCAAAAATGGATGAAGTTATTTATGAGGAATTTAAAGGAACAGGTAATATGGAAATCCATCTTGAAAGGAAGATTGCCGAAAAAAGAATCTATCCTGCTATAAATATAAGAAGGTCAGGTACTCGAAGAGAAGATCTCCTAACAACTGAAGATGAGCTTCAAAGAATGTGGGTTCTTAGAAAAATTCTTGATGAAATGGAAGACGCACAAGCAATTCAATTCTTAATAGATAGAATTAAAACCCACAAGACCAACGATGAGTTCTTTAGCTCAATGAAGAACGGAAACGGAAAAAAATCTAAATCTAAATAAGTTTTTTAATCTGCTCTTCTAAATCATTTGAAAAATAGTCAATCAAATCAGAATTAAAACCTTTCTCTTTGATAAATTTGGAAATCCTTTGCGATATTGAGAGAAATTTCAAATTCATTTTTTTTGAATAAATCTCTTCAAAAAATATTTTAAAGGCATACGTGCTTGTAAAAATAATTGCGTCTACCTTATAAAATGCTTCCTTAATATTTTCATAGTTATCAAATTTTATTCTTTTATAACAAATTACCTCATCAACAATTTCACCAGCTACATTTAGATAATTAAATATTTCACTTAACCCTTCTTCACCTTTTACAATTAAATAATTACCATCATTTTTATTTTTAGATAAAAGTTTTTTTAATTCCTCAGAACCTGGAGAATTCGGACTTATAGATTTTATTTTTTTTTGTGCAAGATAATTTTGAGTTGATTTACCCATAGAGAAAACATTTTTATTCTTTATTAATTCATGTTCTTTAAAAAAGTCTACTGCAGCTATACTTTGAAAAATTATATTTGTATATTCTTTTGAAGGCAGCTCATATTCAATTCCTTTTGTTTTGAATAAAGGTATATTTTTAATAGATTTTTTAAAATCTTTATTCTTGTTTCTGCTTGAGCTTGTATCAATTATGTTCATCTAAAAGTCTTAGACCGTCCTGGCTCTTAATGTCCTCCCAAGCTTCATAAAATGCACTCTTGGGACGCGATTTTGTTTTGGTGTCATGAGTATACTTACCTGAAAAAGATATATATTCGCTTTTTCCATATATCTCTCCATTTATACTTAATTTAAAATCGTCACCATAAGAGGCTGAGCTCTCTATAGCTATTGCAGAATTACAACCTGCACCAACAGCATCTAGGAGACTTCTTTCTTCTCTAATTCTTATATCAGTTCCGTTATCATGATCGTCCTCTGCACATTTACCTTTGATATCTGATAATTCTTTTAGCAATCCCAAAAAGGTTCTACTTCCATCAAATTCTACTGCCAACGTACCTTGCCCTGATGCTGTTATCCAATCCAATTCTTGATAATTCAGCTCCTCAAGCAAGCCAAGTCTTTCAAGTCCTGCTTTTGCTAAAATTATGCAATCGTAGTCACCCCGATGCAGTTTTTCTAATCTGGTGTCAATATTTCCAGACAAAGCAGCAACATTTGAAGATTTTAAAAAATGCAATGCTTGTAGTTCTCTTCTCAAACTGCTTGTTCCAAGCCTCATTTTTGAATCAAATTTATCATTACCTCTATATATCATTACATCTTTCGATGATTTGCTAGATAAATAATATCTTGAAATACCTATAGGTGCTCTTGCGGGTGTATCCTTTGCTGAGTGGATAGCAATATCTGCTTGACAAGAATTTAAACATTCTTGAATGTCAGTTACAAAATGAGCTTTATCAAAAAGTGTTTCACCTCTAGCGCTTTTTATATCTCCTTCGGTTTTAACTTTTACTATTTCATAATCAGATATTTCACACATAGAAACAAACTCTTCAACTTGAGCTAATGCTAACTTTGAGGACCTAGATGCTATTTTTATTGTCATGTTTCTAAAAGAAGTGCCTTTACATCACCTATTATTTTTTCTTTATGTACTGTAAATGAATCAGGTAGCTTTATTTCATCAAATTTACTAAATTCAATATAAATTTTACATGAAGATTTTAGACTTTTATTTTTATCTAAAATATCTAATACTTTTTTTTCATAATTTTGATTAAATGGCGGATCTAGAAAAATTAAATCAAAATTAGAAAGGTCATTTTCATTTAACCAAGAAAGACCATTTTTGAAAAATACTTTAGACTTTTTCTCTAAATCAAGTTCTGATATACATTCTTTTAGAGATAAAAAGTTTTTTTTATTTGATTCTATAAAAATTAGCTTAGAGGCGCCTCTTGATATAGCTTCAATTCCTAGAGACCCAGTTCCAGCAAAAAGGTCTAAGCATTCACATCCTTTTATTTCAAATTGTAACCAGTTAAATAAAACCTCTCTTAGTTTGCTAGACGTAGGTCTTATTGTATTTTTGAAATCAAAAGAAACCTTTCTTCCCTTTAAATCACCGCCAGTAATTCTAATGCTATTTTTCATCTATAATATTTTTCTTTAAGTATAATTCATAGTATGAGTATTCAAGACAATTTTAGATTAGCTATGCGCAGATATATTTATTCTGTAAGTATTTTATCTAATAAAGATGAAGAGGGTAATTCAAATGCAATCACTGTTTCTTCTGTAACATCAATATCTATGGAACCACCCAGTCTTCTAGTATGTATTAATAAGAACTCTAGAATACATGACACATTAAAAGAGGGATCAAAATTTTGTATTAATTTATTAAGTAAGGATCAGGAGGAGCTTTCGAATATATGCTCTGATGAAAATAAATATGATGAAAGGTTTAATGATAACAATTGGAATACTGATAAAATCCCATTCCTAGGAAATGCCCAAGCTAATATTTTTTGCAAGGTTGATAAGTTAACCTCTTATCATACTCATACAATAGTTGTAGGGATGGTTGAGGATGCAACCTATTCAGATGAAATATCTACACTTACATATGTTGATGGAGAATATAAGTAATTAATTTTTAATTAATCCGCTAACCACTTTATCTAAATGATCTTCTAGGTTACCTGCTATAACATTAGCAGTAGACATAGGCCCGACTTCAGGATTTATCAGAGATTCATCTCCAATCACTTGAACTTTTCTCAATATTCCTACAAGACCATGAACCATTGACCATAAAGTAATACATTTAAAAGCTATAACTTCGTCGCTATCATTGGCTAATTTAGAAAAACTTGATCTGAAATTTTCATAGCTTGAATTTGCTGATTCAAGCAATTCAGGATAATCAGCAAAGTTGCCAACAGCAGTACCGAACATAAGATCATAGGTATTTGCATTTTTGAGACCAAATTCAATATATTTACATCCTATTTCAACAAGATGCTTTTTCGCAATCTTTTTATTAGCATCAACATGAAAAGCTTTTGAAAGTTTTTTAAAACCTTCTGTTGCAACAGATGCATATAAGACTTCTTTGGTTTTAAAGTGACGATAGGGCGCAGTTTGTGAAACTCCACTTTCTTTAGCCAGTGACCGAATACTTAATTTTGTATAACCATCTCTTTCACATAACCTGCAGGCACAGTCTATGAGTTCTTGTTTAAGGTTTCCATGATGATAAGACTTCATAATTATTATTTACAATGTTGACACTGCATACATTATATATTAATGTTTACACTGCTTACATTAAAATTTTTAATAGACAAAGTCAAATATGCTGCAAATCATCAAAATTCTCTTAATTACTATAATTTTCTCTGCAGAGCTTTTAGCTATGGAGGTGCTTGAAGTAAAAATATTAAATGCTTATTCGATGAAAAAAGAATTTCCAGGGAAATTATTGCCAATAGAGCAATCTAAATTAGCTTTTGAAATCCCAGGTAAGATTAATAAAATATATGTTGATGTGGGTGATTCTGTTTCAGAGGGTGAAATATTAGCAAAATTAGATGATAGAGAAGCTGCTGCACAACTTAATCAAGCCAAAGCAAGCTATGATTTGTCAGAACAGGTTTTAAATAGATTTGAAGATCTAAGAAATCAAGGCCACATATCAATTCAAGAATTAGATAAAGCAAAGTCTGACTTTATCATTGCAAAATCTCAATATGAGTTCTTTAAAGTTAAACTAGAACAAACTAGTCTTATGTCCCCGTTTAATGGAGTTATTCAAGGTAGATTTCTAGATACTGGTACGGTGATAAATTCTGGTATACCTATTCTTGAGATAATTGATTCAAACTATGTAGAAGCACATATTTCTGTGCCAGTTACATATTTAAGTGATATGGAAATAGGTAAAGAATATGACTTTGATTTTGAAGGAAAAGAAATTAAAGCAGAGTTAACTAGATTGGCTCCTATGTCACCTGGAGGCTCAGATAGCAGATTAGCTATATTTAGATTTAATGAATTTTTTAATCCAGGTTCGATAGCAAATCTGCAATTGAAAATTATTAAGAAAGCTTCTGGAACTTGGGTACCTCTAAAATCCTTATCTCAATCAGATCAAGGTTTATGGACGGTATATACAATAGACAGCAAAAATACTGTAGTTAGAGACATAGTTGAAATAATATATTTTGAAGATGACTATGCTTTTGTTAATGGTACCTTAAGAGATGGTGACTTAGTAGTTTTGGGCGGTGCAGCTAAAATTATTGAAGGCAAAAAAGTTAATTAGAAATGATTAAATTTATAACTATATTCCTTGATAGGCCAAGAATACTTTTTTTAACTTTAGCTTTTATATTATTATCAGGCATTTCTTCTGTATCCACATTACCAATTCAAGAAAATCCAGAGTTGGCCGAGAGATGGGCGACTGTTACTATTTCTTATCCTGGGGCTACGCCAGAAAGAATAGAAACTCAAATTGTAGATAATCTCGAAAACAAATTAAGAGAAATCGTTGAGATTGATATTGAGGATCTAGAATCTGTTATCACTCAGGGTTTTTCTGAGACTATAGTTGAGCTACAACAAAGTGTTCCACCTGCATTAATAGAAGAAGTTTGGTCAAAAGTTCAAAATAAGATTGATCAGATAGAAAAACCTGTTGGCACAACCATGTTACTTGAAAGATCATCAGGGCCTCCAATAACAGTTGAATATATTATTGATTGGAAGGGTGAAGGTGATGAGCCAATTATTATGATGTCTAGGCTGGCACAGCAACTTCAGAAAAAATTAAGTTCTGTGCCTGGCACAGAAAAAACAGCGATATATGGGGAGGCGGAAGAAGAGGTAGTTGTTGAAGTTGATTCAGCAAAAATGTCATCTTTAGGATTAACATATCAAGACATTAGTTCAGCAATTAGATCATATGATAATAAAAAACCTATTGGTGTAGTTTCTGATAAGTACTCTGAATTTTTAATTAGATTAAAAGATAATATAACTAGCCCACAGAAAATTGGCGAGATACCAGTCAAGGTAATAAACCAATCCGAAATTATTAGACTTCAGGATATTGCTGAAGTTTCAATGCAACCAGCAAACCCAATAGAAGATATATTTTTATATAACGGTAGAAGAGTTATATCGGTATCTGCAACAGGATCATTTGCGCAAAGAGTTTATGACTATGTAAAGAATGCAGAAGAACAGGTTAATGATATGCGACAATCATTACCTGAAGAATTTCATATAGAACAAATATATGATGAATCTGTATACGTTTCTAGTAAATTTGGCGAGCTAATTAAGAGTTTTTCTTTAGCATCTTTTTTTGTTTTGAGTCTCAGTTTCTTTTTCTTAGGAGTTAGGCCAGGAATAATAGTAACCGCTATTTTGCCATTTTCAGTTTCATTGGTTTTATTAGGTTGTAGATTAATAGATCTACCTCTTCATCAGACATCTATTACTGGAATAATTATTGCTCTAGGATTATTGATTGATAATGGAATTATAGTTGTTGAAGATTATAAATATAGGAGGTCACTAGGACTTCCAATAAAAAAATCTATAAATCAAACATTAGTTCATATTTCAACCCCTTTACTTGCTGCAACTGCAACTACCGTTTTTGCTTTTATGCCTATAGTTACAGGAGAGGGCTCAAGTACTGAATTTGTAGGCGGTCTGGCACTAACAGTTATTATGTCAATTATTTCATCATTGCTATTGGCATTACTAATGGTTCCAGTCTTGATGAGCTATATGGAACGCATACCTTTTTTTGCAAATATAAATGTTCATGAAGAAGGGTATAAAAATGAGAAAATTCTTAAAAGATATCGACAATTTCTTACTTGGGCTTTTGATATTCCAAGACGAGCATTATTAATTTCAATATCTCTTCCTGTATTAGGTTTCTTGTTATTTGGATCAATTCCAAAAGACTTCTTTCCAACAAATGATAGGGATATGTTCCGCATACACATAGAACTGCCAACAAATTCATCTTCAATCAAGACTCTTGAAAGAGTGAAATTATTAAGACAGCAAGTAATTGATAGTAATCTTATTGAATTAGATAGAGATTATTGGTTTATAGGAAGGTGGATGCCTAGGGTATTAATGAATATAGTTGGCGGTGAAGAAAAAACTGGTGCCAACAATCATGCCCAAGCCGTTTTTTTTGCAAAAGATTATTATGAAATGATCGATAATTTACCAGAACTTTCAAAAATGCTGGTAGCTAAGAATCCAGATTTAATTCTTTTTGTAGATAGTTTTCAATCAGGACCACCAGTATTCTCTGATATTCAATATTCAATTATTGGCGATGATGAAAATGTTTTGAGAGCTCTTGGATCAGAATTAGAATTAATTATTAATAATGCACCAGATGTTAGCCATACAAAATCTTTAGATGGTTACTCAAATACTAATATAGAATTTGAATTTAATAGTTCTAATATTTCATTGTCTGGAAAAAATACTGAACTGCTAGTAAACGAGCTATATGCAGAAAATAATGGGATTATTGTCAGCTCAATGCTTGATTCGAATAAAGAATTACCTATTAGAATAAAGGGCATAAGATCCTCGTCTGACATTATAGGTGATACAAACTACCTTTCTATACCATCCCAAAATGGAATAGACTTTATTGGAAATTATGGAGAGGCGAGAATAAATAAAACAACCTCATATGTAACAAGAAGAAATAGTCAAAGGGTTAACCATGTTGAGGGTTGGATATGGACAGGGACATTGCCTCATCAAACAGAACAATACCTAGAAGAAAACTTTAAAGAGTTTGAAAGAAGGTTGCCACCAGGATATTCAATATTAGTAGGAGGAGAGGCCAATTCTAGAGGAGAATCTCAATCTCAAATATTTTCATCAGCAATTATTTATATTTTATTAATAACGATTGGATTAGTATTTGCTCTAAATTCTTTTAGACAAACCGCAGTAATTTTATCTGTCGCAATATTTTCTATCGGACTGTCTTTCTTAGGATTAAAAATTGGCCAACAAAATTATGGATTTATTGGAACAATTGGTGCATTGGGTTTAATTGGACTGTCCATTAATGATTCAATCATTGTCTTATCTCACATTAAAGAAAAAGCTAATCAAATCACCATGAAAAAAGCAGATTTAATTGAGGTCGTTATTCGTTCAACCAGACATATTATCACCACGTCTTTAACAACTTTGGGCGGGTTCTTGCCATTAATATTTGCAAGTATATTCTTTAGACCATTGGCTTGGGGAATGAGCATAGGAGTTTTAGGCGCCACCATGACAGCCTTATTATATATTCCAGCAATGTTTATATGGCTGAATAAAATTAAAGATTAAAGAGCCTACTGAACCCTAATTAGATCTATCTGGCCTAGAGTTCTTTAGAAAATTCCATGACCAATTTCTATCATTAGAGGCCTGTCTTGATTCTTCATCTGGGTAGTTAATGTTTATCACCACTCTTACATCATCTAAAAGCTCAAGATATCCAAGAGCTTCATAAGATTCTTCGAGTACTTTTAAGGCTCTATAGTTTTCACTTGAATTTGGTATATTTTCAATTACATAATTAGCTCTTCTTATTGCCCCTACGTATGCATTAATTGTTAAGTAATAATCAGCAGCTGCTAGCTCATTCCTAGCAATCATATTTCTAAGATAAATATTTCTTTGTTTTGCATAAGGAACATATTGACTATCAGGAAACCTAGTTAAAAATTCTGTTATTTCGGCAAAAGATTGTTTTGCTCCCGATATATCTCTATTAGAAAGATCTGTATCTGAGATTCTAATTAAAAGGTCTCTATCACGGGCATAACTTGATAAACCTTTCATAAAATAAGCATAATCAATATTAGGGTGTCTGGGATGAAGCCTAATAAACTTTTCAGCTGCGGCGTGTGCTGCATCATTATCAGAATTCATAAAATTAGCATAAATTAATTCAACTTGAGCTTGTTCTGCATACTTGCCAAATGGATATCTACTTTCAATTGCCTCAAGAGATTCGATAGCCCCAAAGTAATTATTAGAATTCATTCGTCTTTGAGCTTGGTCATAATAAATTTTTTCAGGCTGCTCAATTTCAGGACCATCCGATCTACACGAAATTAATATAGAAGTTACCAATGGCAACAAAATAGCAAATTTATATATATTTTTTGAAAGTTTCATTATTGATTTGTCATTTTACCTGCATAATTACATTTTGTTCTTTAAAAACATAAAATTAGAACAATTTTTTTTAAATAAGTTCATATGACCAATTATAAAAAAGTGACATCGGAATTCTCTAATATGAGATTAGATAAAGTTTCTTCAGAAATGTTTAAAGATTTTTCTAGGACTCAATTAAAAAAATGGATTCTTGAAGGAAGGATATTATTAAATAGTGAACTTGCTTTGCCTAAAGATACTGTTCATGTTGATGATGTAATTGAGATTAATCCTACAACAGAGAAGAAAAACTTCTGGGAACCAGAAGATATATATTTTGATGTAATGGCAGAAGAAAAAGATTATTTAATCATAAATAAACCAAGCAATTTAATAATACATCCAGGCGCAGGCTCTAATAATGGAACTTTGGCTAATGGTCTTCTTTATAAATACCCTGAATTAGAGAATATACCTAGAGCGGGAATAGTACATAGATTGGATAAAGACACTTCAGGAGTTCTTTTAGTTGCAAGAACAGAAAAGTTTAGAAATTATTTTGTACAGGAACTTCAAGAAAGAAAAGTGAAAAAAAATTATATAGCAGCAGTTGTTGGTAAAATTATTGGAAGTCTAGCAATTGATGATCCAATAGGAAGAGACAAAAATAATAGAACAAAAATGTCTATCAGACCTGATGGTAAAGAAGCCTATTCTTTTATTAAATTAGAGGAGGATTTTAATAATTATTCATTGTTGGATGTTTCAATAAAAACAGGAAGAACCCATCAAATAAGAGTTCATTTGGCTAGTAAAAAATTACCTATTATTGGAGATAAGACGTACAACCCATCGGGGAATATTGCTAAAAATACGCCTAAAGAATTGATAGACCTTATAAGAAATTTTCCTAGACAAGCACTACACTCAAGCAAGTTATCTTTTGTAGATCCTGAAACACATGAAGACATCAGCTTTGATGCACCCATTCCACAAGATATAAAAAACTTAATCTCAGAGCTTAAAAAACATATTTAAATATATTAAAAAAGCTTGTTTTTATAAGTATGATTAATGTATAAACCTCATTCTTAGGTAATTATTATGAAGTTAGCTGGAAATGACATATTAATTCAATCGCTCATTAAAGAGGGGGTTGAGTATATTTTCGGTTATCCAGGAGGAGCATCCCTACATATTTATGATGCAATCTTTAAGCAAAAAGAAATGCAACATATTCTTGTTAGGCATGAACAAGGTGCCACTCATGCAGCTGATGGGTATGCGCGAGCTACTGGCAAGCCTGGGGTTGTAATGCTTACATCTGGTCCAGGAGCAACTAATGCTATTACAGGTATTGCAACTGCATTTATGGATTCAATTCCAATGATTGTTATATCAGGCCAAGTTCAAAGTCATTTAATAGGAACAGATGCATTCCAAGAAACAGATATGATTGGAGTTTCTCGTCCTGTTGTGAAACATAGCTTCACAGTTGACCATCAAAGTAATATAGCAAAAATTATTAAAGAAGCTTTTTATATAGCAACATCTGGAAGGCAAGGGCCTGTAGTGATAGATGTTCCAAAAGATTTAACCAATCCTGTAGATTTATTTGAATATAAATATCCAAGTGAAGTAAATATAAGATCATACAATCCCCCAATTAAGCCAGAAGACTCTCAGATTGATAGAGCTATAGAAGCAATAATTAACTCAAAGCAACCAGTTATTTATGCAGGAGGCGGCACTATTTCAAGCAATGCCTCTAAGGAACTTTTTGAACTAAATAGTTATATGAATGCTCCTATTACAAATACCTTAATGGGCTTAGGCGTGTATCCCGCTAGTGATAAAAATTTTCTTGGAATGCTAGGAATGCATGGAACATATCAAGCAAATATGGCAATGCATCATGCTGATCTTATAATTGCAATTGGAGCAAGATTTGACGATAGAATAACTAATACTCCTGAAAAATTTGCTCCTAATGCTCAAATTATTCATTTTGATGTTGATCATTCATCTGTATCAAAAATTATTGAAGCTGATATAGCAGTTTTTGGTCAAGTTAAAGATTCTTTACAAGCAATCAACTCAAAACTTAGATCAAGATTATCAGAAATTAATGATTCAAGGTTAGATGCTTGGCATAAACAAATAGCAGAATGGAAAGAGATGCATGGATTAGACCATGATTTATATAAAAATAATTCAGATGATGGTCCAATATTACCTCAAGCAGTCGTTCAGCATATTTATCATGCCTCTAATGGTAATGCTTTCGTAACTTCAGATGTTGGTCAACATCAAATGTTTGCTGCTCAATATTACCATTTTGATGAGCCAAGAAAATGGATTAATTCTGGTGGTCTTGGAACAATGGGTTTTGGTTTGCCAGCTGCAATGGGTGTTAAGTTAGCGTACCCAGATGAAGAAGTAATCTGCATAACTGGAGAAGGGAGTATACAAATGTGTATTCAAGAATTATCAACGTGCACGCAATATAAATTACCCATAAAAATATTTAATATAAATAATCTAGCTCTTGGGATGGTTAAACAATGGCAGGATATGAACTACGATGGAAGACATTCATCAATTAGTTATGAAGACTCACTTCCAGATTTTACAAAGTTAGCAGAATCTTATGGTCATGTCGGCATAAAAATTACTAAAAACTCTCAATTAAAATCAGGAATCGAAGAGGCAATGTCTATTAAAGATAAATTAGTTTTTGTTGATATATATGTTGATCCAAATGAACATGTTTACCCAATGTTAGTTGCCCCTGATGGCAGTCTTAAAGATATGTGGTTAGGTAAAGGAGAAAAAACATGATTGAAGAAAGGCAACTTACTTTAATAATGGAAAATAAGCCTGGAGCCTTGGTAAGGGTTGTTGGTTTATTCCATCAAAGGGGTTACAACATTGAGAGTCTTCATGTCGAACCAATAAATAATTTTAAACCTTATAAATTTATTGAGGATGAGCTAGATACTAAATTTTCTGAAGGGGAGATATCTAGGCTTGAGATTAAGACAACAGTAGATGATCCTCTAATGAGACAAATTTTAAGACAAATCAACAAACTTATAGATGTTATCGCAGTTAGTGGTAATGAAGGTACTTATCTAAAGGGGGTCTTACGAGATGAAAATTTATTATGATGATGACGCTGATATAGAAATCATTAAAAAGCTTAATGTAACTATTGTAGGTTATGGTTCCCAAGGACATGCCCATGCAAATAATTTAAAAGATTCAGGCGTTAACGTAACAGTTGCTTTAAGAGAGGGCTCATCTTCATGGAACAAGGCAGCTGAAGCTGGATTAACTGTTATGCCAGTTGCTGAGTCTATACAAAATGCAGATTTAGTGATGATATTGGCTCCAGATGAGTTTCAAAAGGGCATTTATGATAAAAGTATCCAACCAAATTTAAAAAGTGATGCAATTTTAGCTTTTGCCCATGGGTTTAATATTCACTTTGAGAAAATTGTTCCAGAAAAAGGAAATAGTGTAATTATGATTGCTCCAAAAGGACCAGGACATACTGTAAGAAGTACTTATTTAAAAGGTGGCGGAGTTCCTTCTTTAGTGGCAATTTATCAAGATGCTATTTCTAATAATTCATTTTCTGCAAAAGATGTAGCTTTATCATATGCAAAGGCTAATGGCGGGACTAGGGCTGGAGTTCTAGAAACAAGCTTTAAAGAAGAAACTGAAACAGATTTATTTGGTGAGCAAGCAGTTTTGTGTGGCGGTATGACAGCTTTAATAAAAGCTGGTTATGAAACTTTAGTAGAAGCAGGATATAGTCCGGAAATGGCATATTTCGAATGTCTTCATGAGACTAAATTAATAACTGATTTAATCCAAGAGGGTGGAATAGCTAATATGCACTATTCAATATCTAATACTGCTGAATATGGAGATTATCTAAGTGGCCCAAAGATTATTACAGATCAAACAAAAAAGGCTATGAAAGAGATTTTAGATAATATCCAATCAGGCAATTTTGCTAATGAATTTTTAGATGATTGTAGGCAAAGCAATGATGGATCAGGTGGGCCTTTTATGAAATCTAATAGAAAATCTACAGAGGATCATCCAATAGAGAAAGTCGGCAAAGAGCTAAGGTCAAAGATGAAATTTCTTAACTCTGAAAAGCTTGTCGATAAAGAGAAAAATTAGTTAAAAAAAGTCTTTCTTCTTATATACAACTCCGTTAGAATACACCCTCCGGACTTCGAGCCGGATAGTTATTTAAAATATTTGGTTACTCGTGTGGGTGTTCAAAATACGAGATAAAATTTAGATTTTTATTTAAAAATCAACAAACATGATATTAATTGAAGAGTTTGATCATGGCTCAGATTGAACGCTGGCGGTAGGCTTAACACATGCAAGTCGTGCGAGAAAGTATCTTCGGATATTAGTAGAGCGGCGGACGGGTGAGTAACGCGTAGGAATCTACCTAGTAGAAGGGGATAGCCCGGGGAAACTCGGATTAATACCGTATACCTCCTTAGGGAGAAAGAGGGCCTCTCTTGAAGCTTTCGCTATTAGATGAGCCTGCGTAAGATTAGCTTGTTGGTAAGGTAATGGCTTACCAAGGCTACGATCTTTAGCTGGTCTGAGAGGACGATCAGCCACATTGGGACTGAGACACGGCCCAGACTCCTACGGGAGGCAGCAGTGGGGAATATTGGACAATGGGCGCAAGCCTGATCCAGCCATACCGCGTGTGTGAAGAAGGCTCTAGGGTTGTAAAGCACTTTAAGCAGGGAGAAAAAGTTATAAATTAATACCTTATAACCGTGATGTTACCTGCAGAATAAGCACCGGCTAATTCCGTGCCAGCAGCCGCGGTAATACGGAAGGTGCAAGCGTTAATCGGAATTACTGGGCGTAAAGCGCGCGTAGGTGGTTTGTTAAGTTGGATGTGAAAGCCCTGGGCTTAACCTAGGAACTGCATCCAAAACTAACTCACTAGAGTACGATAGAGGGAGGTAGAATTCATAGTGTAGCGGTGGAATGCGTAGATATTATGAAGAATACCAGTGGCGAAGGCGGCCTCCTGGATCTGTACTGACACTAAGGTGCGAAAGCGTGGGTAGCGAACAGGATTAGATACCCTGGTAGTCCACGCCGTAAACGATGACAACTAGCTGTTGGGAGACAATGTCTTTCAGTGGCGCAGCTAACGTTTTAAGTTGTCCGCCTGGGGAGTACGGCCGCAAGGCTAAAACTCAAATGAATTGACGGGGACCCGCACAAGCGGTGGAGCATGTGGTTTAATTCGATGCAACGCGAAAAACCTTACCTACTCTTGACATACTTGGAAGCTCTTGTAATGAGAGTGTGCCTTTTGGAGCCAAGATACAGGTGCTGCATGGCTGTCGTCAGCTCGTGTCGTGAGATGTTCCGTTAAGTCGGATAACGAGCGCAACCCTTACCCTTATTTGCCAGCGATTCGGTCGGGAACTATAAGGGGACTGCCGGTGATAAACCGGAGGAAGGTGAGGACGACGTCAAGTCATCATGGCCCTTACGAGTAGGGCTACACACGTGCTACAATGGGGAATACAGACGGACGCTAAGCCGCGAGGTGGTGCTAATCCTAGAAAGTTTCTCGTAGTCCGGATTGGAGTCTGCAACTCGACTCCATGAAGTCGGAATCGCTAGTAATCGCGAATCAGCATGTCGCGGTGAATACGTTCTCGGGTCTTGTACACACCGCCCGTCACACCATGGAAGTGGATTGCACCAGAAGTAGATAGTCTAACCTTCGGGAGGGCGTTTACCACGGTGTGCTTCATGACTGGGGTGAAGTCGTAACAAGGTAGCCGTAGGGGAACCTGTGGCTGGATCACCTCCTTAACGAAAGAAGTGTTTTTAACGCCCACACGAGTAATCAAATATTTAGATCTTAATGTTATGTAAAATAAATGGTATGTAATTTTCTAGTGTATACAGTTTGTATACATGAGATCACTGCAAATTAAAAAGTAGTTAATATATTTTATTAAGTACTCTCAAAATGAAAAATAACCTTTTTAAGGTTATATGATCAAGTAAAGGAAGAGCACAAGGCGGATGCCTTGGCAGCATAAGGCGATGAAGGACGTAATAACCTGCGATAAGCCTCGGGAAGTTGGTAAATAAACTTTGATCCGAGGATCTCCGAATGGGAAAACCCAATATACATAAGTATATTATCTTATACTGAATACATAGGTATAAGAAGCGAACCTAGGGAACTGAAACATCTAAGTACCTAGAGGAAAAGAAATCAATTGATATTCCGGTAGTAGCGGCGAGCGAAACCGGATCAGCCCTTAAGCTTATTTTAGTCCAGCAAAATATTCTGGAAAGTTTAGCCATAGTAGGTGATAGCCCTGTATGTGAAAGACTAAATTAAGTGAAATCGAGTAGGTCGGGACACGTGAAATCTTGACTGAATATGGGGGGACCATCCTCCAAGGCTAAATACTCTATGCTGACCGATAGTGAACCAGTACCGTGAGGGAAAGGCGAAAAGAACCCCGGCGAGGGGAGTGAAATAGAACCTGAAATCTTGTGCTTACAAGCAGTCGGAGCAGACTTGTTCTGTGACGGCGTACCTTTTGTATAATGGGTCAACGACTTAATTTCAGTAGCAAGCTTAACCAATTAGGGTAGGCGTAGGGAAACCGAGTCTTAATAGGGCGTTTAGTTTCTGGAATTAGACCCGAAACCGGGTGATCTATCCATGGCCAGTGTGAAGGTCGAGTAACATCGACTGGAGGCGCGAACCCACTTATGTTGAAAAATGAGGGGATGAGCTGTGGATAGGAGTGAAAGGCTAATCAAACCCGGAGATAGCTGGTTCTCTTCGAAAACTATTTAGGTAGTGCCTCGTGTATTACCATAGGGGGTAGAGCACTGTTTCGGCTAGGGGGTCATCCCGACTTACCAAACCGATGCAAACTCCGAATACCTATGAGTATGAGCACGGGAGACAGACTGCGGGTGCTAACGTCCGTAGTCGAGAGGGAAACAACCCAGACTGTCAGCTAAGGTCCCTAATTATGATTAAGTGGGAAACAATGTGGGAAGGCACAAACAGCTAGGAGGTTGGCTTAGAAGCAGCCACCCTTTAAAGAAAGCGTAATAGCTCACTAGTCGAGTCGGCCTGCGTGGAAGATATAACGGGGCTAAATCATAAACCGAAGCTACAGATCTTGTTTTAAGATGGTAGAAGAGCGTTCTGTAAGCCGCTGAAGGTAAGCTGTGAGGCGAACTGGAGGTATCAGAAGTGCGAATGTTGACATGAGTAACGATCAAAGAGGTGAAAAACCTCTTCGCCGAAAAACCAAGGGTTCCTGTCCAACGCTAATCGAGGCAGGTTGAGTCGGCCCCTAAGACGAGGGCGAAAGCCGTAGTCGATGGGAAACAGGTTAATATTCCTGTACTTTTTACAATTGCGATGGGGTGACGGAGAAGGTTAAGTCAGCACGGCGACGGTTGTCCGTGTTCAAGATTGTAGGCCGATGTTTTAGGTAAATCCGGAACATTAAAGCTGAGGATTGATAACGACCACTTTATAAGTGGGAAGTGGCTGATACCATGCTTCCAGGAAAAACCTCTAAGCTTCAGATTGTAAGAAACCGTACCCTAAACCGACACAGGTGGTTAGGTCGAGTAGACCAAGGTGTTTGAGAGAACTATGGTGAAGGAACTAGGCAAAATAGCACCGTAACTTCGGGAGAAGGTGCGCCGCGTTTGGTGACAAGACTTGCTCTTAGAGCTGAACGTGGTCGAAGATACCAGGTGGCTGCGACTGTTTATTAAAAACATAGCACTCTGCAAACTCGTAAGAGGACGTATAGGGTGTGACGCCTGCCCGGTGCCGGAAGGTTAATTGATGGGGTTAGCTTTTGCGAAGCTCTTGATAGAAGCCCCGGTAAACGGCGGCCGTAACTATAACGGTCCTAAGGTAGCGAAATTCCTTGTCGGGTAAGTTCCGACCTGCACGAATGGCGTAACGATGGCCACACTGTCTCCACCATAGACTCAGTGAAATTGAAATCGCTGTTAAGATGCAGTGTACCCGCAGCTAGACGGAAAGACCCCGTGCACCTTTACTACAGGTTCACACTGGACTTTGACTTTATTTGTGTAGGATAGGTGGGAGACTTTGAAGCTGGGACGCTAGTCCTAGTGGAGTCGTCCTTGAAATACCACCCTTGTAAAATTGAAGTTCTAACCTAGGTCCATTATCTGGATCAGGGACAGTGTGTGCTGGGTAGTTTGACTGGGGCGGTCTCCTCCCAAAGAGTAACGGAGGAGTACGAAGGTATCCTCAGCACGGTCGGACATCGTGCAAAGAGTATAAAGGCAGAAGGATGCTTGACTGCGAGATCGACGGATCGAGCAGGTAGGAAACTAGGTCTTAGTGATCCGGTGGTTCTGAATGGAAGGGCCATCGCTCAACGGATAAAAGGTACGCCGGGGATAACAGGCTGATACCGCCCAAGAGTTCATATCGACGGCGGTGTTTGGCACCTCGATGTCGGCTCATCACATCCTGGGGCTGGAGCAGGTCCCAAGGGTATGGCTGTTCGCCATTTAAAGTGGTACGCGAGCTGGGTTTAGAACGTCGTGAGACAGTTCGGTCCCTATCTGCTGTGGGCGTTTGGAGATTTGAGGGAAGCTGATCCTAGTACGAGAGGACCGGATTGGACGAACCTCTGGTGTTCCGGTTGTCACGCCAGTGGCATTGCCGGGTAGCTATGTTCGGAAAGGATAACCGCTGAAAGCATATAAGCGGGAAGCCTCTCCCAAGATCATATCTCCCAGAGACTTTATGTCTCCTAAAGAGTTGTCATAGACTATGACGTTGATAGGCAAGATGTGTAAGCGCTGTAAGGCGTTGAGCTAACTTGTACTAATAACTCGTGAGGCTTGATCATGTAACCTTAAGAAGGTTCATATAATTCAAAAATTTACAGTGATTGTAAAAATTACATACCAGTTTGCCTGATGACAATAGCAACTTGGTACCACCTGATCCCATTTCGAACTCAGAAGTGAAACGAGTTAACGCCAATGGTAGTGCAGGGTCTCCCTGTGTGAGAGTAGGAAATCGTCAGGCTTTTTTATTTTAAGGCTCTTAGTTTAAATACTAAGAGCCTTTTTTTATGTCTATGATTATAATTAATACATGATAGTAGGGTTAACAGGAGGAATAGGTTCAGGTAAATCTGCAGCTGGAGATTTTTTTATTGAACTTGGTATAGATCTAATAGATGCAGATATGATCTCAAAAGATATTTTAGATAATAATTCAAAAGCAAAAGAACTATTTATTGAAAATTTTGGTGAGATTTATATAGATGAAAATAATAATATTAATAGAGGCTTATTAAGAGAAGATATCTTTAAAGATAATAATAAAAAAGAAAAACTAGAATCTATTATTCACCCATTTGTAAGAGAAGATATAAGTGAATTTATTACAAAATCAAACAGTATTTATAAAATCATTATGGTTCCACTTATATATGAAACAAAATCACAAGATTTTTATGACAAAATTATCCTTATAGATTGTGATGAGGATTATCAAATCAAAAGAGCAAGCCAAAGGGATGAAAAATCAAAAGAAGACATAATAAATATTATAAAAAACCAAGCAACCAGAGAAGAAAGACAGTCAATAGCAGATGAGATTATTTTAAATAACTCAACATTAGATGATTTAAAAAATCAGGTTATAAAAGTACATCAAAGATTACTAGGTATAAATATAAATGAATAAATGTCCACGTTGCGATAAACCATGTCCAACTTCAAAAGATAATCAATATAGGCCTTTTTGTTCAGAAAAATGTAAATTAATAGATTTTGGCTCTTGGGCTAATGAAGAAAATATTATTTCTAGACCAATTAAATCTGAAGATTTCTATGAAGATTAAGAGTTTTTGAAAATATAAATTATATTAGTCTCCATTCTCCAGATTCGATTAATGGCTTAGCTTTTTTATACTTCATCTCTTTTGTTTCATTTCCATTTGTAATTGATACGATTTCATTTCTTCCATGTTTTGGTTCATCTCTAACTATAGTTTTTTGATTTAAAGTCGTATCTTTATTTTGTTCACTTTCTAGAGAATCATCTATAGGGGATAGGACACTTGGTTTCTCCAAAGTTACCTCATCTTTTTCTTCTTTCTTTAGGTTGTCCAAAACTTCCTCAGTATTAAATTGTATTGAGAAAAGAATTCTTATTGTTTCAGCATCTATCTCATCCAGCATAAATTCAAACATTGAGTAAGCTTCTTGTTTAAATTCATTTTTTGGATTTTTTTGAGCATATGCTCTCAGACCAACACTTCCCCTAAGATGATCAATCTCTGCTAAATGCTCTTTCCAGTGCACATCAAGCACCTGAAGCATTATTTGTTTTTCTAAAAGCAACCTATTTTCTGCTAAAGATTCATATTTTTCTTTGTAACATTCTTTTGATTTATCAATAATTAAAGTAGCAATTGATTCTGGAAGAAGTTTTTTATCATTTTTTACCAATGATTGAATATTGGTCTCAAGGCTATAGCTTTCTTTTAAAAACTCTTCCAATTCCTTAGTTTTCCATTGAGACTCAATTGACTCTTCAGGGATATAAGTATTAGAAATCTTTTTAAACTCTTGTTTTATTAGCTCGTCTATTGTTTCACTTATATCTTCTTCTTCTAATAGTTGATTTCTTAATGAATAAATTGCCTGCCTTTGATCATTTGAGACATCATCATATTCAAGCAGGTTTTTTCTTGCATCAAAATTTCTATTTTCAATTCTTTTTTGTGCATTCTCTATGCCTCTTGATAGCATTCTATGTTCTATATGATCATCACCCATACCAATTCTTTCAAATAATGATCTTCTATTATCCGAAATAAATAATCTTAATAAGTCATCTTCTAAAGAAAGAAAAAATCTTGAATAGCCTGGGTCTCCTTGACGACCAGATCTACCTCTTAATTGGTTATCTATCCTTCTTGATTCATGTCTTTCAGTTCCTAAGATATGCAATCCTCCTGAATCTAAAACTATTTTATTATTTTTAATCCAATCTCCTTCTGATTGATCTTCCTTTTTACCCCCGAGAACAATGTCAGTACCTCTTCCAGCCATATTTGTAGCAATAGTAACCATTCCAGGCTTGCCAGCATTGGCAATAATCTCTGCTTCTTTTTCATGATGTTTCGCATTGAGAATTTGATGTGGTATTTTTTTAGCTTTTAAGAATTCAGAAACTTCCTCTGAAGATTCAACTGAAACTGTTCCAACAAGAATAGGAGCCGAATTCTTTCTTAATAATTCGATTTCATCTACTAAAGCTTTATATTTTGCTTTTTTTGTAAGAAATACTAGGTCATTATGATCAGTTCTAATCATTGGAACATTTGTAGGAATAATAATTACATCTAGGCCATAGATCTGATTAAATTCTAGCGCCTCAGTATCAGCTGTTCCTGTCATGCCAGATAAATTAGAAAATAATCTAAAAAAGTTTTGAAATGTTGTTGATGCTAGGGTTTGAGATTCTCTTTGAATAGGCACATTCTCTTTGCACTCAAGAGCTTGATGCACTCCCTCGCTCATTCTTCTTCCTGGCATTGTCCTTCCGGTATGCTCGTCTATCAAAACGACCTCATTATTTCTTACTAAATAATGAACATTTTTTTGAAATAAGAAATTTGCTCTTAAACTTGCTTGAACAAATTTCATGATTTTTAAATTAGATACAGAATATAGGCCTTCTGATTCACCTAAAATTTCTGCTTCTTCAAGATATTGCTCAACAAAAATATACCCATCGTCAGTTAGATCAACACTACGATTTTTTTCATCAATTAAATAATGTCCTTTTTCTTCATCAGACAGAGGTTCCTCCTCAGTTTCTTCTCTTTCCTGCTTTTTTAACCTAGGGATTACCTTTCTAATTTGTTGATATAAGTCAGAACTTTCTGATGATGGACCTGAAATTATCAAAGGTGTTCTTGCTTCATCAATTAAGATTGAATCAACTTCATCAACAATCGCAAAATCTAATGAACATTGAACTCTCTCTTCAACTGAATGGGCCATATTATCTCTTAGATAATCAAACCCAAGTTCATTGTTTGTAGCATAAATTACATCACATTTGTAGGATGCAATTTTTTCTTGAATTGGTTGATTGGAATTAACGACACCAACACTAAGACCTAAAAACTCATATATAGGTCTCATCCATTCAGCATCTCTTTTTGCTAAATAATCATTAACGGTAACTAATATAGCTTTATTTCCGATTGCAGAATTTAAATATGCTGGTAAGGTTGCTACGAGTGTTTTACCTTCTCCTGTTTTCATTTCAGCTATATTCCCTTCTGCCAAAGAAATACCACCAAGCATTTGAGAATCAAAATGTCTTAGACCTAGTGTCCTTTTGCTTGCCTCTCGAACCGCAGCAAAAGCTAAAGGAAGAATGCTATATATATTCTCTTCATTCTCTTTATAAATCTTATTTAATTCATTTTTTAATTCTTTGAAATAAGAATCATTTTTTTGTGATAATTCTTCTTCTAAAGCATTAGACGCATTCACATGCACCATCATTTTTTTAAGAATTCTATCGTTACTGGTGCCGAAGATGTTAGAAAAAAAGTTTAACATTTTAAATATATTTTTAAGTGATTATTAATTAAACACTTATTCAATGTCTCCAAAAGGAGGCCTAACATATGAAATTGGGGCATTTTCTGAATTTTCAAACTCAATAGTTTCATAAGTATCTTCATCTTCAATAATTTTTCGAAGCAGTTTATTGTTAAGTTCATGACCTGATTTATAACCAGAAAATTCACCAATTAAATTTCCACCTAAAAGATACAAATCTCCAATAGCATCTAACATCTTATGTTTAACAATTTCATCATTGAATCTTAAACCTTCGTCATTTAAGATTTCATCTTCACCAAAAATAATTGCATTAGACTCACTAGCTCCTAATGCTAAATTTCTTGATCTTAATAATTCAGCTTCGCTCATTGAGCCAAAAGTTCTAGCACGACAAACTTCCTTGACAAAAGACGTGGTTGAGAAATCTATAATTGATTCGGATGGCAGCCTTTTATGAACAGGGTGATCAAAACTTACTTTAAAAGAAACCTTGAAGCCGTCAAATGGTTTAATGGTTGCATATGCATCATCCCTAGTGACTGTTACTTCTTTTTTAACTTTTATAAACTTTTTTAAAGCATCCTGTTCTTCTAGACCAGCTGACTGAATAAGAAAAACAAAAGGGCTTGAGCTTCCGTCCATTATAGGGACTTCAGGACCATCAACTTTTATTAAACAATTATCTACACCAAGGCCCGCGATTGCAGATAGCAGATGTTCAATAGTAGAAATTTTTACATCATCCTTAACTAAAGCAGTGGATAAGCTGGTGTCACCAACATTTTCTGCTATTGCAGGTATTACCAAATTTTCGTCGACATCAGTTCTAATGAAGTTAATCCCAGAATTCGCTTCTGATGGTATTAATTCCATATTAATATTTTTGCCAGTATGCAAGCCTATTCCAACTGCCTTTATTGAATTTCTTAGTGTTCTTTGTTTTAACATTTACGCTGTCTTGATACTTCTGACAATATTATCCCAGTTGCAACTGAAACATTAAAGCTTTTAAAATTTTTATTGTTACTAAGGTTTATTAAATAATCACAATTCTCAGAAGTTTTTTTTCTTATTCCAAATTCTTCTGATCCCATAATAAGCGCAGAAGAGTTTGTAAAATCACAATCCGTATATTCTTTATTTGCATGCTCACTTAAACCAAAAATGGTTATATTTGATTTATTCAGATGTTTTAGACAATTCACTAAATTTGAAATAAAGAATGTTTTTACAACCTCAGCGCCTCCGGCTGAAACATTATGAGCAATTTCATTTAAAGGTGCGCAATGATGTTTGTTAATGACTAATGCATCAACTCCAGAAACTGCTGCTGATCTAATACATGCTCCTAAATTTCTTGGATCAATAATATTATCTAAGATTAGAATCAAAACTTCTTTATCAAAAGCCGTATCTAGAAATTTTTTAAAATCTTTAAAATTTAAATTATCTTCAGCTGCTATTATTGCTTCTGGATCCTGTTTGAGTTTTTTTGAAATTTCAAAACTTATATCATTTTTATTTGCCATCTTTATAAGACTATTAATCCTTTTATCGTCTCTTGAAGAGGGCAGAAATAATTTTTTAATTTTATGCGGATTATTTTTGATTATGCTTTCAATGCTATGAAACCCAGATCTTTTTAGATTATCATTTTTTTTCATTTTTATTTTGATACAAGAACTATTTTTCTTTCTTCTGGAATAATATTAGCCAATTGAACATTAATCTTTTGGCCAATTCTAAAAGTTTTCCCTGTTCTTCTGCCTCTTAACATATTAGCCTCTTTATCAAAAAAATACCTATCGCTACTTAAATCTGAAACATGCAATAAGCCAGATATAAAGTGCTTTTCAATCTCACAAAATAAACCAAATTCTGTGATTCCAACAATCATAGATGAAAATTCATCACCTATAAACTTTTTAAGATAGTGGCATATTAATTGTTGAGTCACTTGTCTAGATGCATATTCAGCCCTTTTTTCTAAACCAGATAACTCATTTAAAGTTTCCTCTAATTTATCTTGTGAAATTTTTTGTTTATTTTTTTGTAAAACATTTTTTATTAGCCTATGCGATACCAGATCAGGATATCTTCGAATTGGAGAGGTGAAGTGTGAATACTCTTCTAATTGCAATCCAAAATGACCTATTTCTTTGGTCGAGTACTGAGCTCTTTTAAGAGATTGAAGAATTAAGATGTTCATCATTTTATTATCTTCATCTTTGTTGGCATGCTTAATAAAACTATTAATAAGTTCTAGTGGCTTTAGAGATGCCTTAGAAGCGAAACCTTTTAATGAAAAAAATTTCTTTAAATTTTCTATTTTTAGCTTTTCAGGTTCTTCGTGGATTCTATAGACCCCAAAACCATAATGTTTTTTGATAAATTTAGCAGCACATATATTTGCAGCAACCATGCATTCCTCAATCATTTGATGAGCAAATAGTCTTTTTGGTAAAAAGATTTCTGTAACATCTCCATTGTTACCAATTCTAATATTCGGTTCAGTTGCATTTATTTCGAGAGCCCATCTATTAACTCTATTTTTTATCAGTTTTTTTGTTAGATCATTTAGAGCTTTTAAGGAGTTATTAATACCTAATGTTGTATTTAGATTGCTAGCATCTTCAATCTGATTATAGGTAAACCTTTTATGCGAATTAATAATAGCCTCAAAGAATTTATATGAATTTATATTTCCTTCAGAATCAAAATTCATTTCACAAACTAAAACGTTTCTATTTTTATTAGGAACAAGAGAACATAAATCATTAGAAATTTCTTCGGGTAACATAGGTATTACTTTGTTTGGAAAATAAATAGAGGTACCTCTTTTAAGTGCTTCTTTGTCTATTTCTGAATCAGGACTAACGACTGCTGCTACATCTGCGATAGCTACTTGTAATATGAAGCTTGAAGATTGTTTAATACAATACACAGCATCATCAAAATCTTTTGCATCTTCACCATCAATAGTAATAAAAGGTTTTTTACTTAGGTTTATTCTTTCTAATTTATTATCAAATATAATATTTTTTAGCTCATGATTAATTTTTTTAGGCCATTGGTAGGGCAGATCATTTTCAGAAATGGCTTGGTTAATCGCATTTATTAAATTACTCATGATTAAAAATATTAGATGCTATTAATTGAGCCAACGTATTTAAAATTTATATTCAATATTAACCCCTAGCATTCTTCCCCTTGGATCATGCACTCTTGTATCAAAACTAAAGTCTGGAGCGTCATAGAGTCTAGGCGCTGATTCATCTAAAATATTAATTAATGCAAGATTAAGTTTTAATTCTCCAGATGAAACTTTCAATATTTTTCTTAGTGATAAATCATGAACTAGAAAGGAATCAATTTTATTTTCATATCCATAAGTAATTCCAAGCCCAGTAATAGCTCTTTCATTAACATATCCATCTATATATCTTGATGTTAATCCAAAGATATAATCCTTATAATTCCAATTAATAAATGCATTTATTCTGTTCTCTGGTAATGAGTGGGTATGAGCATTAAAATTAAATCTACCAACTCTATTTATCATTCTTAATTCTTGATTTTCTGTAAGGCCTGGAGTTAAAAATTTATCTAATTTTGTACCTTTAAGACTAAATGTAAGGTAACCAATATCTTTAATATCTAAGAGGTAATTAATATTGAAGTCGGCGCCCCTTATTAAAGTATTCTCTTCATTAAAGTATGAAGTAGTTACACCAATTAAATCCCCAAACTCGTTTCTTGTAACACTTGGCCCATTAGGATCTGAAGATAAAATAGCTTGAGCGCTTTCAACTTCAATTCTATCTTTATAATCTATTTCCCAATAATCAATTGCTAGTTTCAGAACACCTTTTTCATAAATTAGGCCAAAATTTGTGTTACTTGAGGTGGCGGGCTTAAGATCAGGATTTCCGATAGATGCCTGCCTTACAAAAACAGAGTCATTCACATCTCTAACGCTACCTAAATTAATTTCACTAGAAAACATTTGAGCCATTGATGGGGATGAGAATGCGGTGCTTGTTGAAAGTCTCAATGATAAAGAGTCTGCTAATAAATATTTAAAGGACAATTTAGGATCAAATGAAGATTCATTATTCATTGATTCATATCTAGCAGCAAACCTCATATCAAGTTTTTCATTGAATCCTTTTTCAATTTCTAAAAATATAGCCTTACTGATTCTGCTTTTAGAGAGATTCATTCCTCCACCAAGAAAGAAGAGGTCAGCTGTTTTTATCAATTTTCCATCTTTATCAAATTCTGCTCTGCTTATTTCATCATAATAAACATCCAAAGATTCATTATTGATTTGAAAACCATAAGCGTATTCAAAATTTTTATAATTTGATGTGAATATGCCATTAATAGAAGTTAAGTCGGCAGTTTTTGATGAAATCTCAGCCCCTCTAACATACTCTATTAAAGATTGAGGGTTTTGTGATGAGTCAAAAATATTCCAAGTTTTATTTCCATCTTGACCGCCATTACCTTTTATTGCTGCTAAAAATTTTGAGTCAACAATGTCTGGTCGATAGTGATCATTGGAATGCTCACTTTTAGTAATAGAAATCTCAGCATCAATTTGTTCATTAATTAAAAAAGACATACTGTAATTAAAATTAAATTGTTTTATATCTTTTGGAGAATTAGGAGATTTGAATTCTGACCCAAGAGGTCTTCCATACCATGTCACTGGAACATTAAACGGATTTCCACCTTCTTCTGGTTGCACGCTTCTAGATAAAAAAGGCAATGCAGGATAAGAGGGTGATTGAGGATTATCATTAACTTTTACATTTGATGTAATGAAATTTATATCATGATTTAAATTGCCAATTGTTTTTGAAAAGTTTACATAAGTTTTTAAATGACTTTCATCATTTACAATATTAAATCTTTCGCCATATAAAAATTTACAAAATGATCCATCCAAGATACCCCCATTATTTTCACAATTCGGATCTGGAACGAATGTAGTTTCTTTTGGATAGCTTCCAGCATAAATTCCTGAACTAACTTCATCAGGGCCAAGAAGCTTAAACGTTTTTCCTAAAGTGCTTAAACCTAATTCAGCAATACCTGGTATTTCACTCGCTGATAATGGAGATCTTTCTAAAGAGTTTATTCCTATAACTAAATCCCCGTTGAAGACTTCTGTGCCATACAACAGACCAATAGTATTATCATTTTGATCATAATTAGATGTTGCTTGGCTTCCTATTTTTACTTTAAAACCATCAAACTTCTTTATTGTAAAAAAGTTTATTACTCCTGCTATTGCATCTGAACCATAGATTGAAGTTGCACCTTCTTTAAGTATTTCTATTTTATCTATAGCAATTTCAGGAACTATATTGGCATCTATGTATCCATTACCTTTATTTGAAGGTGTTCCTGAAAATGTATGTCTTTTTGAATTTAATAATAACAATGTAGCAGAATCATCTAACCCTCTTAACGTAATAGAAGCCATTCCTTGGTCAACACCCGCTAAAGCATTTGATTGAAATCTAGAACCAGAACTTATATTTAAATATTTACTAATTTCAGCTATGTTAGTTATATTAAGATTTTCGTAATCTTCCTTTGAAATAACTTGTACAGGAGATAGATCATTTTCAGCATCTTTAATCATCGTGCCGGTCACTATAAGTTCTTCTATATTGTCAGCAGCTATAAAAAAAGATAGAAATAATAGATATATGAATCTAGGCTTGCTTAACATAGAGGTGATTATAGTTTTTTATACTACAAGATATCAAAATTTTGAATCATATTAATATTCCATTGACCCTTGAAAGGGCCAATGGAAATTAAATTACAAGATAATCTATTTAGAAAGTTAGATTAAACTTCAATCCGATATTTTTACCAGGTAATGGAACCTGATCTTTAACAAAAGATGAATGATTTCTAGCAACTTCATCTAGTAAATTTCTTCCAAATAATGAAACTTTTAATTTACTATTGCCACCCATACCAAATGTTTTAGTTATTCGAGTATCAAGCATTTGATAGCCATCAGTTTTGGTTTCACCTTCGCCAAAATCATTTTGAGCATCAACATCTTTCAGACTTAGTTTGAACACAATATCATCTTCTTCATAAGATAAAGAATATACGTTTCTTGATGGATTAATTCTAGGAACATTATGTCCATCAGAAAATTCAGCATTTACTACATCTCTTCCAAAAGATAGTGTTAACTCACCAGAACCAAAATCCATTGATTTACCAAATTCAATTTCATATCCATCAAATTCTGCATCTTCTTGAACATAATTTGCATGAATTAAATTTCCATGGCCATGGTCATCATGATCATCGTGCCCATCTTCATCTTCATGGTGCTCATCTTCATCATGATGCTCATCTTCATCATGATGCTCATCTTCATGATCTTCATCTTCATCCATGAGAGTTATATAGTTATCAACATCATTAACGTAGAAACTTGCATAAGCAAAAAAGCCATTATTTTCATAGTTAAATGTAATATCAAAATTATTTGATGTCTCACTATTTAGATTTGGATCTCCTGTTTCAAGTCTTCCTGTAGCCATATGAGGGCCGTTCATAAATAATTCAATGACTGAAGGTAATCTTTCCACGCTTGCATAGCCAAGATTAACATTAAGATTTTCAGTTAAGTCTCTTCCAAGACTTACTGCAAAACTATTAGTTGTATCATCAATACTGTAATAGTCTACATCTCCATGATCTTCATCAGTGACACTTCCAGATCTATCTATTTGATCCATTCTGAATCCTAAATCAACATTAAATAAATCTAAATCTTTGCTCATGTAATAACCAAGAGTGAATTCTTCATTATTTGCAGGGTTCATAAATGCTTCCTCACCCACAATTGAGTTATCTTCATCAACAAAATTAACTACAATTTTTTGACTCATGCCTGCATTAGACATATCAAAGATTGCACCATATTCCGTTGCTTGATTTGCAAATACTGTTGGAGCATGCCCTTCATGCTCATCTTCATCATGATCATCATGACCTTCTTCATCTTCATGATCATCATGACCTTCCTCTTCATGAGCTTCAGTAAGAGTGTAATCAGAGTCACGATAGGTAAAGTCAACTTTGTTGATTAAATTCCCACCAACGTTATATGAGCCTTTGATTGTAAAGGTTTCAGAATCTGTAGTTGAGAAAATTCTCTCTTCACCATGTTCATCATGACCTTCTTCATCTTCATGATCATCATGATCTTCTTCATCTCCATGCTCATCGCCATGCTCATCGCCATGCTCATCGCCATGGAAAGGAATACCATAAACACTTTCAAGATTGTCTATCGCAAATCCTAGATAGCCCCAGTCTGCGACTTTTGATATACCAAATTTTGTTGCTTCAACAGCAAAATCTGAGTTATTAACATATCCCAAATCTTCTTCATGCTCTTCATGCTCCTCTTCATCATGATCATCATGATCATCATGATCATCATGATCTTCTTCTTCATGAATTACAGCACCGCTAGGAATATCGTAATTACCAAAAGATGTATCTTTGTAACTAAAGCTAAAATTATAGCCTCCTATATTTTCTTTATAACTTACAGATTGAGAGTCACCATCATTAACTGATTGTGTTTCTAATCCAAAGTTTGCTTCAGGAGAATCATAATTAGTTGAAGATATAACATCATCAACAACATTAATGATCCCTCCAATTGTTCCATTAGCATATAGTAATGAAGATGGACCTTTAACAATCTCAATTTGATTAATGTCGTTTAAATCAACATCATTCAAATGGTCGACACCAAGCCCAGATACATCACGGTTAACCATACCATTCTTAAGAATCTTAACCCTTGGGCCAGACATACCTCTTATTATTGGTTGTCCAACTGCAGCACCATAATCTGCAATTGAAACTCCTAAATAACTATCTATGGCATCACCTAAGCTGGTAGTTGCATCATCAGAGATATCATCTCCATCAATAACATATAGCGGGTTAGTAACTTCAGTAGCATCTACAAAAGAAGATGTAACAACAATCTCTTCTACATCTTGTGAAATTATTTCACTTGAATGAAAAGCAATTAAAACAACTACCGCTTTAAAAAATTTTTTCATATTTTCCTCCTTAACAATGAAAAATTAGTTAAAAAATAAAATTAACTAATTTAAAGGAGGGGCTCTGGATAAATTTGATTTCTTATTAAAACTAACAAATCTAGAAGTTAGATTTGTTTTAAGGGAAACTTTTTGATAATCATCTTTTACTTTTGAAGTAGCAACCTGAATATCTACATTTTCTTCACATGCCTGACATTCTGTTATATGCCCTTCGTCTAAATGATCAAATTGATCAAAATGACCAGCAAAGCTATCGTAGGAAAGACTTGCTAGAAAGATTAATGATAATAAAAAGTACTTTTTATTCATGATTTAGGCATACTAGACCATTAATTTTGCCATTTTTCAAGTCATTTAGTGTTTCATTGGCAGTTGATGCATGTCTGGTTTCAACTTCAACATGATCAATTTTACCTTCTCTTACTAATGACATTAATTCTCCCATTTCTTCAAGACTGCCCACATAAACTCCTCTTATAGTTCGCGCTGTTAGAGTTGCCATAGGTAGTTGTAAGGTAGTTTCACCGCCAAGAAGGCCAACAATCACATATGTCCCACCTCTTTTCATACCGAACATTCCTGAAGCTAGTTCAAATGTTGCGCTTGCGCCAACGAAGTCAATGACACTAGTTGCACCACCGTTGGTATGTTCTGTTATTTTTTCAAGGATATTTTCATCAGTTGAATTAAAAACTTCAGAGGCACCAGCCTCTTTTGCTATTGCAAGTTTTGCATCATCAATATCGATAACAATTGGATTAATAGAGTAAGCTGCTTGAATAATCTTTAAAGCAAGCAAGCCCAAACCTCCAGCGCTAATAATTACAACTGAATTCTGACCCTTAGTAAGATTTGCTTTTTTTAGAGCGCTGTAAGCTGTTAGTCCTCTGCATGCATAACTCCCAGCAACCGCATCAGGAGCATCACCAGCATCAAATAAATATTTTGAATCCGGGACCAGAACATATTCTGCATAACCACCATTTACATTTATCCCTAAGTTTTTAGTGGTTAATGGTGAGCAATAATGCTCTCTGCCATTAGTGCAGTCGGCACATTCACCACATCCTATCCATGGATAAGCTACATATTTTTTGCCAATCTCAATATCTTTTACATTCTCACCTAATTCAACCACTTCGCCATATATTTCATGACCCATAGCAAGAGGATCTTGAACTGGGACAGGGAGTTGAGCTCCGCCACCCAAATCAAAGAAGCCTTCATGGATATGAACATCCGAATGACATACACCGCATGAAACTGTTTTAATTAAGATTTCATTACCTTGAGGTTTTGGTTTTTCAATCTCTAACTCTTGGATGGGTTTGCCGTTTTCTATTACTTGATAAGCTTTCATATAATTTTGTATTTTTAATTTATAAATTATACTATTGCCTCTATGCACAAAACTACAAAATATTTTATTACTTTCGTTTTTTTATTTTCAAGCCATATTCTATTATCAGAAAATGAGCCTTTTGAATCGACTTACCAACCACTACCAGCAGAAGATATTCTTATTAAAGATGCAAATATCTACGATGGTGATGGAAATGAGTTTTCTGAAACTGATGTATTAATTCAAGATGGAAAAATTGCTGCTATAGGCAAGGATTTACCAGTTACCAATGAATTCAAAGTTATAGATGCTGCTGGTAAGTGGGTAACTCCAGGAATAATTGATATTCATTCTCATATGGGTGTATATCCAGCTCCAGGAGTTAGAACTAGTTCTGATGGAAATGAAGCGACCAGTCCAGTTACAGCAGACGTATGGGCAGAACATTCTATTTGGGTTCAAGACCCTCAGTATGCGCTTGCATTAAAAGGGGGTGTTACTACTTTTCATATATTACCTGGGTCAGCAAATTTAATTGGTGGTAGAGGCGTAACTGTTAAGAACCTTCAACGAAATACTATTGACTCAATGAAGTTTCCTAATGCTCCTCATTCGTTAAAAATGGCATGTGGTGAGAACCCAAAAAGAGTTTATGGGAACAGGAATCAAGCACCATCAACAAGAATGGGAAATGCGGCAGGATATAGAAAAGCATGGATTAAAGCAGCAGCGTACTTAAGTAAACAAGAAGAGTATGAGGCAAAGTCAGAGGATGCAAAACAAATGGGATACAAGCCAACAAGAGATTTAGAATTAGAAACTTTGGCTGGTGTTTTAGCTGGAGAGATCACAGTTCAAAATCATTGTTATCGAGCAGAAGAGATGGCCACCATGATTAATATTGCTAATGAATTTGGCTATAAAATTTCAGCCTTTCACCATGGTGTTGAGGCTTACAAGATTGCAGATTTATTAGCAGAAAATAATATCTGTGGTGCCTTATGGGCAGACTGGTGGGGGTTCAAGCATGAAGCATATGATATGGTGCAAGCTAATATTGCAATTGTAGATCAAGCTTTGAATGGAAAAGGGTGTGCAATTGTACATTCAGATGACGCAATAGGCATTCAACATTTAAATCAAGAAGCATCAAAAGCTCTTGCAGCAGGACTTAGAGCCGGTTTTGATATCTCAAAAGCTAGGGCTATGAAATGGATCACTATTAACCCTGCCAAGGCCGCAGGTATCGACGATGTGACTGGTTCTATTAAAGTGGGTAAACATGCCGATGTTGTGATTTGGTCTATGAATCCTTTTAGTGTTTATGCTCTCGTAGAGAAAGTATTTATTGATGGGGCGACTGCTTATGATAAAAATACTAATTTCCAACCAGCAAGTGATTTTGATGTAGGCATCATCAGCCCTAATAAAAATAGAATAGAGGAGTAATCATGTATTTTAAAAATATAAAATTAGCCTTATTCATTTTCTTTATTGGCTTGGTTCACTCTGAAAGTGTGCTCATTAAAAATGCAACTATTTATGATGGGAAAAATAATGATCCTTTTGTAGGCAATGTTTTGATTGAGGGAGATAAGATTTCAAGGATATCTAAATCCAATCTTCGAGGAGATATAGTCATTGATGCATCTGGCAAGATTATTACGCCTGGTATTATTGCCACTGATTCAGAATTAGGGATTGTTGAAATAGGGGCCTTAAGTGTAACTAGGGATGATTCTTCGGATATTTATAAAATTGGTTTTAGTATTTATGATGCCTTTAACCCGCATTCAGTATTAATTCCATGGAATCGATCAAATGGGATTACATCGTCTTTAACCTTACCTCAAAATACTGACAGTCCAATTGGTGGGCTTGGATCATTTTTTGTACTTGATAGCAATTTAGAGATTACTGGCTCTTCAGATATTGTAATGATTGGAAGGGTTGGTGGTAGTAGCAGTAGTTCTAGAGCTGCAACATATTCAATAATAGAGGATTTATTAGAATTTGCTATTTCATTAGAGCAAGGTGACATGAGCTCTAATGCAGATATTTCTGAAGCAATTGATGATTCATCTATAGCTGGATCTATGGATCTTCACCCAAGAGATGTAAAAGCATTATATAAATTAGTTAATAACGATCTACCATTAATTATGAAGGCCAATAGGGCTTCAGATTTATTAAAATTAATTGAGCTTAAGGAAAAATATAATTTAAATTTAATAATTATGGGAGCTCAAGAGGCAGGATTGGTAGCAGAAAGAATAGCAAAAAGTAATACCCCTTTAATAATCAATCCAATTAATAACATTCCAGGTTCATTCGATGAACTTGCTTCAAATATTAATTTAGCTGGTAAATTAGAAAAACAAGGAATCACATTAATGTTTAATGCTCCAAGAGACCATAATTATCATTTAATTAGACAGGGTGCAGGAGTTGCTGTTGCACATGGAATGTCCTATGCAGGCGCAATGAAAGCACTCACATTATCACCTGTTGAAGTTTTTGGTCTTGGTGATAGAGGACATCTCGCATCAGGAAAAATTGCAGATCTAATTATTTGGGATGCAGATCCACTTGAGCCTTCATCAATGCCTGAAAAAGTTTTCATAAATGGTAAAGATATAGATTTAACAACTAGGATGTCGAGACTAACCGAAAGGTATACAAAAAATAAAGATAAACCCAACGGATATAGAGATTAATTATCTTTATTTTTAACAATCCAATACAGCAACGCAATTAGTACAAGATTGCCAATTACATATGTTGTAAGATCCATCCGATCTCAACCGAAGAAAACAACAAGCGATATCACTAGCAAAGCATATATTGTGATGTAGACATATTGCCCAATTTTGAAATCTTTTTTTAGAGTTTCGTCTTTATTATTTTTTGAATCTATTTCAGAGGCCATAACCTATACTATTAAATTAAATAAATTTTGACAATAAAAATGGAGCCACCTGTCAGATTCGAACTGACGACCTGATGATTACAAATCAACTGCTCTAGCCAACTGAGCTAAGGTGGCGAAGGTTTGTATTATATACAAATTATTTGTTTGGGAAAGAGCAACCGGTTCCACCAATGCCACAATAACCATTTGGATTTTTTGCTAAATATTGTTGATGATACTCTTCAGCTAAATAGTACTCTGGAGCAATTTCAATTTCAGTTGTAATTTTATTAAAGTTATTTTTAATTAGCTCAGATTGATATATTTCTTTTGATTCAATTGCATGCTTTAAATCATCTTCATTAGAAGTATAAATAACTGATCTGTATTGTGTACCTATATCATTTCCTTGCCTCATTCCTTGGGTAGGGTCATGGCACTCCCAAAAGATTTTAAGTAATGTATTTAATTCTATAATTTTTGGATCATAGATTATTTTTACAACTTCAGCATGATTGGTATCTTTATAACAAACATCTTCATAGGTAGGATTTCTTGTACTTCCTCCAGAATAGCCAACTGAAGTCAAGTAAACACCCTGGATATCCCAAAATCTTTTTTCTACTCCCCAAAAACATCCTGCCCCAAAAATTATTTCTTTATATTCTTTAGAATAATTATCTTCAATTAGTATATTTTTTACAAAATGAATCATTTTTAATAGATACCCTTAATGTTTATTTCACCACTTGTAAATTTATCATAACCATTTTTTGTTTTTATGATTGCGCATCCATTATCATCGATATCATGAAAGCTTATATTTTTTAATAATTCGCCATCTTTATTTATTTCTATTTCTTGATTCATATGAATGCAAGCTTTCCTCCATTCATTCAGCCATTTAACATCAGGATTATCCAGAGCTGAAATAAAACCACTAATAATCTCGCTAATTAATATCTCCCTCTTATCTGCGATATTAAATTCAGATAAATCTCCCCACCATGACTCTTTTTTTGGCAGATTAAGATTTATGCCTATACCAATAATCGTCCTAGTTTTTTTATTAAATGACTCTGTTTCAACTAAAATTCCACCAATTTTCTTTTTATCTAGCACAAGATCGTTAGGCCATTTAAGGCCTATTTTTTTCTTATTAATTGTTTTATCAATAGATTTTTTGCAAATTAACCCAGTAAAAAGGCTTATTGGTACACAAGATAGATTTTTTTCAGTTGAAATAGACATATATATGTTACCAGTATCTGGACTTGACCACTTTTTACCAAGCCTTCCTTTACCTTTTGTCTGTTTTTCCGCAATTATTATATGTAAATCATTTTCAATAGAGATTCTCTTGCACTCATCATTTGTAGAGTCAATTTCTTCAAAAATATTAATATTTAGCCTATCTGGAGGCAAATTTTGTAGAATTTTATCTTTTTTTAGCTTTTTCAATATAAAAAATTAGTTGACTTAAAGTCATTCTAGAACAAAAATAGCTACCTTTAAATGGAGAGGTGGGTGAGTGGTTAATACCAGCAGACTGTAAATCTGCCGCTTCGGCTACGTAGGTTCGAATCCTACCCTCTCCACCACTATATTTATCAGATAATTACTACTACAAAATATCTTAAAAAAAGGTTGAGTTTATGCTCTTTTAGAGTGATAATACGGCACCAAAAATGGGATGCTTGTTTGCGGGCTCATATAGCTCAGCGGTAGAGCACTTGCTTGGTAAGTAAGAGGTCACCGGTTCAAGTCCGGTTATGAGCTCCATTTATAACAATTTTAGAGAGGCATAAAAGATGGCTAGAGAAAAATTCGAAAGAACCTTACCTCACGTAAATGTAGGTACTGTTGGTCACGTAGATCATGGAAAAACAACACTTACAGCTGCATTAACTAAAGTTGCAGCAGAAGTATTTGGTGGTGATGCGGTTGACTTTGCAAATATTGATAACGCTCCAGAAGAAAGAGAAAGAGGTATTACAATTGCTACTTCTCACGTAGAGTATGTATCAACTGCTCGTCATTACGCTCACGTTGATTGTCCTGGTCACGCAGACTATGTTAAAAACATGATTACTGGCGCAGCACAAATGGATGGCGCAATTCTTGTTGTAAGCGCAGCTGATGGTCCAATGCCTCAAACTAGAGAACATATCTTGCTTGCTAGACAGGTTGGTGTTCCATATATTGTTGTCTACATGAACAAAGCAGATCAAAACGATGATCCTGAAATGTTAGAGCTAGTTGAAATGGAAATAAGAGAGCTATTAAACGAATATGAATTCCCTGGAGATGATACACCTATAATTGTAGGTAGCGCTCTTAAGGCGTTAGAAGGCGATACTTCAGACATTGGCGTTCCTTCAGTTCAAAAACTGATCGAAACATTAGATACATATGTTCCAGAACCTGAAAGACCTGTAGATGGTAATTTCTTGATGCCTATTGAGGATGTATTTACAATCTCAGGAAGAGGTACAGTAGTAACGGGAAGAATCGAAACAGGTATTGTTAATACTGGTGATGATCTTGAGATCGTTGGTATTAAAGAAACATCAAAAACAACTTGTACAGGTGTTGAAATGTTTAGGAAGTCACTTGATGAGGGAAGAGCAGGTGAAAATTGCGGTGTTTTACTTAGAGGAGTAGAAAGAGATGCTGTTGAAAGAGGACAAGTTATTGCAAAACCTGGTTCAATTACACCTCATACTAAGTTTGAAGCTGAAATTTATGTTTTAAGTAAAGACGAAGGCGGAAGACATACACCATTTATGAATAATTATAGACCACAGTTTTATTTTAGAACGACTGATGTAACTGGGGCTTGTGAATTGCCTGATGGTGTAGAAATGGTTATGCCTGGTGATAATATCAAAATGGTTGTTTCATTAATTTCTCCTATTGCAATGGACGAAGGTCTAAAATTTGCAATTAGGGAAGGTGGAAGAACTGTTGGTGCTGGCGTAGTATCAAAAATTGTAGAGTAAAGTTAGATTTTTAAGCCGAGACTTTTGTCTCGGCTTGCTTGTCTTTGAGAGTTATGAAAATAAGTTTTAGGCCAGTGGCTCAATTGGTAGAGCATCGGTCTCCAAAACCGGGGGTTGGGGGTTCGAGTCCCTCCTGGCCTGCCAATTGGAATGAAGGGTAGATTGTTGAAATATGAATAAAGAATCAACTTCAAAAACTCTAGATAACCTGAAATGGTTATTAGCGATACTTGTATTTGCTGCTGCTGTAGTTGGCAATAGTTATTTTGTAGAAATAGCATTTTTATATAGAGTGTTAGGAGTTTTATCTTTATTTATTGTTGGATTAGGTTTAATTGCGCTAACCAATTTTGGCTCTAACTCAATTAAACTTATGAAAGAATCAAGAACAGAAATTAGAAAAGTTGTATGGCCTACCAGAATGGAAACCACCCAAACTTTTATGATAGTTTTTGGCGCAATTGTTATTTTATGTTTATTTTTTTGGGGACTTGAATCTCTGTTAAGTTTCTTAACAAAATTAGTTTTAGGTTAATTTATGGATTGGTATGTAATACAAGCTTACTCTGGGTACGAGCAAAAAGTTAAAGCTGCACTTGAGGAGAGAATTGCATTAAATGGTTTGTCTGAAAAGTTTGGCGAGATACTAATCCCGACAGAACAGATTGTAGAGCTTAAATCTGGAGAAAAAAAGACAACAGAAAGAAAATTTTTTCCTGGATATATTCTTATAAATATGAATTTAGAAGATGATTCATGGCAATTAGTTCAATCTACACCAAGAGTATCAGGTTTTATTGGAGGCACTAGAGACAAACCTCTGCCTATATCAGAAGAAGAAGTTAATAATATTATTAATAGAATAGAAGTTGGTGAAGATGCTCCAGCTCCGAAAACTATATATGAGCCTGGAGAAGTTATAAGAGTTTGTGATGGCCCATTTAATGATTTTAATGGTGTTGTTGAGAACGTAGATTATGAAAGAAACATGGTAAAGGTATCGGTTCAAATCTTAGGAAGAGCCACGCCAGTAGAACTAGAATTTTTACAAATCGAGAAAACATAATGGCAAAAAAAGTTGTTAACGTTTTAAAATTACAAATACCTGCTGGAGGTGCAAACCCAAGCCCTCCAGTTGGACCAGCTCTTGGACAAGTTGGTCTAAACATTATGGATTTTTGTAATGCTTTTAATTCCGCAACACAAGAATCAGAGAAAGGTATGCCTCTTCCAGTTGTAATTAATGTATATGAAGACAAGTCATTTGATTTCGTAGTTAAAACCCCACCAGCTGCAGTTCTAATAAGAAAAGCATTAAATATTCCAAAAGGAAGCGGTGAGCCAAATAGAGAAAAAGTAGGAAAATTGTCTAGAGCGCAACTTGAAGATATTGCAAAAGCAAAAGAACCAGATTTAAATGCAAATGATATTGATGCTGCAGTAAAA
>CACEZB010000003.1 GCA_902563835.1 uncultured SAR86 cluster bacterium
TTAAAGAAAAGATTTTATATGAGAAAGATAATCCAGACATACCGATGGCATCTTTTTTTTATACAGAATATATAGCTGATAGTGATAAAAATAGGCCAGTAATGTTTAGTTTTAATGGCGGACCAGGCTCTGCATCATTATGGCTTCATATAGGAGCATTAGGCCCGAAAGTTGTTAAAGTACCAAGTGATGCTTCAGATGATGGATCGCCACCCTATAAAATGGTTGATAATAAATTATCACCTTTAAGCGATGCAGATTTAGTCTTTATAGATCCAATTGGTACTGGATATAGCAGGGCGATTGGCTGTCATGACCCAAAAGAGTTTTGGGGAGTTAACGAAGATCCAAAAATTATTGCTGAATTTATAAGAAGATGGATTAATGATAATAAACGTTGGAATTCTCCAAGATATATTTTAGGGGAAAGTTATGGCGGAATAAGAGGGCCATTATTAGTATCTGAATTAAGATCTGGAGATCTAACTCCAATCGAAATAAATGGATTATTAATGGTTTCTCCAGCATCAGATTATCAATATCTAGTTTTTCATCCAGGCAATAACAGCCCACATTATGGATTTTTACCAACATATGCTGCAACGGCCTTTTATCATGGAAAGGTAGATACAAATAAATCTTTAGATGAATTTTATAAAGATTCTAAAAGATTTAGCCTTAATGAATATGGACCAGGTTTGTTAAAAGGTACAAGAATATCTAAGGAAGAGAAAGAAGACTTAATTAATAAATATTCATATTTTACTGGCTTAAGCAAAAGATTTGTTGAAGACTTTGATATGAGAGTAGATGCACATAGTTTTAGAAAAGAACTTTTAAGAGATGAAGGCTTTTCTGTGGGTAGGGTTGATTCAAGATATAAAAAGCCTGATTATATGGCAGGTGGTCAATATTCAGATACAGATGTAGGAAGCGAGGGTTTTATGACAGCATATGTGTCTATTCTGCATACCTGGTTTGCTGAAATCGGTGTTGATATGAAAATGTTGTATCAAAGTGGTGATAACGATGTTTATTCAAACTGGAAACATCCCCAAAAATGGAAAGGTAATGATTTTGGATATGTTAATACAGTCCCACATATTGCTCGTGCTCAAAAATACAATAAAGACTTTAAAGTTTATGTTTCTTGTGGTTTATACGATCTAGCTACCCCATGTTTTACAGCAGAAAACTTTATGTATGATAACTCTGTAGATATGAATAGAGTTATATTTTCTGAATTTGAAGCTGGTCACATGATGTATAACCATCAACCTTCATTCAATAGATTTTTAAAAGAAGTTACTGACTTTATCAAATAAGGAGATAATTATGAAAAACTTAGTAATTGTTTCATTTCCTGCCAAAGAAGGGATGATGGAAGAACTTAAAGAGACTATGAAAGCGGCATTACCAGATACTAGAGCTTTCGAAGGTTGTATATCTGTTGATACATATATAGAAGATGCAACAAACACAATTCATTTAATAGAAGATTGGGAAACACTTGATAATCAAGCAGCTTATCTTAATTGGCGTATTGAAACAGGTTTATTAGGAGTTTTAGAGCCTTTATTAGATGGTGGAGCGGCAGGACTTAAAGCGATAGTATGCGGCCCCAAAGACCCTAATATTTAATATAGTAATAATTATTGTTGATTTTAAGAGATTATTATATGATATGTAGTTCATAACGGGGGATAAGAATGATAGATATGTACAAAATCATAAAGAATAAAAGCATGCTTGCATTAACAGTGCTAATTACTACAAGTTGTGCCTTAACTGTTCCTGTCTATGAAGAACCTTCTAACAAAAGACTGCATTTTCCATATGAGCCTGAATCATTAAATTGTATACAACTATCTGAACAAGTAATTAGAGTTCAAAATGTATTATCAGATATTGCAAGCAGGGTAACAGAAGAAGCAGATAGAAGTACCGCATCATTTTCTGCTGGCATATCCACTAATAACCCTAAACGTGGATCTAATTTCATTGGTTTAAAATCTAGTGCAGTTGACCCAACAGTTCTAGAATTCCAAGAAGGATTACTCTTACTAGAAGAGTTGCAAACTCTTTTAGTTGATAAATGCTCCGGCGGTGACCCTTGGTCAGATCAACCGTCCTCAAAAGGCTAATCTATATCATTTATACAAAAGGGCATATCGAATAAACGTATACATATTACTTCGCATAATATATATTATGTTAAATAATATAATATTTAATATTATTGATGATAATACTATAAACACTTAATTTAGTTTAAAATATGCGCTTATGTCAAAAGAAGATCAACTAGAATTTGAAGGAGAAGTAATAGAAACTCTCCCAAATACTAAATTTAAAGTTAAATTAGAGAATGATCATATTATCACTGCTCATATATCAGGAAAAATGAGAAAACATTACATCAGAATACTTACTGGTGATAAAGTTAAAGTTGAAATGACTCCATACGATCTAAGTGTTGGCAGAATAACTTTTAGAGGCCGATAATCTAAGCTTTTACCTTACTTTTACTATCTATAAATTTAAGCTTACCTTTTTCTATATCAAGTTTTATTAAACCACCACTTTTAAGATTTCCAAATAATAATTTATCTACTAATGGTTTTTTAATATTTTGAGATATAAATCTTTCCATAGGTCTTGCGCCCATTTCCTTGTCATAACCATTTATAGCTATCCAATTAATTACTTTGTTAGATACTACTATTTCAACATTTCGTTTATCTAATTGTGCTTGAAGTTTTGTTAAAAACTTATCAACTATTGAAAGGATTACTTCTTTATTAAGATAATTGAACTGAATGGTTTCATCTAACCTATTTCTAAATTCAGGTGAGAAAAGTTTATTTAATGAATTCATTGCATCACTTTCATTTGTAGAAGTTGAGAATCCGATATTTCTTTTACTTAGTAATTCAGCTCCTATATTTGTTGTCATAATTAATATGACATTACGAAAATCAGATTTTCTTCCATTATTATCTGTTAACACCCCTGCATCCATAACCTGAAGAAGGATGTTAAATATATCTGGATGAGCTTTTTCAATTTCATCTAATAAAAGGACACAATGTGGTGATTTAACAATTGCTTCTGTTAATAAGCCGCCTTGATCAAACCCCACATAACCTGGTGGCGCTCCAATTAGTCGTGATACTGTATGTCTTTCCATATACTCACTCATATCAAATCTTATTAAATCAATGCCAAGAATTTCAGATAATTGCTTAGATATTTCTGTTTTACCAACACCAGTTGGGCCAGTGAATAAAAATGATCCTATTGTTTTATTATCATCCCTAAGCCCTACCCTAGAAAGTTTAATTGCATTAGATAATGTTTCTACTGCTTTATCTTGACCAAAGATAACTCTTTTTAAGTCCTCTTCTAGTTTCTTCAAATCTTTTTTATCACTAATGGAGATTGATTGTTCAGGAATCTTAGTTATTTTTGATATGGTCATTTCAATGTGACCTTTATTAACTTTTATAGGTTTTGTATTTTTTCTGTTTATATTTAACAAGGCACCTGTTTCATCGATAACGTCAATAGCTTTGTCTGGTAAGAATCTATCATTAATATATTTAGATGATAACTCTATTGCTGATTTAATAGATTCATCAGAATATTTAACGTCATGATAATTCTCATAGACATCTTTGATACCAAATAATATTTCTTCGCATTCATCAAAGTTAGGCTCTATTACATCTATTTTCTGAAATCTCCTTGATAGAGCTTGATTTTGATTAAATATTCCTCTGTATTCTTGAAATGTTGTTGAACCGATACACCTTATCTTCCCTTTTCCTAGTTCTGGTTTTAATAAATTAGATACATCTAGAGATCCACCCGATGCTGAGCCAGCACCAATAATTGTATGTATTTCATCTATAAAAAGTATTGGTTTTTCTTTGGTTGATAAAAATTTAAGAACATCTTTTAAACGTTTCTCAAAATCACCTCTATATTTTGTTCCTGCTATCAATGCAGCTATATCTAATGAATAAATCACACTATCCTTAATAATTGATGGAACTTTTTTATTAGCAATTAAATAAGCCAGTCCCTCTGCTATAGCGGTCTTACCTACCCCAGACTCACCAACCAATAAAGGATTGTTCTTATTTCTTCTTGAAAGAATTTGAATTAATCGTTCAATCTCTTTATTTCTACCTATAATCTTATCAATCTTTTTATCCGAAGCTAAATTATTAAGATCTATTAGATAATCATTTTCTTTGGAATCTTCGTTAGTTATATTGGATTTATCATTTTGTTCATAATTATCTGAATTTACTTTTGGTTTTGAACCATGGGATAGGTATGTAACAACATCAAGTCTTGTTAATTTATATTTATTTAATAAAAAAACTGAATGGGATTCTTTTTCTGAAAATATTGCTACTAAAATATTAATAGGTTTTACAACACCTTTTCCGGATGATTGAATGTGGAATACCGATCTTTGAAGAACTCTTTGAAATCCTAATGTTGGTTGAACCGGTTTTTGTTGATCTACCTTAGGAACTATATTATTTTTTAAATGGTCATTTATATTATCTTTTAAGCTCTCTATATTGATTTCTTTAGTTTTAAAAAAATCTATAACATCAAAATCATTAAGAATCATTAATAATAAATGTTCAACAGTAATATATTGAATATTTGCCTCATGAGCTTTATCAAATAAGCTTGCTATTGATAATTCTAATTCTTTACTAAACATATTAATCTTCTAAAGGTTCTATTTCACTTAATAAAGGATGTCCATGATCTTTGGCCATAGTATTTACCTCATATGACATCACTTCAGCAATCTCTTTAGAAAATATACCACAAACACCCTTTCCTTTTGTATGAACAGTCATCATTATTTCGGTTGATTTTTGATGATTATGGCCAAATACTGTTTGTAAAACGAATACTACAAACTCCATTGGAGTGTAATCATCATTAATTAGAACTACTTGATATGAAGGTGGAAGTTTTGTTTCAGGATCTTTTTCTAGAACAACAGCGCCAATGTCGGAAGATGTTTCACCATTATCATTAGATAATCTATACATTACATCCTTTTTATCATTTCATCGGCAAATCCAGATGATGTAACTAAGTCAGCATTATCCATCATTCTTTCGAAATCATAAGTTACTTTCTTAGCTCCAATCGCTCTATCCATAGATGAAATAATTAAATCTGCAGCTTCTGTCCAACCCATATGTCTTAACATCATTTCTGCAGAAAGAATTAAACTTCCTGGGTTAACTTTATTTTTACCTGCATATTTTGGAGCAGTTCCATGCGTTGCTTCAAATACTGCATAATCATCAGAAATATTAGCTCCAGGTGCAATACCAATACCTCCTACCATTGCAGCAAGTGCATCAGATATATAATCACCATTTAAGTTCATAGTTGCTATAACATCATATTCAGTTGGTCTTGTTAGAATTTGTTGCAAAAATGCATCACATATTACGTCTTTGATTACAATTTTCTTTCCATTATTTGGATTTATTATTTCCTGCCATGGTCCATCATCAATTTCAATGCCGCCATAATCTTTTTTTGCAATTTCATAACCCCAATCCCTAAAAGCACCTTCTGTGTACTTCATAATATTACCTTTATGAACTAAGGTTACAGAAGATCTATTATTGTCTATAGCATAATCAATAGCTTTTTTAACTAATCGCGAAGTACCTTCTTCAGATATAGGTTTGATACCTATACCAACATTTTTATCAAATCTAATTTTTTTTACTTTAAAATCTTTTTTTAGGGTTTTTACTAGATCTTTGGAAGCTGTAGAATTTCCTTCGAATTCAACACCACAATATATATCTTCAGAATTTTCTCTAAAAATAACCATATCAGTATCTTGTGGTCTTTTTACTGGAGATGGAACTCCATTAAAATATCTTATTGGTCTCAGGCAAACATATAGATCTAATATTTGTCGAAGTGAAACATTAAGTGATCTAATGCCACCACCAACTGGTGTTGTTAATGGTCCTTTTATGCTTATTACATATTCTTTAAGGGCTTCTATTGTTTCATCCGGCAACCAATCATCTTTTGAATAAACTTTTGTAGCTTTTTCGCCACAATAAACCTCCATCCATTCAATTTTTCTTTTACCATCGTATGCAATTTTTACTGCTTCGTTCACTACATTAATCATGGGTGGTGTTATATCAACACCTATACCATCACCTTCAATAAAAGGAATTATAGGATTTGATGGGACATCTAACTTGCCGTTTTTATAAGAAATTTTATTACCTTTCTTTGGTATTTTGATGTTTTTATAAGTCATATAATATTAATAGATTAAATAAGTAGTTTGCAGTTAAAATCGGTGATAATTATACTCCTAAAATATTAAATATAGAATGTATTTGATTGATGAAAAATATAAATAAAACAGTAGTTGTTGGTATGTCAGGTGGGGTTGATTCATCTGTTTCTGCATATTTATTAAAAGAACAAGGGTATAAGGTTGTAGGTTTATTTATGCAAAACTGGCAAAGTGAACCTGGCGAAGTTTGTACATCTGAGATTGATTTTAAAGATGCTTCTGAAGTTTGTGATAAATTAGACATCCCTCTTCATAAAGCAAATTTTTCAAATGAATATTGGAATAATGTTTTTGAGGAATTTATCAAGGAACATAAATTAGGCAGAACCCCTAACCCAGATGTATTGTGTAATAGAGAGATTAAATTTAAATCTTTTCTAAATTATGCATTAACTATCGGCGCTGATTATATTGCAACTGGTCACTATGCAACATTAAAAAATAATGATGGAATGAAAATGTTGACCAGAGCAAAAGATAAAGACAAAGACCAAACTTACTTTTTACATGAAGTCAAAGATAAAGAATTTGAAAATTGTATTTTCCCATTAAGTAATTATCTAAAGTCTGAAGTCAGAGAAATTGCAAAAAACTTAAATTTATCAATATCGTCTAAAAAAGATTCAGTAGGCATATGTTTTATTGGTGAAAGAAACTTAAAGGATTTTTTGGGTAGATTCATACAATTAAAAAAAGGTCCTATCTATGATGAAACTAATAATGAGATAGGAATACATAATGGCGCAACTTTATATACAAAGGGTCAAAGACAGGGACTTAATATTGGCGGGATTAAAGGTAAAGATGATTTGCCATGGTATGTATATAATAAAGATATTCAAAACAATTCATTGTATGTATGCCAAGGTATAAATAATCCGTTGCTTTTTAATAAAGGTCTTGAATGTGAAAAAATTTCATGGATAAATAACAAAGAAATTACATACCCATTTAACTGCTTTATACAAGTTAGACACCAACATACTCCAATTAGATGTACCATAGATTATGATGATAAATTTATAATTAATTTTGATGAAGATATAAGAGGCGTTGCTGCAGGCCAATCTGCAGTTTTTTATGAAGATGAAGTATGCTTGGGTGGTGGAGTTATATCTAACACTCTGTAATTTAAAAATAATTATATTTAATGATAAAATGTCGCATGAAATACGATCATAATAATATTTCTCCACTTGATAGCAGATATGCTAATAAAATTCCTGATATTAGAAATGCCTTCTCTGAACACGCATTAATTAAAACCAGATTTATAATTGAAATAAATTGGATATTATATTTATCTAATAAATATCCTAAGTATTTTAATAAATTAAATAAGAAATCAATCAATAAGATAATCAAATTCAGAGATAGTTTTGATGATAAAAGTGTTTTAAAAATAAAAAAAATTGAAAAAACAACCAACCATGATATTAAAGCTATTGAGTATTACATTAGAGATTTTTTTAAAGAAGATAAGTCTTTATTAAAATTAACTCATCTAATACATTTTGGGCTCACAAGTGAAGATGTTAATTCATTATCTTATGCACTAATGATTAAAAACGGGTTAAATATATATTTTGACGAAGTAAAGGGCTTTAATAAGACTATTAATACTCTAGCAATGAAATGGAATAATATTCCATTTCTTTCAAGAACTCATGGTCAAGCAGCCTCACCCTCCACTATTGGTAAAGAGATTAAAGTTTTTAGTTCAAGAATCGATAGAGAATTAAGAATTATAAAAAATATCACACCATTAGCTAAATTTAGCGGCGCTACCGGAAACTACCATACCTTCCATATAGCAAATGATAAAATTAATTGGCCTTCTTTTAATAAAAGCTTTATTCAATCTTTTGGAATAAAACAAAATCCTGTAACTACACAAATTGAACCACATGATTGGATCGCCGAATCAATGCAATCTGTTAGCAGAATTAATAATATCTGCATTGATTTATGCCAGGATATATGGATATATATATCTAATGATATATTTGCATTAAAATTAAACAAAAATGAGGTCGGCTCATCAACAATGCCTCATAAAGTAAATCCTATAGATTTCGAGAACGCTGAAGGCAATTTTGGAATTTCTAATTCATTAAATGACTTCTTTGTTAATAAGCTTACCAAATCTAGATTACAAAGAGATTTGTCAGATAGTACAGTCCTAAGAAATATAGGTTTATCTTTTGGTTATTCATTGCTTGCTACTAGTTCAATCAACAAAGGTATAAATAAAATTACCCCAAATAGAAAAAATATTAATGAGGAGTTAGATCAGAATTGGGAAGTATTAACTGAAGCAGTTCAAACAGTCATGCGATATGAAGGCATTGAAGATGCTTATGAGCAATTGAAAGATCTATCCCGAGGTAATAAGTTAAATGAATCCATATATAAAGATTTTGTCGCTAACTTAAAAATTTCAAATAAAGCTAAAGAAAAACTTATTAATTTAACTCCTTCAAAATATATAGGTTTGGCAAAAAAACTCTAAATCTAATAATTTATGTAGTTTAACTACATTAAAAAACCCATATTTACAGGGGATAATTATATATATTGACATATATAATTTAATATTATTTACTTCACTACAAATATGGGGGGCTTAATATGTCTAAATTTAAAAAAACATTGGAAGAAACAACTTCGATACCAACTATGAATACTTCAAATTGGGATTCAATTAATCCTGAATATGTAGCGAGAATGAGGTTACAGAATCAATTTAAAACAGGGATTGATATTGCTAAATATACAGCAGCAATAATGAGAAAAGATATGGAAGAGTATGATAAAGATCCATCATTATATACACAGTCATTAGGATGTTGGCATGGTTTTATAGGACAACAAAAATTAATATCGATTAAAAAACATTTTAATTCTAATTCCAAAAAATATTTATATCTATCAGGCTGGATGATTGCTGCTTTAAGATCAGAGTTTGGGCCCCTTCCTGATCAATCAATGCATGAAAAAACATCGGTCGCTAGTCTTATAAATGAATTATATACATTTCTTAAACAGGCTGATGCAAGAGAGCTTGGTGGATTGTTTAGAGATTATGATGCTGCATCAGATTCAGATAAAGAAAAAATTAAAGAAAAAATTGATAATTTCGAAACTCACATTGTTCCAATTATTGCAGACATAGATGCAGGATTTGGAAATGAAGAAGCTACTTACTTAATGGCTAAACAAATGATTGAAGCTGGAGCATGTGCAATTCAAATTGAAAACCAGGTTTCAGATGAAAAACAATGTGGACATCAGGATGGTAAAGTTACAGTTCCACATTCAGATTTCTTAGCTAAGATTAATGCTGTCAGATACGCCTTTTTAGAATTAGGTGTTGATGATGGTGTAATTGTTGCTAGAACTGATTCATTAGGTGCTGGACTAACTAAACAAATAGCTATTACTAATGAAGAAGGAGATCTAGGAGATCAATATAATTCATTTTTAGATGTAGATGAAATAACACCAGAGAATATGAAGCATGGTGATGTAATGATTAGTCAAAAAGGTAAAATTGTTCGTCCTAAACGTCTACCTTCAAATTTATATCAATTTAGAAAAGGAACCGGTGAAGAAAGATGTATATTAGATTCAATAACAAGCCTACAAAGTGGCGCTGATTTAATTTGGATCGAGACTGAAAAACCTCATATTGGGCAAATTGCTTCAATGATGAATGAAATAAGAAAAACTGTTCCTAATGCTAAATTGGTTTATAACAATAGTCCTTCATTTAACTGGACATTAAACTTTAGGCAACAAGTCTTTGATGCTATGGAAGGAGCAGGTAATGATGTATCTCAATATAATAGAGATGACTTAATGAATGAATCATATGATGAAACTGAATTAGCAAAACAAGCTGATGAAAAAATTAGAACCTTTCAAGCAGATGCATCAAAAGAAGCAGGCATATTCCATCATCTAATAACTTTACCTACGTATCATACAGCAGCATTATCAACAGATAATCTTGCTAAAGAATATTTTGGATCAGAAGGAATGTTAGGTTATGTTGCTAATGTTCAAAGAAAAGAAATTAGGGAAGGAATTGCATGTGTGAAACATCAAAATATGTCTGGATCTGATATGGGAGATGATCATAAAGAGTATTTTGCTGGTGAAGCAGCACTAAAAGCAGCAGGCAAAGATAATACTATGAATCAGTTCTAGTACAATTATTAGATTCTGTTCTACCACATATGGTGCACGTACCATCTTCTGAAGTCATTACACCACCACATGATCCAGCTATAGGCTTTTTACGGATAATTAAGCCTACAGATAGACCTGCAAATGCCAATCCTATAACTAAAAAAGCTAATAAAAATGTATTCATAATTTTAGATCATACCATTTTTGAGTTTTGACAATACTAATACCACCTTCTTTTTCTAAAATAAACAATGCAGCAATATTGTTTTTATTTGCAAAATTATAAGCCTTTGCATAGCCCATCGCATTAAATGCAGTAGCAAGCGCATCAGCCATTGTTGTTACTGGAATATCTTCATAATTGATAACTGTTACAGACAATAGATTATTATTTATAGAATTAAGAGTTTTAGGATTTATTGTATGAGAAATTTTTTTATTATCTTTTATTTTATAATTTCTGTATTCACCAGAAGTTGCAATAGAATACCAATTATTAGTTGAGATAATATAAAGAGGATTGTTATTTATAGATTTTGGATCTTGAAGGCCTATATTCCATAAAGAACCATTATTAGTTCCTTTGACTGACAACTCACCGCCTATGTCAACAAGATAATTATTATGATCCTTTAAATGACTGTTAATTAAATCAATTGCAAAACCTTTGGCTATAGAAGATAAATCTAACCAGGAATTATTTCCAATTGTCACATTACAATCTTCATTTGATTTTAATTCAAATAACCAGCTCCCAGTATCAGTCTCATTATTTATGTTAGGCATTTCATCAAATATAGGAGCAAAACCATTATTCGCAGAAATATGACCAAGTCCTATTCTATAAGATTCAATATTAGACTCTACAAATTTTGCCGCATTTAATATTGCGCATAATCCGGGTTCATTTTTTATTTCATGTAGATAATTTCTTTTTTTATTCAATATATTTATTAATGAATTTTCTTTGTAGTTAGAAGCTATTAAATCAACCCTATTCAATAATTCCTGCACGTTTGATTTATTTATATACCTATCTGAAGTTATAGACCAAGTAGTTCCATAAATATTTCCTGATATAAAATAAGATGTATTTTTATTATGTTGTATTGCTATGACAACACATAAGATACCAGCAGCTAAAGCAATTAATTTTGAGAATGTATACCTATCCACCGAAATCGTCTAAAGCAATATTCTCAGGCTCTACACCAAGATTTAATAACATATCAATAACTGCCTTATTCATCATTGGTGGTCCACACATGTAATATTCACAATCTTCTGGTGATTCATGAGATTTTAGATAATTCTCATATAAAACATTATGAATAAATCCTGTTTCACCATCCCAATCATCTTCTGGTAATGGATCGGATAATGCAACATGCCATTCAAAATTTTCATATTTTTTTGCAAGCTCATCAAATTCATCAACATAAAACATTTCTTTTAAACTTCTTGCGCCATACCAAAATGTTATTTTTCTATTTGTATTTATTCTTAAAAGTTGATCAAAAAATATGAGATCTCATAGGTGCCATTCCAGCACCACCGCCTACAAAAACCATTTCCGCATCAGTTTCTTTAGCAAAGAATTCACCAAAAGGACCAAAAACATTAACCTTATCACCTGGTTTAAGGCCAAAGGTCCACGATGACATTATTCCTGGTGGCACATCTTGTCCAGGTGGTGGTGATGCAATACGAATATTAAATTTAATAATTCCTTTTTCTTCGGGATAATTAGCCATAGAATATGCTCTTATGACTGGTTCTGTACTTACAGCTTTGTTATCCCAAATCTTAAACCTATCCCAATCTTCATGATATTCATTTTCAATATTCAAATCTCTATAATCTAATTCATATGGAGGACATTCTAATTGAACGTACCCTCCTGCTCTGAAGTCTACATTTTCACCATCAGGTAATTTGAGAACTAATTCTTTAATAAATGTTGCTACATTTTCATTTGAAATAACTTCGCATTCCCATTCTTTTACACCAAATACATCTTCTGGAACTGTTATTCTAAGATCATTTTTTACTGGTACCTGACATGACAAACGCCAACCTTCTTTTTGTTCTGTAGAGTTAAAATGTGATTCTTCTGCAGCTAAAATTGATCCTCCCCCTTCTAGAACCTGACATTTACATTGACTACAAGTTCCACCACCGCCACATGCTGAAGCAAGAAAAATATTATTGTCTGCTAATGTTTGTAATAATTTGGAACCAGCTGGAACAACTATAGGATTATCAGAGTCTCCGTTAATCTCTATTGATACATTTCCCGTTGATACCAGTCTAGACCTTGCAGCAATAATTACAAGAACTAATAAAATTACAATTCCACAAAATGATACAACTCCAAGAATTAAATCAATACTCATTGTTTATAAAGATATTCCTCCGAATGACATAAATCCAAAACTCATTAATCCTACTATTATAAAAGTTGCTCCTAGTCCCTTAAGACCATCAGGTATATCAGAATATTTTAATTTTTCTCTTATTCCTGCAAGCACTACGATTGCTAAAGCCCAACCAAAACCAGCGCCAAAACCGTAAACAATACTTTCAACAAATAATAAATCTTTTTCTATCATAAATAACGAGGCGCCTAAAATTGCACAATTTACTGTTATTAAAGGAAGAAATTGTCCTAATGCATTGTATAAAGCTGGGACGTATTTATCTAAAAACATTTCTAATATTTGAACAACCGCAGCAATAACTCCTATATAACTAATCAACTCAACAAATTCTAGATTAGTTCCTGGTATTCCCAACCAAGTTAAGGCATCTTCTCTTAATATATAGTTATAAATTAAATTATTTAAAGGTACGGTAAGTAAACAAACCACTATTACAGCTATACCTAGACCAAATGCTGCATCAATTTTTTTTGATATAGCAATAAATGTACACATACCCAAAAATAATGAAAGTGCTATATTTTCAATAAATACAGTTGTAATGAATATATTTAAATAATGTTCAAACATTTATCTCTCTTTTTGTTAAATCTGGAACTGTAGAATGTGGTTTTATTTCAAATTCATCATTTTCAATTTGAGCTGACTTAATTGATCTTATTGCCCAAATAAATAAGCCTATAATAATAAACGAGCTTGGTGGAAGTAATAATAAGTTATTGCCCATATACCAACCACCATTAGATACCAAAGGAAGAATTTCATATCCAAATAAAGTACCTGATCCAAATAATTCTCGAATTACAGCAACTCCTATAAGAATAATACTATAGCCAATACCATTACCAAGGCCATCAAAAAAACTTAATAATGGTTTTTCTTTCATAGCGAATGCTTCCGCCCTGCCCATAACTATACAATTAGTAATAATCAGCCCAACAAAAACAGATAACTTTTTACTAGTTTCATAATCATAAGCTTTTAATAATTCATCAACCACAATTACTAATGAGGCAATAATAGTCATTTGAACGATAATACGTATAGAACTTGGAATATAGTTTCTTATTATTGAAATAAATAAATTTGAGAATGAAATAACACTAATTACAGCCACACACATAACCAATGTGACTGCTAGATTATTTGTAACAGCTAAAGCAGAACAAATACCTAATATTTGAAGAGTAATAGGATTTTCATCTATTAATGGTTTAAGAACTACTTCTTTATATCTTTTAAGATTCATAATTTAATTCTTTAAATAATTTTGAGTAACCTGATTCACCAAACCAATAAGTAATCATATTGGTTACGCCTCTGCTAGTTATTGTTGCTCCTGACAATCCATCGATTTCATATTGAGCGCCTTTATCGTTGTTATCTACCTTACCTTTAATTACGCTTAAAGATACTTCACCATTTTGATAAATTTCTTTTCCAGGCCATAAGTTTTTCCATTTAGGGTTATCTACCTCAGCACCCAGTCCTGGAGTTTCTTTATGATCATAGAATTCTATTCCAGCTATAGTATTAAAATCATTTTCAATAGATATATATCCATATAAAGTTCCCCATAGACCATATCCTCTTATTGGTAATATTAATTTATTAATTGAATAATCATCATTGCGTAGAATAAATATTTTTCCAATATTTTCTCTATTCTTGATAACTGCAATATCTTCTGATGTTGGTACTTTACTTGAAAGATTGCTATCTCTAGTAGCTAAAATTGGATCATACTCTTCTAATGAAAAATCCATATATGTATCCATTAATTTTCCTGTCTCAAAATTAACAAATTTTGTTTCTAGTTTTAAAAACTGTTCTTTAATATCTTCATCTGGGTTGTATATATCTGCGGCTTGTAAAATTTTTATCCTTTTATCATTTAATTTATTTTCATTTTGCAAATCTCTTAAACTTACAGCAGAAAAAGAGACTACTAATGAGCATATTAAACATACACAAAATGCGACGCCAATAGTTTTAGTTATAGATTCATTCATTTAATAAAGCCTTTCTTTTTCTTATATTATTCATTACTACCATATGATCAATTACAGGTGCTAATAAATTTGCAAACAATATAGCAAGCATCATTCCTTCTGGAAAGGCAGGATTTATTACCCTAATTAAAATAACCAGAACGCCGATTGTAAAACCATAAATCCATCTTCCTGTATTCGTGCCTGACCCTGATACAGGTTCTGTTGCCATAAATACTAAACCAAAAGCAAAGCTCCCAATTACTGCATGCCAATACCAGGGCACATAAAACATTGGATTTGAATCCGAGCCAACAATATTAAGTATTGATGACATTATTATCATTCCAAATAATGTACCTAATACTATTCTATAAGATGCAACTTTTGTAATTAATAAAATTGCCAATCCTATAAGAATAGCTATAACAGAAGTTTCGCCTACTGATCCTGGTATATTGCCTACAAATGCATCAAGCCAAGAGAAGCTATCATTTAAACCAGGTATTCCCTTTTCTGCGGCAACGCCTAAAGCTGTGGCACCACTATAGCCTTCTGGGATAATTGCATTATCTGATAATCCAGCTATCCAAACTTTATCACCAGATAACTGAGCTGGGTATGCAAAATATATGAATGCCCTTCCTGTAAGCGCTGGATTAAGAAAGTTCTTTCCAGTTCCACCAAAAATCTCTTTTCCTATAACTAATCCAAATGTTATTCCAAGTGCTGCCTGCCATAAAGGAATGTCGGGTGGGCAACTCAATGCAAATAAAACAGTTGAAACAAATGCACCTTCATTTATCTCATGTTTTCTTATAACCGCAAATACAACCTCCCACCCAATACCAACAACGAATACAACAGCATAAATTGGTAAGAAATATGACGCGCCAAACCATAATTTTGCAAAAAAACTAGATGAGTCATATCCAACAATACTTACAATAGCATGATGCCAATCCCCAGTATTTTGTCTACCAATTAAATCTAGATATTCAAGGGACTGTGCACCAAGGTTATACATACCAAAAAGCATTGTAGGGAATGTTGCTAGCCATACAGTAACCATAATTTTTTGAATATCTACAGCGTCTTTTACATGGGTTGGATTGGTAGTCTTGTCTGAAGATGAGTAAAAGAAATTTTCAATTGCATCAAATAAAGGAAACCATTTTGAATATTTACCATCAGCAATAAAATTAGGTTTTATATTATTAATAAAATTTCTTAATGGCTTCATAACTCTGAATATAATTTATTTAAATTATCTATTAAGATTGATGAGTAATCATACTTGCTGGGGCACACATATGAGCATAATGCTAAATCTTCAGGTACAAGTTCAAGCATTCCTAACTCTACTGACATTTCAGTATCTGATACTACTAATGCTTTAAGAAGTTGTGTAACAAGAATATCCATAGGCATTACTTCTTCATAAGATGAAATAGGTACTATTGCCCTATTTGCGCCATTATTTGAAGTGTTAAAAATAAAATCTTTGGGTTTAATTATTGATGATAAAAATACATTTAATTTTGAGTGTAATTTAGAACCAGGATTTAACCAACTCATAAAGTTATCATTTAGTTCATCAGATATGCATGATATTTGTGAGTCATAATAGCCTAGATAATTCATAACACCTTCTGAGGTGTGACCATGAAGAACTGATCCTGATATAAGTCTTGAATTTTCCTTAGTCTTACCAGCAGTAATCTCATCAATATTAGCACTTGGTCTTACTTTTATTAATGAAGGTTCAAATGCATTAGGTCCACCAAGAGCTATAATTTTATGAGTCCTAATTTTATTATTTTTAAATAAATATCCTATAGAAATAATATCTTGATAATTTATAGTCCAGACTATTCTTTTTAAACTTACAGGATAAATCTTTGATATATGTGTGCTACTTAATCCAGCAGGATGTGGCCCAGACACATGATGATAATTAATATCTTTATTTGATGTATCAAACCCATTGTTTTGATAAGTTAAATGTATTTCACAGTCAAATAAATTGGATAATATTTTTATTCCTTCATCAAATGATGATTTATCTTCCATGATAATTTCATATGGGTCAACAGATAAGGGATTGGTATCACAACAATTTATAAAGACTGCATCTGCATTGTCATCAACCTTTGGTGTTCTATTGAAAGGCCTTGTTCTAAATCCATTCCATAATCCTGAATCTACTAAAGCAGTTTTTATTTCATTTGTGGTGGTGCCTAAGTTAAATAATTCATACTCTTCATTTGTATCGATATCTATTTCTATAGATAAAAATCTTCTTTTAGCCCCTCTATTAATAGATTTAACAGTCCCTCCAGCTGGTGATGTGAAATATACTCCTGGATTTTTTTTATCTTCAAAAATTTTCTGACCAACTTTAACTTTATCATTAACCTTAACAAACATAGTTGGTTTCATACCTACAAAGTCATTAGATAATACCGCAACCGATGATATTTTTGGTTCGTCAGAAATTTTAATCGCAGGTGAGCCAGATATTGGTAAATCTAGACCTTTTGATACATTAATCACTTTTTGTGTGCCTTATTAAAGTTATAAATAAACTATAAAAACAATAGAATTATAAAGCTAAAGCGACTTTGATTCTATTCTTTTAAGAAATTGGTTTAGGTAATCTTGGAAGGTCTATATTAGCAATTTTTTTAGTTAATCCTATAACTTGTTTTGTATAGCCATATTCATTGTCATACCAGCAATATAAAGTAAGTCTCTTATCGCTTGTTATGGTAGCTTGAGAGTCAATAACGGATGCAAAAGAACTTGAGTAAAAATCTGTTGAAACAATTTCAGGGGAATTAACAAAGCCAATAATTTCTCTATATTTTGAATGAAATGCTATACCTCGTAAATATTCATTCACTACATCATCTGTAACACTATTATTAAGTGATAACGATAGGATTGCTAAACTAACATTTGGTGTCGGAACACGTATTGCATTGCCTGTAAGCTTTCCATCTAATTCAGGTAAAGCTTTGGATACAGCTTTAACAGCCCCTGTTGTTGTAATAACCATATTAAGTGGAGCGCCTCTACCCCTTCTGTCACCTTTATGAAAATTATCAATTAAATTTTGGTCATTAGTATAAGCATGAACTGTTTCTATATGGCCACTTTCAATACCATATTCATCATTTATAACCTTTAAAATAGGAACAATTGCATTTGTGGTACATGATGCTGCTGAAATTATAGAATCTTCATCATCTAAGATATCATCATTTATACCATGAACAACATTCTTTAAGTCTCCTTTTGCAGGCGCTGTTAATATAACTTTTTTAGCTCCTGATTTTATATGTTTAGATAACCCATCTTCGTTTCTCCATACTCCGGTATTATCAATTACTATAGGATCCTTAATGCCGTGATCTGAATAATTTACTTCTTCTGGAGCTGACGCATATATAACATTTACAACATTACCATTAATAACTAAGTTCGAGTTCTCTTCATCAACTCGAACTGTTCCATCAAATGGTCCATGAACTGAATCTTTACTTAACAAGCTAGCTCTTTTAAAGATATCATCCTCTGAACCTTTTCTTATAACAATTGCTTTAAGTATGAAATAATTTCCTGGTCCTGTTGTTTGAGTCATCATTCGAGCTACAAGCCTTCCAATTCTTCCAAAACCATATAAAACTATATTCTTAGGTTCTTTTGGTCTATCTGATTTTTTATTAATTACTGAATCTAATTCAGAATTAATATAATCAGGTACTTTTGATTGATCGTCTTTAATTTCATTAAAAAATGGGCATTTAACTGCTATTTCACCAATATCAATTTCACAATCTTTAAGATCTAAAGTACTTATATATTTAATCATTGGGAATGTTTCAGATTCACTAAGTTCGTTATTGTCAGCTTGTCTGGCAAATCTATGTGCTTTCATTATTGAAACTGGTGACTCATTTACTAATGACTTACCATAAATCATTATATTTATACCATTTCTATAAAGAGAGCCTATTAACGGAACCATTAGCTCTGCAAGTGCCTCTCTCCACTTCCAGTCACCAAAAGAATCCTCAGGCAAAATCCTTTTTTGTCTTTCGGTAGATTGAAAATTTATATCTTTCTTATCGCTCATTGTTTAATTATAAGTATATTTATTTAAATAACTAAATTAACTAGCAAATTTTTTAAGGTGATAATCTGAATTACCAAATAAAGCATCGATTGATACCATTTTTTTTAAATAGTGGCCTATCATCATCTCTTCGCTAACACCCATACCGCCATGAAGTTGGACGGCATCTTGAGCTGATAATTTACCCGATCTTCCAATTTGTGATTTAAGTGCAGACACGTGTTTATATTTATCTTCTGAATTTGAATCAACTTCAAGCATTGCTTTGAATAACAATGATTTAGCTAATTCACTTTCTACAAACATATCTACCATTCTATGTTGTAAAACCTGAAAATTTGAAATCGGCTGACCGAACTGTTCTCTGCCTTTTGTATATTCTACTGTTTTTAAATAACAGGACTCCATACAACCAACAGCTTCTGCACTTACACATAATGTAGCTAAATTTATTGATTCATTAATTAATTCTATAGCCTCTAAATCACAAGCAATTATTGCATCATTATCAATCTCTACATTCTCAAATGAAATTTCTGCACATGATTGATCGTCTATAGTTTTAAAGGAGTTAATAGAAACCCCTTTTGTGTTCGAATCAATAATTACTAAAGTTAATTTTTTATCTTTAATGCAAGTTACTATTACTTTATCAGAATTGCCACCATTAAGAACTAATGTCTTAGTTCCATTTAAAATATTATTGTCTAATGTTGTATCAGAGTTTAAATAATCATAATTTTTATTTGCTTCTGCGTAAGCTAATGAAATATGCATGTCTCCACTACAAATTTTTTCAATTAAATCATTCTTCTTTGAGTAATTTGATTTGTCTAATAATGTTCCAGATAAAACTACTGTAGCTAAATATGGTTCTATAACCAATGCTTTGCCAAATTCTTCAAATAAAACTGCTAATTCAACAGCACCAAAACCTAAGCCACCATTTTCTTCGGAAAACGGCATAGATAACCAACCCTGTTCTGCGAATAACTTCCATACATTTGAATCAAAATCATCTGAAGATTTAACTATTTTTTCTCTTGTATAAAAGTCATATTCTGATTCACAAAACTTTTGAATTTGCTCACGAAGCATAACTTGTTCTTCGCTATAATTAAGATTCACTTTTATACCCCTAATACAAATTTAGAAATAATATTCTTTTGAATTTCGTTGCTTCCACCATATATTGATGTTTTTCTTAAATTTAAGAATGCTGATAAACTATTTGCAGCATAATCAGGTCCAGCTGGCTTGTCATTGCTCAAATATCCATGAGGGCCAGGATACATAATTGCATATTCGCCTGCTGCTTCAACATACAATTGAGAAATATTTTGTTGCATTTCAGTGCCTTTAATTTTAAGAATTGATGATTCAGCTCCAGGATGACCGCCATTTTCTAAGGCAGATAATAGTCTTAACTCTGTTATTTCAAGAGCTGAAAGTGAAACTTCTAGCTCATGTATCTTTTTGTCTAATTCTGGATTATCTAATTCAGACACAATTTTTTTAAGTTTATTAAGTTGTCTCATAGAGGCACCAACAGAAGCTATTCCAAATCTTTCATGTGCAAGTAAAAATTTAGCATAAGTCCATCCTTTCCCTTCTTCACCAATAAGATTTTCAACAGGCACCTTAACATCAGTAAAAAATACAGAATTAACTTCATGTTCACCATCAATTGTAATAATCGGTTTAACCTCAATTCCTGGTGTATTCATATCAATTAATAAAAATGAGATACCTTCTTGTTTAATTCCACTATTGTCAGTTCTAACTAAACAAAATATCCAATCAGCATGTTGAGCTAATGTTGTCCAAGTCTTTGAACCATTAACTATATAATGATCATTTTCCAACACTGCTTTAGTTTTTAATGATGCTAAGTCAGAACCTGATCCTGGCTCAGAATAACCTTGGCACCACCATGTATTAAAATTTAATATATCTGGTAAATATTTGGCCTTTTGTTCATCATTGCCGAATGTCCATATCACTGGAGCAACCATACTGACTCCAAATGCAAGTAAAGGCGGACAACCTGCTAAACCAAATTCTTTATTGAAGATATATAATTGTGTGGCCGACCAACCTGTACCACCATGTTCTTTAGGCCAGTTGTAGCCCATCCAACCCTTTTCTGCAAGAGCTTTATGGAAATCAATTTGATCTTGTTTGCTAATAGTTATTCCTTTATCAGTCTTTTCCTTAACATGTTTTGGATAACCACCATTATTTAACCAGTCTCTGACCTCATCTCTAAATGCAATATCCTCTTTAGTAAAATTTATATCCATAATTTATTATTTTTTTGATTGAATAACGCAATCATTATACACAAGTAGGTAGTTAAAAAAAAACATAATATTTTATATAAATTAAGTAGTTTTTCTCAATCATAATAAAAAAATGTTAACCTTGAAATATATGAAAATTAAAAAAAGTCTAGGGATAGTATTATTATTATTTAACATTACATTGTCATCAAATACCAATGAAATAAATGAATATAATGTTGAGATAATTATATTTAAATATTTAAATAACCAGTCCAATGAATTATTTGATACTGAATTACAAATCCCTGATGAGGAGATAATTAGATTTTATGATCCTGATTTATATATTAATAAGTCGGCATTAAATAATTTTCCAAAAACTAATACATTTTTTCCAAGTCTCTTTAAAAATATAAAACCTAAATATATAAGCTCCGAAGAAGATAATTCTACTAAAAAAATAATAAATCCAAATCCAAAGAACTGGTTTAGAGAAACTAACAATCTTAATATATTGAATAAAATTAAAGCTCAAATAATAAAGAATAAAAATTTAGAATTTATAGAATCAAAATCCTGGATTCAGGGTATTGATAATTATGAATCAAGTAAATTTATATACGATGACAATAAACTAAAAAATTATGGTTTTTATATAAAATTATATAAACGTAGATTTATGCATGTTGAGATTAAAGCATTTTTGGGAGTTAATAATAAAGATACTAAAATTTTTCCAGTTGAAAATCATATTAAAGAATTGGAAAAAAAAGTATATTTAAATTACAAAAATATGAACAATTATGATCTAAATATAAATTACCCAAAAAATGTAGAAAATATAATGATTACAAACGATAACGATAGTAGTGAATTTATCGTTGATACTGATTTAAATATTTATATCGATGAAGAAAAAAGGATTTTTAATGAAGAGATATATTTATTTGATCATCCAAATTTTGGAATTATATTATCCTTAACTCAAAACTAATTATTTATAATAAGCATTATCATCAATTGAGTGGTCAGTTAAATCTTTTACAGCTTTAACTTCAGGTATTTGTTCAATAAGTGTTTTTTCAATCCCATCTTTCAAAGTTACATCTACCATTCCACAGCCTTGACATCCGCCACCGAATTGAAGCACTGCTTCATTCTCATTATTAAATTCTACCAAACTGACCTCACCACCATGAGATTCCAGCATTGGATTAATTTCATTATAAATAACATAGTTAATTCTATCTTCAACGGGGCTATCAGCTGAAATATTAGGTAGTCTTGCGTTGGGAGCTTTTATGGTTAGTTGTCCACCAAATGCATCTTTATCAAAATTTACTTCAGCATCTTTTAAAAATGGAATACTTCTTTTTTCTAAATTTACAGTAATTAAATCAAGATTAAGAATCATGTCATCAGGCATAGCTTCATCTGGTTTACAATATGCTAAACAAGTTTCAGCTTTTGGAGTGCCTGGATCTGCAATAAAGATCCTAATTGATAAATCAGTTTCATTCTTATCTTGAATGAGTTGAGAAAGGTACTCCTCAGCAGATTTAGTTATTTTAATAATTTCATTCATATTTTATGTGGTTATATAGAATTATAAATTCATTTTTTGGAATAAGAAAAAAAAATGACCTATCTGAGGATCTTAAGAATTTATCATTAAAAAAAATTATTATTCTATTTTTAACTCTTAATATAGTATTTATATGTATAGTTTTATTAATTACAAGCTTAATTATAAAATCTTGATGAATAAATTTAACAAATTTTACAAAAATATTTCTGGATATTATTCAAACAATATAGTTACAAACTTTAGCCCATCTAATGGTTATAGATACCGTTGTGAATTTGGATACTATGACAGCTTTTACCTAATGCATAAAAATGATAAAAAAATATATTTAGAGACATTTGAAAATGCTGCAACTTGTATTCAAGAATTAATGCCTAAAATATTAAACCAAATTAATATTAATGAATCTGTAAAAGAAAAACTTTTTCAAATTAATTTCAGATCCAATGTTAATGATGATGTAATGGTATCCCTCATCTATCATAAAAAAATCGATAAAAACTTAATAGAAATTATTAAAGATATTTCTAAAGATCTTAAAATAAATTTTATTTTAAGGTCAAAAAATTTTTTATATTCTACTGAATCAAATTACCTTGTTGATTATATAGATAAGGATTCTTTTAAAATTTATCAAACAGATAATTGTTTTTTTCAACCGAATAAATTTATCTTACCTAAAATGATAAATACAGTTATATCATTAATAAATAATCCAAAAGATTTACTTGAGCTATATTGTGGTGTTGGAACATTTACATTACCTTTATCTAAATTATTTATTAAAATTTTAGCAACTGAGAATGATAGAAACTCAATAAAATGTCTTAACAAAGCAATAATAGATAACAATATTAATAATATTTCAAATAGCAGATTATCTTCGAATGAGGTTGCTGAGCTATTTTTAGGTAAAACTTTTAGAAGAATGGGTGATATTAATTTATCTGATTATAATTTTTCACATGTTTTAGTTGACCCACCAAGGTCAGGACTGGATGATAAAACTATAGAGATTATAAAAAATTTTAAAAATATTATTTATATTTCATGCAATCCAGAAACATATATTGATAATATTAAATCTATAACAAGTCATAACGTTAAACATGTTGAATTGTTCGATCAATTTCCAAATACAGATCATTTAGAAATTATTTCTTTATTAAGTGCTAAATAATATTAAACTCGTCAGATAGCTTCTTCATTTCTTTTCTTAAAACGAACATCGCAATCAAGTTTGGTATTGATACCAAAGCAACAACTACATAGGCTATGTTCCATACTACAGTAGTATCTATAACTGCAGCAAGAATGAAGCATAAAACGTAAAAATTTCTATACCAGATCACACCCCTTTCTCCAAAAATATATGCTGTTGACCTATCACCGTAATAACACCATGTAATGGAAGTTGAAAAAGCAAATAATAATAAAGCAATGGCAACTAACTTACCGCCATATTGACCAAGAATACCCTGTGAAAATGCCTTTGCGGTAAGTTCAGCTGAACTTACTAATGATTTACCCTCAATAATAACTTGCTCATTTAGTTTGCCGCCTATGATATTTAATTTTCCAGAGTATAGATTTGAATTAAGGTTACGAACACTTATATCTTCTGCTATTGATCTAGAATGAATGACTGTAATATTATCAGCAATTAATTTTCCTTCGACTACATCTAATGAACCAGTATATTCTTTTACATTAGAATCAATTGATTGAACATATTTTGTTAGCTCATTAATATGATCTGGATGAATATAATTACCATCATCATTTTTTTTATCGCTGTAGATACCTTCAAGGATTACCATATCAGTTTTAGAAAATGTTGTATCAAATTTTTGAGTCCATACTCCACTAGATAAGATAACTAATGCTGTAACACTGCAGACAACAATTGTATCTATAAATGGTTCCAAAATTGAAACTACGCCCTGATCAATAGACTTATTTTTTGATGAAGCATGAGCAATTGGTGATGAGCCTTGACCTGCTTCATTAGAATAAAGCCCTCTTGCAACACCATATTTAAGACTCATTGCGAAGCTTGCGCCTAAGAATCCACCCACTGCCGCAGATCCAGTAAATACTTGAGAAAAAATAGCATTAAATGATGGAATAATATTTTGATAATTTTCTGCCAAAATAATTAAAGCTCCTCCAAAATATATTATTCCCATTATTGGAATAATTTTACTTGCAACAGATGCAATTCTTTTTATGCCTCCAATAATAATAATCCAAAGCAATACACCTAAAAATAACCCTGTAAATAGTTTTGGTACAGAAAATTCAGTATTCATAACTAAAGCTATGTTATTAATTTGAGGCATATTTCCTGAACCAATAGCAGTAATCATCATCAAAAATGCAAATAAAATTGCAACCCATTTCATGTTAAGGCCTTGTTCAATGTAATACATTGGACCACCTGAAATTGATCCATCTTTAAGCTTAGTTCTGTATTTATGTCCTAACGTAACTTCAACAAATTTAGTTGTCATACCAAAGATAGCGGTAATCCACATCCAAAATATAGCAGCAGGTCCTCCTGTCCATATTGCTAAGGCAACACCGCCTATATTTCCAGTACCAACAGCACCTGACATAGCAGTTGTAAGTGCCTGAAATCCTGTTGTCTCTCCTTCTGAATCAGATTTATTTTTACCAGAAACAATTTTAAATGCGCTTTTAAAATATTTGAATTGTGGAAATCCTAAATAAATAGTAAAAAATATACCTGTACCGATTAGTAACGCAGGAAACCACCAAGAACCACTTAAGTTTGAATCTAAAAGAATTAAAAAATTATTAAATTGTTCCATATTATTATTCTGAGAATTTTTCAACTAAATCAGTATAACCACCTATTAATATATCATCTATATAAATTTGTGGAACCGTTCTAGCTTTAGGGTTCCTTTTTAACATTTCATTAAATATATCTGGATCATCAGCACTATAAACCTCATATGTTATACCTTTAGAATCAAAAAAATTCATTGCCATAACACAATAAGAACAATTAGATTTTGAATATATTTCAACTTTTTTATTCATAATTTAATTATAATGAAAAAATGTCATTATTTAACCTTAATAATAAATCAATATTAATAACTGGTTCATCTAGGGGAATAGGCAAATCAATTGCTCGTCATTGTGCTATCCATGGGGCAAATGTAATTATCTCTAGCAGAAAGTTAAATATATGTGAAGAAACAGCTGACCAAATAAACAATGAAGTCGGTAAAGAGTTAGCTCATCCAATATCTGCTAGCATCAGTGATGAAAATCAATTAGATGAACTTGTAAAGAAAACTAGAGAGAAATTAGGAAAAATTGATGTCCTTATATGCAATGCTGCTACAAATCCTTTTATGGGATCTATGCTAGATATGCCAAATGATAAATTTGATAAAGTAATGAATAATAATATTAAATCAAACCAAATACTCTGCAATCTAGTTTTACCTGAAATGATAGATAGAGAAGATGGATCAATAATAATAATTTCTAGTATTGCTGCAATAAAAGGCAGTGCTATTTTAGGCGCATACAATATAAGCAAGGCTGCTGATGTAATGATAGTAAAAAATATAGCCGCTGAATTTGGGCATAAAAATATAAGAGCTAATTCAATTGCGCCAGGTTTAATTAAAACTGATTTTGCAAAAGCTTTATGGGAAAACCCAGATATATTGAAAACAGTTTTAGGAACTACACCAATGCAAAGAATTGGTGAACCTGATGAAATCGCTGGAGTAGCAGTTATGCTTGCTTCTGAAGCAGGAAATTATATAAATGGTCAAACAATAGTAGTGGATGGTGGTACTACTATATCTTAATAGAATTCTTTAATTCACTAAAATAATAATTTAAAACATGGTTTTCATTAATTTGAGGTACCTTGAAAAAATTATATCTTAAGTTATTTAGTTCATTTATAAGATTTGATATTTTTAAGTTATTAAAAGTACTTGAATTGAATTTTTCATAAATACCACTCAAATTTTCAGATAATAATTTAGATTTTAATAATATTTTTAAAAATTCAATTAAATAATTGGTTTTAGTGATTAAGTCTATTTCAAGACCATTAATCCCTTTTATAGCTAATTCTTGATTAATTTTGTTATAAATAAAATCATTTAAAATTTTTATAAAATTCTTGAAATTAAGATGTTCATCATTTTGGATTTGTTCCAATATTTTTAACGGTGAAATAAAGCTAGGGAAATCATTTGCACTAATATCTGAAATTCCATTACTAACTAACCATTCAGTAATATCGTTTTCATTTAAAGGAGGAATATTTATTATTTGGCATCTGCTATATATCGTATCCAATAAAGATTTTGATCTATTAGTTGTCATAATAATGTATGAATGAGGGGCTGGCTCTTCTAATGTTTTCAATAATGCATTTTGACTTGCATCATTCATTGATTGGGCATTTAGTATTAAAGCTACTTTATTTATTGAGATTGATGGTGTTACTGACAGAAAATTATTTACATTTCTCTTGCCTATTTCTTCATCCCAATCGTCATCCCTTAGAGCAATATGTTTAATAAGAATTTTTTCTTTATCAAGAACAAAAAAATCGGGATGATTATTAGATTTTGATATAGGTATATTTTCATTATTATTTTTATTAACAAGTAATTTTGATGAAATTTTAATTGCTAATTTCTCTTTTCCGATTCCATCAGGACCATTAATTACTATTCCATGAGGTAAATTATCATAATTTATATTTTCATATATTTTATCTATCCAATAGAGATTAGATATGTTCATTTTTCGATTGAATTTTATTAATTATAATTTGATGAATTTTATCTATATCACTATCAGCATTAATTATTTCAAATCTATTCTTGTTTGCCTTTGCAATTGTCTTATACCCTTTTCTAACTTTATTAAAAAAATCATTGCTAGATGATTCTATTCTATCTTTTACATCGGTATTTTTTCTTTGAAAGCCCTCTTTTACAGATATATCTAATAAAAAAGATAAATCTGGAACTGGACAATTTATGAATGATGTCAATGAAGTTATAAAGTCTTTTGATAATTTTCTTCCATAACCTTGATATGCCATCGATGCATCATAAAATCTATCTAACAATAAATAATCACACTGAGAAGTATTTATTTTTTTATCTATAAGTTCTGACCTTGCTGCAAACATTAATAAAAGTTCTGTTTCATTTGATAAATCATTATTCAAATCTAATAAAATATCTCTTATCTTTTCACCAACAGGTGTTGATCCAGGTTCTCTATATATTTCAACAATATAATTCTTAGATTCAAGATAATCTTTCAATAGATTAATTTGTGTAGATTTGCCAACACCTTCAATTCCTTCAAATGAAATTATTTTCATTTATTCATACTCAAATCATTAATTTTATTTAAATGCTCTTGATATGTTTTAGAAAAATAATGTGAACTAGGTGAGTCAGCCACAAAGTATAAATATTCTCCCAATGTAGCATTTGCTGCAGCATCTAGTGAGCTTAATGATGTTAAAGCTATTGGTGTTGGAGGTAATCCCTTAATCATATATGTATTATATTTATTATTTCTATCAAGAATATCAGATTTTTTAATATCGCCATCAAAATTAGGTAATAAACCATAAATAATTGTAGGATCTGCTTGAAGTTTCATATCAATAGATAACCTTTTTAAAAAAACGCTAGCTATATCAAATTTTTCATCATTGTTACCAGCCTCCTTTTCTATTATCGATGCTAATATTAAAATTTCTTCTTTATTAAGTACGTTATTTAAATCTTTATTTTTATAAAAGTAATTTAAATGATTATTTAAAATGTCATGACTTTTTTGAAGAATAATTGAGGCAAGCATATTCTTCTTGTAATAGTATGTATCTGGAAAAAGAATACCCTCTTTAAAAGAAAATTCAGTTTTTATACATTTAAGCATATTGCAGTCATTTATAAGATAAGACTCATTAATTAATTGATTTAATTGGTATATATTCATACCTTCAGTTATCGATAATTTGTGTGTAACAGTTTTGCCATTATTTAAATCGTTAATAATATTTTTTAAGGTTTTATTATTAAGTTGATATTCACCAGCTTGAAATTGATAAATATCATTATAATTTAAGTATATTCTTAAAAAGAACTTATTTATAAAATTAAGGTCTGATATTTTAGATATTGATATATATATAGACTCTCCTTTATCAACATCTAAATAGTGACTATTTTTAAAAGGAATATGATTTATATAGCTGCTATATGGCCCAAAGACAGAAAATAATAATATAACTATAGATAAAGTAATTTTGATATATATCATAAAAAATGTATTAAATAACAATAGTTATTTTATAAATTTATATGATAAGTATATAAAAAATTTTATGAATTTGAATTAATATATTCTACAGCTTCGTTAACTGTAGATATTTTTTCAGCATCTTCATCTGCAATTTCAATATCAAATTCTTCTTCTAAAGCCATGACCAATTCAACAGTATCTAAAGAATCTGCTCCCAAGTCGTCAACAAAAGAGGAATCATTTTGTACCTCATCCATTGATTTTCCCAATTGATCGCTAACAATCTTTTTTACTCTATCTTCAATATTCATAATTCTCCACCCTATATTGAAATTTGACACATTTTACATCTAATAGTTCAAAGTTGCACATAAATTAATACATTAATAGGCCACCATCAATAGATATAGTTTGACCTGTTATATAGGATGCTTCATTAGAAGCTAAGAATAATGCTAATTCAGCAACATCGCTGGCCTTGCCAAATCTTTTTAGTGGTATATCTTTAATTATTGAGTTTTTTGCATCATTATCTAAAAATGATGTCATATCAGTATCTATAAATCCTGGTGCTATAGAATTTACAGTTATGTTTCTTGATCCAATTTCTTTTGCTAGTGACTTCGTAAAGCCATTTAGTGCTGATTTTGATGATGCATAATTAACTTGCCCTGGATTACCCATAAGTCCTGCAACTGAAGAGATGTTTATAATTCTTCCATTCTTATTTTTTATCATGTTTTTAATAAATATTTTAGTTAAGTTATATGTACCAGTAAGATTGGTTGAAATAACATTATCCCAATCATCGTCTTTCATCTTCAAGAATAATTGATCAGAAGTAATCCCTGCATTATTTATTAATACATCTGGAAGTAAATCTTTTGATTTAAGCTCATTAAAACATTCCTTAATATCATCTCTAGAGGTGATATCTAATTTTATAGGTATAAGATTTTCTGATTTATTATCAAATTCAAAATTATTTCTAGACGTGCCTATTACCTTATAATTATTTTCAGCGAAGTAATTTGCGATACTCTTACCTATACCTCTTGAGGCACCAGAAATAAATACATTACCTTTACTCATATAATTTTTTTAATTTCTTCAAAAAAATTGATTGACGAAGTTGTATAAACATCATTATTAATATTATTTCCTTTTGCTAATCCAGATAATACTTTACCTGGGCCACACTCAATAATAATACCATTAAATTTTTTAATATAATTCATTGAATCTAACCATCTAACAGGTTCAGTTAATTGATTAACTAAATTTAATTTAAGCTCTTCGATAGATGATGATGTATCTGAATTTATATTATGAATTACTTTATATTTAGGCAATTTTAATGAAAGTTTATCTAAAATCTTACTAAATTTAGATGCGGGTTCATTCATTAATTTACAATGAGATGGCACAGTTACATTTAATTTAATATTTTTTTTATGGCCATGTTTTTTTAAATCAGTGATAACTAAATTAACAGCTTCGCTATTTCCTGAAATTACGACTTGATTTGGTGAATTAATATTTGCTGGTGAAACTATTGAATTTGTTTCATTAGATATTTTTAAGCATGTTTCATTAATTAAACTAAAATCTACATTTAATATTGCATACATTAATCCACTATCAGCAGTCTCCATTAGCAAACCTCTGTTATGGACTAAGAATAGTGCATCTTTAAGCTCTATAGCTCCTCCAACCAATAGTGCACTATATTCTCCTAATGAGTGACCACATAATAAATTAGGTTTAATGTCTAATAATTGTGAAATATATTCATAGTATAAGAATGATGTTAATAGTAGTGCGGGTTGTGTTATTGAGGTTTTGTTAAGATCTTCATTAGTACCGTTTGTAATTAATTCAATAAGATCAAAATTTAATGCTTCTATAACATCATCTTTATATTTATTAACTAAATCCTTAGGTAAAGGATCTAGCATTCCAAGGGTTTGTGACCCTTGACCAGGAAAAACAATGCTTATATGCCTAGGCATAACTATGATGTTACTTCTTCTGACTCTTCTTTAATAGGCTTGCGTAAATCTTTAATTAATCTACCTTTATAAAAACCATCTTTTGTCATTTGATGACGTAAATGTTTTTCACCTGATACAGGATCAACAGACAAAGTTTTTCCTTTTAGCGCATCGTGCGAACGCCTCTGCCCTCTTCTAGATCTTGTTACTTTACTTTTCTGTACAGCCATACTTCACCATTTAAAAAAATGTATCCTATCAAAATTTGAACAATATTGATAGAAATTCTTATTTAAGCATTTTAATCAGATCATTGAATTCATTTGGTGGATTACATTCAATATTTAATATTTCTGAATCTAGGTTTATAAAAGAGATCGATTTTGAGTGTAGAGCTATATTTTTTTTTATATTTTTATCAAAACTCTTATTAAAATTTTTATCGCCATATCTATTATCAAAAATAATAGGATGATTGATTAAGGCAGAATGGATTCTTATCTGATGACTTCTTCCTGTATAAATTTGAACCTCAACTAAAGTTGCATTATTTAAATGCTCGATTATTTTAAATTTTGAGATTGAGTTTTTATATTTAGTTGTAATATTTTTATATATTGGTTTGTTTATAACAATATTTTTTTTTAATTTACCTTTTAGGACTGCTTTGTATGTTTTCTTAACATTATTATCTATTAATAAATTATTAAAAAATTTAACTGCCTTCTTGTTTTTGCCAAATACCAAACATCCAGTAGTGTTTTTATCTATTCGATGACATAAATCAATATTTTTTCCATATTTCTCTCTAATTATATCTATTAAACCAATTATATTTTTACTACCGCCATGAACAGCAATGCCACTATTCTTATTAAGAACAATATAATTTTCATTCTCAAACAAGATATTTCCAGCATGCTTTTTAATTAAATCAATTCCAATGGTTTTGGTTAATGGTTGATCTATCTTTAAATTAGGTGGAATTCTTATAATATCATCGGTTTTAATTTTATAATTAGGCTTTACTCTAGACGAGTTAACTCTAACTTCGCCTTTTCTGATGATATTATAAATTTTACTTTTTGGAACAGTGTTATAAATAGATATTAAATAATTATCTAATCTACGGCCAGAATTATCATTATTAATTACTAATTTTTTGACAGTCATCTCTTAAATCTATAGGATATACACCTAAATAACTAGGAAAAACTAGTTAAAATTAAAAGAAAGATAAATACAACAGTTAATTATTACAACTCTTAAATGAGTTAATCATGTAAGCAAATATAAATAAGACTTACTGATAGAAGCTTAAAAAAGCATACTGCTGAATTATCTTCCTAATTTTAGGGAGAATTAAATGAAAAGAATACTTATTAATTCATCTTATGGAGATGAACTTCGTGTTGCGTTAGTTGATGGTGCAAAATTATATGACTTTGATACCGAGTCACCAGATAAAACTTTATTAAAAGGAAGTATATTTAAAGCAACTGTTTCTAGAATAGAAACTAGTCTCGATGCAGCATTTGTAAACTTTGGATCTGAAAGGCATGGATTTCTTCCATTAAAAGATTTATCTAATCAATATTATAAAAAAGATAAGAAAGGTAAATTTGTTTGTACTTTAACAGAAGGTCAAGAAATAATTGTTCAAGTAACTAAAGAAGAAAGAGGCTCAAAAGGAGCTGCATTAACAACACAAATTGGTCTTGCTGGTAGGTTTTTAGTGTTAATTCCTAATTCCAAAAAATCTGGTGGTATTTCAAGAAGAATTAGTGGTGATGAAAGAGATCAAATAAAAGATACTCTAAATAAATTAAATATACCCGAAAATATGAGCGCTATTGTTAGAACTAATGGCTTAGGAAGAACTGTTGAAGAACTCAGTTTAGATTTAGCTTATTTGTTAGCATTATGGGATGAAATTAATAACACGATGCCTAATGCTAAATCTCCATCTCTTATATTTAGAGATGATAAATTAATAGTTCGAGTAGTTAGGGACTATTTCAAAGATGATATAGAAGAAATCTTAATCGATGATATGGATACCTTTAATGAGGCTAAAGAATTTATTGAAGCTGTAATTCCAGATCATGCAGAAAAGGTGAAATATTATAAAGAAGAAATACCTTTATTTAATAGATATCAAATAGAGTCTCAAATTGAATTGGCGTTTCAAAGAGAAATATCTCTAAATTCTGGCGGTTCGATTGTAATTGACCCTACGGAGGCTATGACGACTATTGATGTTAATTCAGCAAGATCAACCAAGGGCAAGGATATTGAAGATACAGCATTTAAAACAAATATTGAAGCTGCATCTGAAATAGCAAGACAACTAAGGCTTAGGGATGTTGGAGGATTGGTTGTAATAGACTTTATTGATATGTTAAAAGAAGAAAATCAAAATAAAGTAGAAACAGCATTCAGAAAAGCTGTTTATTCAGATAGAGCAAGAGTGCAACTATCTAATATTTCTAGATTTGGTCTTCTTGAAGTATCAAGACAAAGATTAAGACCATCTTTAAATGAATCATATGACATAGAACATGTATTAGTTAGAGGTCCACGATCATTAGGTCAATCAATTCTAAGGATTATTGGCGAAGATGCTGCAAAAGATAATACTGGAGAAATTCATGTATATGTTCCAGCAGATGTTGCAAGTTATCTGTTAAATGAAAAACGATATGAAATTATTAGTATTGAAAAGACAAACAATATTAAAGTTTTTGTAATAGCAGACCCTTATAAATCAAGACCATATTATAAAGTTGTAAGAATAAAGGCTGCAGATGTAAAGGATATTGATTCATATCAGTTAACACCTGAAAGTCCTCAACCAAATACAAGTTGGAGAGATGATAATAATAAACAAAAACCCATGAAGCCTCTTGTTGATGGCATAAAGCCTCCGAAAATGCCTAAAAAAAATAAAGCTGGTTTAATAAAATGGTTAAAATCAATTACTGGGATTGATACTGATGAATCAAAACCTAAAAATAAACCAATTAAAAGAAGAAGAAAAACTAGTCAAATAAAAAATAAGAAAAAATTTAATGTTAAGAAAAAATATCCAAATAAAAATATTAATAAATCAAAATCTAATAATAAGTCAGCTAAGAAAAATACAAAATCAAATGATAATAATATTAAATTAAATACAAAACAGAATATAAATAAGAATCAAAAGGGAAATAAGCCTGAGACACCAACTAAAAAAACTTCTCCTATTAAAGAAATAGTTAAAGAAAAAAAGATAAAAAAAGATGTTCCTATGCGGGCTAAGAATGATCCGCGACAAAAGAACTAATTAATTTTCCTGATAAACTAGTATCAGGTGGGACATAAGGTAGATTATCTGCTTTATACCAATTAGCTTCAGCAATTTCATTTTCATCAATTTTAATTTCTCCTGAATCATATTCACATGAATAACCTAACATTAATTGAGATGGAAATGGCCATGGCTGACTTCCAAAGTACTTAATATTTTTAACCTTTAAATTAACTTCTTCTAAAACCTCTCTCTTTACCGTTTCTTCTGCTGATTCTGAAACCTCAACAAAACCAGCTAAAATACTATATAAACCTCTTGGAAATAAGTTATTTCTAGCTAATAAAATCTCATCACCTTTAGTAATCATTGCTAAGATGCATGGAGCAATAGATGGATAAATCATTGTTGATGTACATTTACAAAATAAAGCTTCTTCTTTTTTATCAAATTTATTTAATTTACCGCAATAGCCACAAAATTTATTTCTTTGTACCCAGTGCAACAATTGATTCGCCCTTCCTATCAATACAATATCTTTAGGATTTGAAATTGCTAATAAATGTCTAATGTCGTATTCAATTAAGGATTTATATCCAACATTTATTTCTTGATTGTAATTAGTAATATCTAAAGCATAAATTTTATTATTATCAATACCTATCCCTACTAGCTCTAATTCATCTAAATTTAAATCTAAATAAGCAGCATCTAACAAAAAAGTTTTTAATTTAGGTTCATAAAGAATCTTATTATTTTTAAAAATAATAAATTTATTGTCTTCATTAATGTTAATATCTAAAAATCTTTTAAAATCCATAAGAAATCAGTTTAAAATAAAATAAATGTTTAACGAAATACAAAAACTATTTTTAGGTAATGCTCCTAATTGGTATAAGTCTATTATTATAGGATTTTTAATAATTAATCCAATCTTATATGTAATTTTAAATTCAATTGGTTTAAATGCTAATTTTATTATTGGATGGATATTTCTTTTAGAATTTATTTTTACCTTAGCGTTGGCGCTAAAGTGTTATCCACTTCAACCGGGCGGACTGCTAGCTCTAGAAGCAATAATAATGGGCTTAACGTCTACAAAATCAGTTTTTTATGAAATTGAAAATAATTTAGAGGTGATACTTCTTTTAGTCTTTATGGTAGCAGGTATATATTTCATGAAAAATTTAATGCTTACTATTTTTACAAGACTATTATTAAATGTTAAATCTAAGACTTTATTATCTTTACTGTTTTGTATATCAGCAGCTGTTTTATCAGCATTCTTAGATGCATTAACTGTTACTGCGGTATTGATTGGTGTAACAATTGGTTTCTATAGAATTTATCATGCTGTAGCATCAGGTAAGTCATTTTCTGATAATACACATGACTTCCATAACAATGATTCAATAAATTCTATTTCAATAAATGAATTAGAAGAATTTAAAGCTTTTTTAAGAGATCTTGTAATGCACGGCGCAGTTGGAACAGCTCTTGGAGGTGTTTGTACTTTAGTTGGTGAGCCACAAAATTTATTAATAGCAACTATTGCTGGCTGGGAATTTATAGAATTTTTTATAAGAATGGCTCCAATAACAATGCCAGTGTTTTTTGCTGGAATTCTTACTTGTTTGGCTATAGAAAAATTCTCCATTGCAGGTTTTGGAAATCAACTTCCTACAAATATTAGAAATATATTTAATGATTATTCAATACATATGAATGAAAACATTACCTCAAAAGACAAGGCAGAGCTTCTTATTGAATCTTTGGTGGCTGTTTTTCTCGTTATCGCTCTTGCTTTTCACTTAGCAGCTGTTGGCTTAATTGGTTTAGCTGTAATTATTTTACTGACTGCATTCAAAGGTATTACTGAAGAACATAAACTTGGCGAAGCTTTTCATGAGGCACTACCTTTTACTGCGTTGTTAGCTGTATTTTTTGCAATTGTAAGCGTAATTCATGATCAACATCTATTTTCGCCAGTTATTGACTACGTATTAGCTCAAGATCCTTCAACCCAACCGTCTTTATTTTTTATAGCAAATGGTTTTCTGTCTGCTATAAGTGATAATGTTTTTGTTGCTACTATATATATAAATGAGGTAAAGAACGCTTTTGATAATGGAATCATTACTTTAGATCAATTTAATAATTTAGCCATTGCAATTAATACAGGAACAAACATCCCTAGTGTAGCAACACCAAATGGGCAAGCTGCATTCTTATTTTTATTAACATCATCATTAGCGCCTTTGATTAATTTATCCTATTTGAGGATGGTATACATGGCACTTCCTTATACTATTGTTTTATCAATAGTAGGCTATATTTCAATAAACTTATTTCTCTAAAACGATGTCATTTGATGACCACAAATTTTGTGTAGCTCCTATGATGCAATATACAGATATGCATGATAGATATTTAATAAGATTAATTTCTAAAAAAGTTTTCTTATATACAGAAATGATAGCAACGGGATCTCTTGTATATGGTAAATGTTTTAATCAATTAGATTTTAATAATGAAGAACACCCCATTGGCGTTCAATTAGGTGGGTCGAATATCAACGATTTAGTTGAATGTTCAAAAAAATGTGAACAATATGGCTATGATGAAATCAATTTAAATGTTGGTTGTCCATCAGATAGAGTTCAAAAAGGTAGGTTTGGTGCTTGTTTGATGTTAGAACCCCAGTTGGTTGCAGAGTGCTTAAATAATATGAAGAATGCTGTAGAAATTCCTGTATCAATAAAATGCAGACTAGGTGTAGATAACAATGAATCATATGATTTTTTATATAATTTTATTTCAATTGTTAAAAAGTCAGGCATTAATATTTTTATAATTCATGCTAGAAATGGAATATTAAAGGGACTCAGTCCTAGACAAAATAGAAATATTCCACCTTTAAAATATGATTATGTGTATAAATTAAAAAAAGATTTTCCAGATCTTGAGATAATAATTAATGGCGGGATTAAAAATCTACATCAATCATCAGAACATCTTAAAAAGGTTGATGGCGTAATGATAGGCAGATCTGCATACGAAAACCCTTTTATGTTAAAAGATATTGAATCACAGTTCTACGGCATCGATCCTGCTACAAATTCAAAAAAAGAAATACTCAATCAATATTTAGAATATGTGAATAAACAACTAGTCCATGGACATAGTCTAAGTAAAATGATGAAACATTTATTTGGATTATCTAGAGGTGATAAATTTGCAAAATCATTTAGAATTAAAGTTCTTGAAATTATAAAAAATAATTCGTTAAAGGGTCATGAGAAGGAATTAGAAGATTTATTAATCTATTAAAAAATCATCCATATCATCTATAAAATCATCTTCAACATCAATGCCATCTTTAACTTCATAGTTTATTGACTGTATATATGCATCTTTAACAAATGAATATTTATCACCAGACAGTAGCGATTCTACCTCCAATAATCTTTCTCTAGTTTCAATGGCATCTATAGATTTAAGTGCGATATTTACATCGGTTTCTGTCATATGAAAGGTTACAGAAAGAAAAGACGAAACTGGCCTACTCAAGGTGTCCCGTAGAGATGAAGGCCCTAAGACTGGCAACATGATATATGGTCCTTGACCTACACCCCAAACACCTAGCGTTTGACCAAAATCTTCTTCATGTCTTTCTAATCCGATTTTAGATGCTACATCAATAAAGCCAGCCAGACCAATAGTTGAGTTAATAATAAATCTAGTTAAATCATTTAGTGATTCTTTGGGCTTACCTTGTAATAATTGATTTATAAAAGTATCAACTTCTTCTAGATTATTAAAAAAATTAGTTACTCCGCTCTTTATTGGTGGTGGAAACTCAGAATAGATCTTAGCAATTGGTTTAGCAATTTTTTCATCTAGATTCTCATTAAATTGAAAAGTTTTTCTATTTAAATTTTCATATGGATCATTTATTTCATTTGCAGAAATATCAGAAATATAAAAAATAAATATAAGTAGATAGAAAAATTTCATTCCTTATTATACATTTGACTCTATAACAGCTGTTATATCTATTGCATCCTGTGATTCATAATTAATATCAAAATTATAAATATTTTTATCAAAGTTAAAGTTACCTAAATTCTTAATATTTTTTTCAATTAAAAATTTATCACTTAAAATTTCTTCAGAATTAAATATATTATTTGAGATATATCCCAATATATTTATATCCAACCTTTCTAATAATGAAATTGTTTTTTTAGCATCTGACATTGCTAAGATACTTGGAGATGTAACTAAAATAAAATGATCTACTTTTATTTCATTAAAGACTGTTAGATAAGCATCTCCGGTACCTGGTGGCATATCAATTAATAAATAATCTAAATCGCCCCATTCTGTTGTATTTATAAGTTGTTTAATTGCTCCGCTTAACATAGGACCTCTCCATGCAGCTGCCTTATCATGATTTAATATAGATCCCATTGAAATTACTTCTATATTATTTTTTTTAATAGGTAGAATTGACTTATTCTCATCAAAAATGGGTTTTTCATTTATTTCAAATAAAATATTTTGATTTGGTCCATAAATATCAGCATCTAACACCCCTACACTTTTAGTTTTACTTAAACAGAGTGCTATTGACGCTGTAATTGAGCTTTTTCCAACACCGCCCTTTGCTGATCCGAATGCAATAATTTTTTTTATAGGCATATATAAACAATATTTTCACATATAATACAGTTATTGCATGAACATACCTACAAAAAAAAATAGAAAAATTCTTGTAACTCAAGCATTGCCCTATGCAAATACACCCCTTCACTTGGGTCATATATTGGAAGCGGTTCAAACTGATATTTGGACAAGATTTCAGAATATAAATAACAATGAATGCCATTTCTTTTGTGCAGATGATACTCATGGCACACCAGTCATGCTTAAAGCACGTGAATTAGGTATTTCACCAGAAGAATTAATTAAAGATGTATATAAAGACCATAAATCCACATATGACCTATATGGAATAAAGTTTACAAATTTTTATACAACGCATAGCGATGAAAATAAGAAATATTCTGAATATATTTACAATGAAGCTAAAAATAATAATTTAATTTCTAAAGAAAAGATTGAACAATTATTTGATGAAAATGAAGAGATGTTTTTATCTGATCGTTTTATAAAAGGAAGTTGTCCAAAATGTAATGAACCTGAACAATATGGAGATAATTGTGAAAAATGCGGCGCTAGTTATAACGTGCTTGATATCAAAGATCCAATATCAACAATATCAAATTCCAAACCGATAAAAAAAGAAAGTGAACACATATTTTTTGATCTTTCGAAGAAGGCTGATGTTCTTAAAGATTTTTTAAAATCATCAAATTTCCAAGAACCAATTAAAAATAAATTAAATGAATGGCTTGATGATGATTTAAAAAAATGGGATATATCAAGAGATGCTCCATACTTTGGGTTTGAAATACCAGGTGAAAAAGATAAATATTTTTATGTATGGGTTGATGCGCCTATTGGCTATATAGCATCAATAGCTAATTGGGCGCAAAAAAATGATAAAGATATGAGTGAGTTGTGGTCTGATAACTCGAAATATGAAATTTATCATTTTATTGGTAAAGATATTTCATATTTTCATGGATTGTTTTGGCCAGCACTTTTATCTTCAGCAAATTTTAAACTACCAGATGGAATCTTTGTTCATGGGTTTTTAACTATAAATGGTGAAAAAATGTCTAAATCTAGAGGAACTGGAATATTGGCAAGGGATTTCGCTGAAATATGTAACCCCGAAACATTAAGATATTATTTTGCAGCAAAATTAAATAATAAAGTTGAGGATATTGATTTAAATTTTGAAGATTATGTTCAGAGAATCAATTCAGACATTATTGGTAAATATTTAAATATTGCATCTAGATCAGCATCATTTTTAAAGAAAAATAAAAATAATATCTCTAACGATATTGATAGATCTTTAATAGATAAACTAATTAATGAAAAAGAAAATATTATTAATTTATATGAATCAAGAAATTATTCTAAATTAATAAGATTAATAATGGATCTTGCTGATATTGTTAATAAATATATCAACGATAATACGCCATGGAAAAAAGATGCTAAAGATGCAATTATAATAAGCTCTACTGCAATAAATGCTTTTAAAATTCTAACAATATACTTAAGTCCTATAATACCGAATATTACTTCAGAAGCTTTTAAGTTTCTAAACATAACTGATTGTTCATTTGATGATATTAATAATGATTTAACTGAACAAATAAATAACTATAAGCCATTGCTAAATAGGCTCGAACCATTAATAATTCCAGAGGAAGATGATATGGATAATCAAAATATAATTAATATTGACCAGTTTTCAGCTATTGATTTAAGGGTAGCAAAAATAAAAGAAGCTACTAATGTTGAGGGTGCTGATAAATTACTTCAATTAAAACTTGATGTTGGTGAGTTTGGTGAAAGAAATGTATTTGCTGGTATTAAGAGTGCCTATAAAGCAGAAGATCTTAAAGACAGACTAGTTGTCTTAGTAAATAACCTAGAGCCAAGAAAGATGAAATTTGGCATTTCTGAAGGAATGGTTCTTGCATCAAGTAATGATGATGGTATTTATTTAGTTTCTCCTGACAAGGGAGCCAAACCAGGAATGCAAGTAAAATAATGAAAAAAGTTGATATTATAATAATTGGTGCTGGTCCAGTTGGTCTATTTACAGTTTTTGAAGCAGGTTTGTTAGGCTTGAATTGTTTATTGATTGATAATCTAGATAAGCCTGGTGGTCAATGTGCTGAACTTTATCCAGATAAACCAATTTATGATATTCCAGGCGTACCCTTCCAGACAGGTCAAGAACATGTTGATGCTTTAATGGAACAAATAAAACCATTTAAATATGAATTATATTTAAATGAAAGAGTGGATTCTTTAAATGAAATAAATGAAGATAATGATAACTATTGGAAAGTTACGACTAATGAAAATAATCAATTTATTTCAAAAAATATTTTTATAGCCGCAGGGGCAGGATCATTTGAGCCAAGGAGACCGCCTAATATAGATGAGCCAGATAAATTTATTGATAATGGAGTTTCATATGCTGTCAGATCTATTGAAAAGTATGATAATAAAAATGTAATGATATTTGGTGGTGGAGATTCAGCTTTGGATTGGACAGTTGAGCTATCAAAAAATGCTAAGTCCGTTACATTGATTCATAGAAGAGATGCATTTAGAGGCGCGCAACATACTGAGAAAATGATGCGTGAACTTGTTAAAAAAAATAAAATAAAACTGCTTACACCCTATCTAATTGATTCTATAAAAGGCAATAAAAAAGTAGAAGGAGTTACTTTAAAAAACTTTGAAACAAATGAAATAGAATCTCATGAAGCAGATGAGCTTATATTTTTATTTGGTTTAAATAAAAAACTAGGGCCAATACTTGAATGGGGTATAGATTTAAATGGAAAAAAAATTAGTGTAAATACCGAAAATTTCCAGACTTCTAAACCGGGTATTTTTGCTATTGGAGATATTAATGATTATCCAGGTAAGTTAGATTTAATTTTATCTGGTTTCCACGAAACAACATTAGCAGTTCAAGAGGCCTATAAAAGAATATATCCTGGTGAGAGAGTTCCATTTGGTTATACAACTTCAAATTCAAAACTACATAAAAAGTTAGGTGTTAAAGAATAGATTTAGAAAATATCTTCCTGTTGTAGTAGATATAGAAACTGGAGGCTTTGATCCTGAATTAAATGCGATTTTAGAGATAGCGATAACACTTATTGAGGAAAATGATAATAAGTTTGTTGTTGGAGAAACTCATAGACATCATATTATTCCATTTAAAAATTCAATTATTGAAAAAGAATCATTAGAGTTTACAAAAATTAAATTAGACCATCCGCTAAGAAATGCAATAGATGAAAAAGATGCAATAAAAGACATATTTAAAATAATTAATAAAGTAAAAAATAAATATGAATGTTCTAGAGCAATCTTGGTTGGACACAATGCGCATTTTGATAAGTCATTTTTAGACGCAGCTATTAAAAGAAACAATATTAAAAAAACACCATTTCATAAATTTTCTGTTATAGATACTGTCTCATTAGGTGTTTTAGCCACAGGGCAAACAGTCCTTGCAAGAATATGTGACAAGCTAGAAATTGATTATGATAATGATCAAGCTCATTCAGCAGCATATGACACTTTAGTAACAGCTAAAGTATTTTGTAGTATTGTTAATGGTTATGATAATTAAGATTGCGCTGAATCAATTAATTTCTTAAGTTCTCCAGTTTCATGCATTTGGGTAATAATATCAGCCCCCCCAATTAACTCCCCATTAATATATACTTGAGGAAACGTAGGCCATTCTGATATTTTTGGTAAAGCAACCCTCACATCGTTATTCTCTAAAACATCAACGTATGAAAACTTAGAATCACATTCTATTAATGCTTGGATTGTTTTTGCTGAAAAACCACATCTGGGTTCATATGGTGTTCCTTTCATATAAATAAGAATATTATTTTCTTTTATTTGTTCTTTTAATTTATCTTCGATATTCATATTAATTTCTAATAACCTTGAGGTATTTTAAAATTGTATCCTCATAGCCATACATTAATGAATCTATAATTATTGCATGTCCAATAGATACTTCGTTAATATTACCTATTTTAACCAAATAATGAAGATTATTTAAATTTAGATCATGTCCTGCATTAATTAAAAGATTATGATTAGAAGCAAAATCGATCATCTCTTGAATATTTGAAATAATACTCTCATCATTATTTGAGATTGCCTTGGCAAATTGACCTGTATGAATTTCAATTAGATCAACATTTAATTTAGATGCATATTCTATTCCTTTCATATCATCAATAAACAAACTAATTTTAGATTTATTAGAACTGGACCTAATTAATTCGATAGTGTTAATTAATTCTTGATCATGGGATCCAGGATGCCATCCATAATCAGATGTTATTTGATTTATCTCATCAGGCACTAAGGTAACTTGATCAGGTTTTATGATATCAACCAATTCACAAAAACCTTTAAAATCATTATTTGGTTTTGAGAATGGATTGCCTTCAATATTAAACTCAACCCCTCTCTCTTTACATATTTTAGATATTTCTATCACATCATCGCTTGTTGCATGACGATGATCAGGCCTTGGATGGAGTGTAAGTCCAGTAACACCTAAATCAATGGCTTTATTAGCAAAATAGCTCAACTCAGGATAATTTTCACCCCTAGCATTTCTAAGTAATGCAATTTTATTTAAATTAACGCTTAACTTCATTTTTGTATTATATATTTATCTATATAAGTCATCTTCATTATTAACAGTGAGATTAAATGCATCATTGATCTCATATTGATTCATATCAAATCCCTTTACTAAAATTATTGGTTTCATTTCATCACTTTGACCCATTAAAATTCCAGCAGCTGATGCTATTTCATCTGCAACTGCAATTTCTGTATGTTTTAATGATTTTCCATACATATCTGTTGTGCCAGATAAATCTATCAAACTTTGAATATTGCTACTTGCAAGAGCAAAATTTGTTACTCCAAGCCTATAAGGTCTCGTCATAGAATCAGAAATAATGATTGATATATTTTTATTTAATTTTTTTGATAATCTTTTCTGTATTTCACTTGCACTTTTTGAAGGATTGATTGGTAATAATAATGCTAAATTTTTATCATCAGGAATATTTGAGAAATCAACTCCAGCATTTACATTTATATATCCCAAATTATGCTCAACAATCAAAACGCCCTTTTCAATTGAAATAATTTTCTTTGATTCATTTAATACACATTGAATTAATCCAGGATGTCTCTTTAATTTAGTAGCAAGATCTTGTGCTTCCCTTGATATTTCAATTTTATTTATATCAATATATCTACCTTCGGATTTAGAAATTATTTTTTGGGCAATAACAAATACATCGTTTTCATGAATATCTTGTTTATTTTCCTCTAGGTTATTACATATAATTTCAACAAGATTATCACCAGGTTCAATAAAAGGTATATTCTTTAAAGCTGTAAGTTCAATTCTACTCATTTTTAATATTTACCATTTAAATAAATGGATCATAGGCCCACTGGAGCAAAGCTTGTCTTTGTTTTGTTCTTTTGTGATATTGTCCTGGACAGTGTTTTCTAATTGCCCCAGCATGTCTTGGTCCAAAATTGTTATGACGTTTAATTTGGAATATATCAACATTAGGAATACGTCTACCCATATAATATCTGCAATACCATTGAAACCATCCTAAAGGATCATCACTAGTAATCCACCCTTTTGATATCCATACCTCCATGGATTGACCTGATGCCACACCAAATTTATTTAAATTCGCATTAAATCCGTTTTGAGATAATTTTGCATTCTTAAACCAATCTGCAGGGAACTCTTTCATATTATCTTCGGTTTTAAAATACCAACCACCAAATACACCCAATTCAAGCATTTCTTTTGGTGATAATTGAGGTTTAAATTCCAGCATAAATATTAATAAATATTTTAAGTTTAGCTAATAAATAATTTATACAATAACATATGTAAACAAAAATTAATTCATCATGTATACTTCAGAATTATGGTAACAATTGATAAAAAATTACTTGAAATATTAGTATGTCCAGTATCAAAAAAATCTTTAAAATTAAATGAAGAAACAAATGAGCTGGTATGTGAAGAATCAGGGCTGGCTTACCCAATAAAAGATGGAATTCCTGTCATGTTACCTGAAAAAGCCCGTAAAATTTAATAATCGCGCCCGTAGCTCAGCGGATTAGAGTACTTGGCTACGAACCAAGGGGTCGGGAGTTCAAATCTCTCCGGGCGCGCCATCTAATACTATTTTATAACCATTAAATCTTTAGCAATGACGGCCTGACCATTAAAATTTTTTCTCACATCATTTAACAGGGACTCTTCGGATGCGCCCCAAAATAGTATATGTGATAAAACAAGTTTTTTAGGTTGAAGTTCATCTGCAATTATTCCAAGATCTAGTGATGAGGTGTGGTGAGCTTGGTGATATATCTGCCAATCTTTGGTTTTATTTACAAATGTCTCACTAGAAAAAACTTCGTGAACAAGAATATCTAAATTTTTACCATATTTCATTAAGTTACTACTAACTGCTGTATCGCCAGAAAATAATATTCTTTTATCCTCTGTAATAAATAAAAAGCCAAATGAATTTTTAAAATCACCATGAGCATTTTTAAATGCAATTACTTCAATATTATTATCTTTAAATATAGTTCCATCATCTGATATTTCAGTTACATTTGTTGTAAAACCTAGCTCATTAGCTGGTTGGGAACCATAAAGTCTGTAATTTATATCATCTATATAAGCCTCAGTAATATTTTCTGACATTGCTTTTAAGCCTTCAGGTCCATAAAGATCAAGAGGTTCGTCTCTGCCCATAATCCATGGTGTAAGAATTAAATCTGCTAATGCCCCACTATGATCAGAGTGAATGTGAGTTAAGAATGCTGTATTTATATTTTCTAGTTCCATAGAGGGAAATTCCCCTCCCCATGTTGGTGACATTGCAGAAATCCTTCTTACAATCCCAGGACCAAAGTCAACAATATATGCTTCATCATTTACAACAACAGCATAACCAGAACCATATCTTTCTGGATCAGGGTTTGGAGTACCAGAACCAAGAATAATTAACTTTGTTTCACTACTTAGAAAAGATGTAAAAAAGATTACTGAAATAATAATAAATCTAATCATATACATTAAATAAATAAATTAGAAAACCTTACTATAACCCAATAAAAGCCCATAGAGCCAATTGCATAAGATAAAGTGTTTGTTACGGATGAATAATAATTTAGTCTATAAGCGATCCAAATTAATATAGAAAATATAGGTATTAAAATTAACTGTCCTAATTCAATTCCAATATTAAAAAATAATAATGATAAAAATATATTTTCATTAGATATGCCTATATCCGTCAATGCTCCAGCGAAGCCCATTCCATGCAATAATCCAAATCCAAATGCCAATCCCCATGGAGTAAAATCTATTTTGTCTGAATCATTAATTTCTAACGCAAGATAAACTATTGTTAAAGCTATAAGAATTTCTACAGTTGCTTGAGGCAGACTGATTATATTCAAGACAGTTAATCCTAGCGTAATACTATGAGCTAAAGTAAATGCAGTAATTGTTTTGATAATATTCCATGTGCCTCTTACTAAGAAAATTAGTCCTAATATAAATAAAATATGATCTATGCCATTTAATAAATGATCTACTCCTAAATATAAATATGCTGTTGGATAGTATGACACTTCGTCAGGAATAATAATTATTGGCTCTTTATTATTAACAAGTCCTTCATAAGTTGAGTTATTGGCATAATTAACTGTAATTAAAGCGTCTGTTAATACACTTAAATTTATTATTTCTATCGATTTACCTTTTAATGAGGTATTACAATCTAATGTAATTTTTTCAACAATATACTTTCCGTCAACAAACGGGCTTGTTCTTTTTACATCACATATTTCAGGAAAAATAACACTCCCTCTAATACCAATATTTTTTACAGGATATAACCATGTAACATCATAAAGATTTTCATTAATGGCTGACTGGTCAATAATGAGATGGGCTGGATTGAATTCATGACTATAAATATTAATTGAAAAAATAAATAAGATTATCTTACATAGGTGCTTCATTCGATTTTAAAGTTTGGATTAATAATAATGTTATATTCAGCTCTAACATCCATAATATATTTTTCTAAAAGCTGCTCTTTTATATTATTTGCATAATCTAATTCAACTTGAGAAAAGATATCTTTAATATCAGGTAAGTAACCCTCTTGTTTGTCTATTATCTTTACAATATGGAAACCAAAAGAGGACTGAATTGGTTTAGACCATATGTCTGTCTGCATGGTATTAAAATGATTTGAAAAATCCATACCGAAATCACGATCAATTTCATCTGAACTTTTGTAAGCAAAATTCTTTCCTAGTAAAAATGGATCAGATTTTGATAAAGTTGTTTTATTTACTAATTGTTCAAAAAAAACTGCTGCTCTTTTTTTTCCATTTTCTTCATTTGAAAAAAAATAATGAGTAAAACTAAAAGTTGGATTTATATAATATAAATCTATATTAGATTTATAAAAATTTATAATCTCATCTATAGGTGGTTTTTCTAGGAATGTTTCTTGTTTTAAAAACGTAATTTTTTGAGCAAGACGTCTTTTAATTATCCTATCATTTTCATCTAAACCAAGAGCAAGGGCTTCTCTGTATAATATTTCTTCTTGAATATAGTCATTAATGATATTAATTAATTCATTTTGGTTAGGCTTTCTTCCTACTTGAGATTCCCAAGCAAAAACTAGACTGTTTATTTCTTGGTCTGAGATATATATATCTTTTGTATACTTATCATCATTATTAAGAATATCAATAAAATAAATTAATAATCCTAAAATTAAAAAAATGGTTATTTTCTTTTTCAATTATTCTTAGAAAAAATTACCTAATCAAAGTTTCTTAGTTCTACCGTTCCGCCTAATGGTATAACATCAATATCTTCATATGCAGGTATATACCATATTGGTGAAGACCAAGCTCTTTCTTGTATTGTTTCATGTAAGTCTTCTCTAGGTTTATAACCTGCTTTAATAGCATCCCAAGTTGACCATCTGCAAGTTGGATTTTCTAGAACTCTTACATAATAAAAAGACTTTTGTGAAGGATTAAAGTCAGGATCTTCCCAAAGAGTCTTTAATTCTGATGCTCCAACATTTTTAGATATTGAACAGTCATTGATATTTACTCTAGCCCCGTTATCAGGACATCTATTAGTAATAGGATCAACTTCTAAGCCATCAGAACACGCTACATCATAAATTTTTTCACTAGGTCTTCCGCTATTCATATTCATTTGACCTTTAATTATTTGAATACGTTGTAATGGCGCGCTATTTTTATCTTGCTGTGCCCAAATAATGAATTGTGGATGTCTTTTATCTTCATTATGTAATAATTCTGATCCCATGGTTACACCATTCTCATAAGCTTCCGAAATTAATGAATCAGAATCTAAATCTATTTTTTTTAAGTTATATCCAGCAAAAAATCTTACAGCCATTCTCGTCCCAGTAGTAGCAAATGTTTCTTTACGTTTAAATGCATTAAAAATTGAATCTCTTGTATTTTCCTCTGACCAAACCGCAGCCAGTCCAGATGCTCCCCATTGAGTAAAACCAGTATTTGCATATTCACCTTGCTCAAGAGTTTTTGTTGAGTCTGGTTGATTAAAAGCTTGCATATATTCTTCTAGCCTACCAATATTTTCTTCAGATAGTGGGACGGTACCTCTATTTTCTGCAGTTCCATCTAAAACGCCTACTTTCATCCAAAAATTAGATTCATCAAAAGATGCTGCAGCAACATGGGTATCACTTGATCCTATTAAACCAAATTTATAAGGATTACCCTGTAACATAAATTCTAGGGTCAGTCCTCTTAAATATGCATCTCTTACATAACTTCCTGCAGGCATGCTGTATGTTGGCGGCCTACTTCCAACTCTTCTATCCATAATTTCAAAATCAGCCCATTCATCATCTGGTGATAAAAGTGGATGAGTATCTGAAGTTCCCTTAACTTGAGTTATCTCGACAATAGGTTCATTTCTCATTCTTTTTTCTGCATATTCTCTATCTAGAGCTTCTCCATAAAAACTTTCAACTTCAAACATTTGTCCGTTTGATCCATTGCTATTATGAGGAATGGCAACAGAATCTACACCTTTTGCTCTTAAATTATCTTGCCAAGTCCATAAATCTTCAGGATTTATAGAATCAATTCTAGTCCATGGTCTAATTGGACCTTTCGATGAATTAAAAATAACATTTCTATGTAAATTTCCGCCCTCAACATCAGATGAAGTTGTATATTCATATCCAAGAAATGTAGTAAATGTACCTGGATCATTATGCTCCTCTGCAGCTCTTGCCACATCAGCCCATGCAGATTTATGAATACGATCGTCAAATGCTCTTAATGCAAATTGTGTATGATTATTAAAATAAGCTTTTATTACTTTTGGATGCCAAAGTGGGTACGGGTCAATAATTGCTGCTGCCAATATTGAACTAAAAATATTAGATCTCTGGCCTGCTGATTCTACTGTTATATTTTCTGGGTCATTTAAATTATGAAAAGCTTTGGTAAATTCATAATTAGACATCTTACCTGATGGATCAGCATATGCTTGCATCATCCCCATAAAAAAACCGTGATCTGTTACTGCATAAAAATCTAATGGCTCATCATTCTTCATATCAAAACCTAAAGGGTGTTTAATTGTCTTTCCCTTAGCCCAATTGTATGCATCATCAGGAGATGCTGTTACACCAAAGATATAAGCATCAAAAGAATGTTTGGTGTGAACATGTAAATCGCCATAATATGCATTACGATCTTTATTAGATGAGATAGGTGTTTTTTTCATATCGGTTTCATCTAAAGCATAATCTATGACCTCTAGCGATGAATTAGATTGAAAAAGTTTGAATAAACTTATAACTGGTCTTTTTTCTTCAAGATCTAAATAAATAAAAAATAAAGTTGTCACATATAAACCAACTACTAGCAAAACAACATTTTTAATATATTTCATTTTTGATCCCCTATTTCTATCATCTAATTATATATATTTCATTTACTAATTGGACAATTTTTTGATAGACACTAACATATGCATTAATCTATAGTTTTAATTTGCGCCTGTAGCTCAGTTGGACAGAGTACTTGGCTTCGAACCAAGGGGTCGGGAGTTCGAATCTTCCCGGGCGCGCCATTTAATAATTTGAATTTGATTGAACTTCTCCTCCATTATTAACCCATTCATCAAATCCACCTATATTAAATACATTATTAAATCCTAAATCTATTAAGCTTTTTGCAGCTAAAGCTGACCTATAACCGCCTGCACAATAAACCAGAATAATAGTATCTTTATTAATATTGCTAGGATTCTCTTGTGAATCTGGAGCTAATATAAATTCTATTAAGCCTCTTGGTATATGGATTGCATTTTTAATCATTCCATTTTGATTTAATTCTGATTCCTCTCTAACATCTATGATTACTGCTCCATCTTCAATCTTTATACATGTTTCTTTATAAGATAAACGTCTAACTATCTTATTTGCTTCCTCAAGTAAGCTATTTAATGTATTAGTTTGCATGAACATCACCTTTAAATTTTTTATTTTTATTAGATGTTGCTAAAAATACCCCAATTAGAATTGTCATACAACCTATAATAATACTAATTGTAATAACCTCATCTAAAAAAATATAACCCCAGATAATACCAAATATTGGTAAGAAATACGCAACGGTTGATGTCTTAACAGCTCCAATCTTATCTATCAATCTTACATAACCTAAGAATGCTAAACCTGTTGATATTATGCCCAACCAGGCTACAGATAAAAATGCATCTATAGATGGTAGTGATTCAGGCAAATAAAATAATGTGAGCGGGATCATAATCAAAGAACTAAAAACGATTGACCAACCAATAAGAACTAATTTGTTAGTTTTAGCTGAATTTTTTTGAATAAATACAGTTGAAAATGAATAACATAATGCACCCATTAAACAAAATAATGCTGCAATTATTGAAGTTGATGAGCTTTGTGGGTTAACTAAGATTACGATTCCAATGAATCCAAGAATTAGTCCAACTAGTTGTTTAGTTGATACATCTTCATTTAACCAAAAATATGCAATTACCATGGTATTAAAAGCAGTAGTAGCATTTAGTATTGCAAGAATATTAGAGTCTGCTCCCAGACTAGCTAATGAAAACATTACAAAAGGTATAACATTATTAGTAATTGCTAATATCATTGAATGTTTCCAAATTGGTTTTAGGAGTAATAAATATTTTTTAGTTAATAGAATTGGTAAAAATATCAAAGAGGCTAAAATTAATCTTGTTTGTACTAAAGCAATTGGACCAAATTCTGGTGTTGCAATCTTAATAAAAATAAAGGCGCTACCCCAAATTGCACCTAGAAAAATTAATAATGCCCAATATCTTAATTCCATAATAAATAAAAACCCCCAAATGTTTGGGGGTTTATAAACTAGAAATAATTATATTATATTTCTAGGCAGAAATTAGAAATTATCCCTGTCAAAAGATAACTCCTCCGTTTCCTAATGTTATATATATATTGATAGGACCACCTCCATGTTCAGGGTAGAAATAGAATATCTATAAGTCCCCTTAAAAAACTTATAAATAAGACACCTATTTAAATTATATACAGAATGGTTATTAAATAAAGTAGGTAAACAATACTAAAATGTAAATTCTAATTGACGGTATTCTTTAACATTTTTAATAACTTTTTGTTTTCTCTTTTCTGGTGGATTGTTTTTATTTAAATAAATATCCAACATATCCAAATCATTATTAAAATGCTTAAAAGCTAGCATTCTTTTTGCAGATGCTTTATCAATTGAATTATCCAATTCTTGTAGTATTGGATCTTTATTAATGTAAATTATGTTATTCATAAATATATTATACTGTATAAATATACAGTAGTAAAGTATTATTCTTTTTCAGGAGAAATGATTAATCTAGTATCAACTAAGGTTGTAAAAATAACCCATATTGCGAGCATTACTGACAAAGCTCCTAATATGTCTCCGATAAAGAATCTCATTACTGTTATAACTTCTATTGTTACATTAGGATTTACTACTGTAATAATTGAGTTTGCAAGGAGGCCATTAATTAATGCTGAAATAATAATTACTAAAATTATAAATTTATAGTTTTTAAAATTAATGGGCCTAAAGAAAGAAAATGTACCATTGGCTGCTTTACTCCATTTTATCAATTCAACAGCAATGATTACAGAAAGAACTGAGCCTATAGCTGCAACATTCCAACCATCAACATAATCATTTGGTCCTACAAAAACAGGGCTAGTTATTTCAGCAAGATATAGTGCAGGTATTGAGTAATATCTAAAAAAACAGAACATTAATACTCTTACACCATGTGGTAAATAACATACACTTCCAAGCCATTCTTTATTTGGATTAAGATTAGCTAAGTCTAAGATTTGTAAGTAAGACCAAACTGAATAAATTAAAGTATAAAAAATATAAACAGTAATTGAGACTTTAAGAAAATGAAATATACGTTCATTTAGCATAATGAATTATTCCTTGGTGATTAATATAAATACTTAAATTTATGTAGCTAGTATTAAATTAAACTCCCTTTTATCATTAGTCGACTGTTGGAGAATGACCATATTTTCTGATTCAAATTTTTTTATTGTTTTATATACAGTTGATCGAGAATATCCTGATTTTTTAATGACGTCAGAAATATTGCATTCACCAGTATTAGAGATTTCCATTGCAATCGTGTAATAAATTTTCTTCTCGTTTTCTTTGAAATTAATTAAATTAAGATCCTTTTCAATATTTAATAACATCCGAAGTATGTCACTAAGATCATTTATATATTTAGAATTCATCAGCTGATAATACATATAAAGATATTTTCAGACAAGTTTTTTTTAGCAGTATAATTAGGTTCATATGGAAGGTTGGCAGAGCGGTAATGCAGCACCTTGGAAAGGTGTCGTCGGCAACGACGCGGGGGTTCGATTCCCTCACCTTCCGCCATATTAAACTTTATTACTGGTTAAATTCTCTAAAATTTAGAAATAATATTTTTGTATTTGTTCCTCTTATAGGATTAATATCTATACCGCCCCTTCTTTGAAATCTCCCACATATTTCTAAATGATTACAATTATATTTATTTAAAATTTTTAAAAAAATATCATCTATGCATTGTTCATGGAAATGTCCTTTATTCTGAAATGAAATTAAATAATTTATAAGCCATGCTGTATTAATTGGGGTATCACAATATATATAGATATTTGCAAAATCTGGTTGAGAAGTAACAGGACATATAGATCTAAAACCATTAAATTTTAGGATTGTATTTATTTTAGTTTTATCATTTTTATAATTATTTAAATCTATTGATAAAGGTTCTTGGCTGAATTTTTTGATAATACTTAATTCTATTTTTACATTCAACAACCCTTCTAAATCAGTTTTAATTTGTTGAATAACAGTTTTATCTGATTTAAATGATTGATTGTAAAAACCGTTTAAATATAATTTCATCGATTTTGATTCAATAGTAAATAAACTACTTGATGGAATTTTTATTTCTAAGACTTTTAAAGATGGTAAATCATTATTTAAATATAAAAAGTCATAAACATTCCATATATCAATCCCGTACTTAATATCTGATTTATTTCTTTTTATTTTTTCTAATAACTTTATACCTTTGAGTTTTAAATTTGATGTATCTTTTCCTAGTACTTTTGTCTTCAATCTCTAATTCCTGTTCCTTTTTTTAGTAAATGCAAAGAAAAAGTAGTAAATATGAGTATAAAGATACCTATCATCGATAGAGAAAAGGTTATTGAAACATCGCTAATACCTAACATGCCTTCTCTAAAAGTATTAACGACATATAACATTGGATTTGCCATAGATATAGATCTCCAGATATCAGGCAGAATATTAATTGAATAAAAGACACCACCTAAATATATTAAAGGTGTTAAAACAAATGTTGGTATGACAGAAATATCATCAAAACTGTCAGCATAAACTGCATTAATGAAGCCCATAAGTGAAAATAATATTGCTGTAAGAAATAATACAAAAATAGTTAATGGTAAATTTGCAATTTGAAAATCTGGGTAAAAGAATAAACTTACAGAAAATACTATAACTCCTACTATAACTCCTCTACAAACACCACCAACAATGAATCCCAATAAAATACCCCAGTTTGGCATTGGAGATATTAATAATTCCTCTATTGATTTTTGAAATTTTACGCCATAAAAAGATGAAACAACATTTGCATAAGAATTTGTAATTACAGACATCATGATTAATCCAGGAATCATAAATTGAATATAATTAAACCCATCCATTTGACCTATTCTCGGACCTATCAGAGAGCCAAAAATAACAAAATATAATGACATTGTGATAGCTGGAGGTAATAAAGTTTGTTTCCAAATTCTTATAAATCTTCTTATTTCTTTTGAAATTAGAGTCCAAATAGTAATTGCGATAATTTTATTACTTATCTCTCTCATATTATTTTTTTATCATATCTATAAATAATTCTTCTAATCTATTTGATTCATTCCTCATAGATTTTACCTTTATATTGTGATTATTAAGTTCATCAAAAAGTTTATTTATAGATTTATCTTTATTGATGGCTGTAACCAAGGTTAATGAATCTTTTAATTTTAAAGGGAATCCATCTATAGATGGTACTTCTTCTAATGGATGTTCTAGGTCAAGCACAAAACCTTGAACGTCTAGTTTTCTTAAAAGTTCCTGCATGCTGCTATCAACAATGATCTCACCTTGATCAATAATTCCTATATTCCTACATAGTTGTTCTGCTTCTTCAAGATAATGTGTTGTTAATATGATGGTAGTCCCATTTTCATTAATTTCTTTAAGAAAATTCCACATCTCTCTTCTTAACTCTATATCAACTCCTGCTGTAGGTTCATCAAGTATGAGAAGTTTTGGTTCATGAATTAATGCTTTAGCTATCATTAACCTTCTTTTATAACCACCTGATAATGTTCTAGCTTGTTCATCTCTTTGATCCCATAAACCCAATCTTTTTAAAACTGCTTCAACCCTCGGTTTTGATACCGATCCAGTTATGCCGTAAAAACCTGCTTGTGTTGTTACAATATCAATAACTTTCTCAAATTGTGAAAAATTAATTTCTTGAGATACAACTCCAAGCATTGATTTTGCAACAGCCGGATCTTTATCCACGTCAATATCGAAAATTTTTACACTTCCAGATGTTTTTGTTACTAACGTTCCGATTATTCCAATAGTTGAGGACTTTCCGGCTCCATTAGGACCTAACAAAGCATAAAAATCACCCTCATGTACTTTTAGAGATATCCCTTTAAGTGCTTCAGTGCCACCAGAATATACTTTTTTTAGATTTTCTATTTCTAGTGCAAAACCAGCCAAAATATTACTCGTTTTCCTTATTATCAACTAATACGTAACTTAAAATTAGTCCAGTTAATATTCCTAACCACATGTACTCTCCTCCAAAAGCAATTAAAACAGCAGTAACAAGAGCAACCGCTTTTTCGGAATTTTTTACAGCTAGTGACATTGCAATATATGAACATGCAAGACCGGTTAAAATAAGAGTTACTCCCAAAGCAACTATCATTAAGGGTTGCATAATATCAATAAATGGAACTACAAAAAATAAAAAAGGAATACCCATCAAATAATACGAATGAATGCCATCAAATAATGATCCCATAGCCTCTCTTCCTTGTTTCCATCTTTCAACCACTACAACGTGAACACCTGTCCATAAAGCGCCTTGAGTGGGGAAAAAAGGATTGATTATAGCTCCAAGCGCATTTCTAATTCCTACACTATTATGAGATCTATTTATGTCTATATCTATTATTTCATCAGGTCTTTTTTGTTGGCCCTCTTTAATCACTTCTATAGCTGTAACAAAATCACCAAATAACAATAAATAACCAATAATTACTAAAGGTAAAACCTCTAGATACATTTCAGTGGGTGGGAAACCAATCGACAATGGTGAGGTTTGTAAATATACATCTTTTACAGCTGGAGCGGCTAAACCCCATTCTATACTCCAGGTAATTTCACCTGTGAAGTAACCAACGATTGCAGCAACTATGAAACCAGGTAGTAAACCCAAAGATCCAATAATGGCAAGAATTTTATTTTTTTGAGCCAATCTTTTAAAAGGTTCTGAAAATGTTGTAATAGTGCAAATTAATAAAGCAGAAATCATAGATACTGGTGCGTTACCAATATATCGATCAAAATCGCTGAAGAAGATTTGGTAAAAGGCAGCCAAAGCAGCACCTAAAATGATTCCAGATTTAAGACCATTTGGTACTTTTTCTACAATTAGTTTACCAATACCTGTTAATCCTAAGATTAAGACAAGAAAAGTAAACTCAATTGCCATAGCAGACATGTAATGAAATGTCTCAACTCGATAAACTCCATCAAACATACCTTTTGTCATAAAAAATGCTATGACTAGTGGTAAAGCTGGAGTTATCCATCCAGAAGCCATTGGCTCGCCGAAGATAATTGGACTTGAAGTAATTAAAACACTAGCTATAAAACAAACAGCAATTGCTTCATCTAATGATAATCCTAATGCTATTCCAATAGGCGCCGCCGCAAGAGCAGTTGCACCTGATATTACTAAACCTTGAAGAAATTCTGCGGTCAATAATTTAGTATGAATGAAGGGAATCCGTAATGTAAATGGACCCCATTTTATTCCGTTTTTATTCATATTTTCTCCCCATAATCATTTTGATAATTCTGCCATACCCTCTTCTAAACCTTTGAGTGTTAAAGGATACATTCTATTTTCAAATAATTCTTTAATAATACATATAGATGACGTGTAATCCCAGTGATCGTCAGGCACTGGGTTTAGCCATGCCATATTTTCAAAATGATCAGATAGTCTTTTTATCCATACATGGCCAGCTTCTTCATTCCAATGTTCTATGCTACCACCTGCATTTGTTATTTCATATGGAGCCATTGTTGCATCGCCAACTACAATAACTTTATAGTCAGACTGAAATTTATTAATTATATCTTGTACTAAGAATCTTTCTTGTGATCGTCTTCTATTATCTTTCCAAACAGATTCATAAATACAATTATGAAAATAAAAATATTCTAGATTTTTAAATTCTGTTTTTATGGCTGAAAAGAGTTCCTCACATAATTTAACATAAGGATCCATAGAGCCACCAACATCAAATAATACTATGACTTTTACTGAATTTAATCTTTCTGGGACCATCTTGATATCTAAGTATCCAGCATTTTTTGCAGTTGATTTGATAGTATCATCCATATCTAACTCAAGGTCATTTCCTTGTCTTGCAAATTTTCTTAAACGTCTTAACGCCATCTTTATATCTCTAGTACCAATGATGACTGAATCGTCTAAATTAGAGTATTGTCTCTGCTCCCATATTTTTACAGCCTTTTTTTGACCACCTGGACCACCAATACGTATTCCTTCAGGATTTTGACCCCCATGGCCATATGGAGATGTACCATTAGTGCCTACCCATTTGTTACCGCCCTCATGACGTTCTTTTTGTTCTTCAAGACGTTTTTTAAATTCTTCTAATAATTTCTCTAGTCCGCCTAACGATTGAATCTTTTTAAGTTCTTCTGGGTCTAATTCTTTCTCAAAAGCTTTCCTAAGCCAATCTTCAGGTATTAGAGCTTGGAATACATCTTCTAATTTTTCTATACCTTTAAAATAGATATCAAACGCTTTATCAAATTTATCATAATGCTTTTCATCTTTTACTAGTGTTGCTCTAGATAAGTAATAAAAATCATCAAGATCTGCATAAACCAATTGATTCTCAAGCGCTCCTAATAAATCTAATAATTCTCTTAGCGTGCATGGGACGCCAGCAGATCTTATAGTTTGAAATAAATTAATTAGCATTTATTTTGAATTTGCTTCTCTTCTTGACATAAATGCAAGCCTCTCAAGTAATTGAACATCCTGTTCATTTTTTAATAGAGCTCCATACAATGGGGGTATTGCTTTCGAAGAGTCTGCATTTTTTAATATTTCATCAGGCATATCATCTGATAACAGTAATTTTAACCAGTCAATCAGTTCAGATGTAGATGGTTTTTTCTTTAAACCGGGGATTTTTCTTAAATCAAAAAATATTTCTAAAGCATCTTTAACTAATTTCTTTTTAATCTTAGGGTAATGAACAGAAACAATTTTATTCATAGTCTCTCTATCTGGAAATTGAATGTAATGAAAGAAGCATCTTCTTAAAAATGCATCAGGCAATTCCTTTTCATTATTTGAGGTCATGATTATTAATGGTCTATGTTTAGCTTTTATAGTTTCACCAGTTTCATAACAAAAGAATTCCATTCTATCTAGTTCTTGAAGAAGGTCATTCGGGAACTCAATGTCTGCTTTATCAATCTCATCTATTAATAAAACTACTTGTTTTTCTGATGTAAAAGCATCCCATAGTTTTCCTTTTTTTATATAGTTGGATATGTCTTTTACCCTTTCATCGCCTAATTGAGAATCCCTTAAACGAGTTACAGCATCATATTCATATAATCCTTGTGATGCTTTAGTAGTAGATTTGATATGCCATTCAATTAAGTCCATATTAAGAGCATTAGCAACCTCTATAGCTAATAATGTTTTACCTGTGCCTGGCTCACCTTTGACCAGCAAAGGTCTTTCTAGGGATTTAGCTGCATTAACTGCCATACTTAAATCTTCCGTTGATATATAGTTCTTGGTACCTTTAAATTGCATTTTTTTTCCTTTTAATCAATAAATTAAGATATTTTTTCTTCTGACTTTAGTATTCTAGTTAGTTGACGGCTCGAAGCAACTAAATTTGCATCTAAATCCCAAATATTACAATCTTGTTCAAAATATCCTTTGTTGATATCTGAAGCTTTGAAGTCTGCATATAAAACTGATGTAGATGGCATCTTTCTAATATGAGTTGTTAGAGTTATGGTTGGAATCCATCCTAAAGGGCCATATTTATTACAAACTACTGGAGGCAGGATGTCTGAAAAGAAAGATAAACAAAATTGATCTGGTACACCTCCTTCCATTTCTAAAAAAGCAGAACATCTTGCTTCATTATCTTTATTGCTAGAATCTGGCTCTCTGTTCCACCATGCATGGTCTGGATGAATATCACATTCTAATTGTTGGATAAATGCTGGGGTAAAACCTTTAGAAATCTTATCGTAATTCATCTTTACGTAATCATTTTTATCTTTATCATTAAAAATATTAGGTAAAGGCTTTTGAAGATCATCATACCCTTTCATAAATTCAAAATCAGAACAAGTTCCAGTAAATGTAGTACAAATTTTATCGTCTTGAATTAACTTAACAATACCAGATGAACTTCCCTTACTTGCCTTAAAGGTTTCTACCTCAAGCTGGAAAGGTTTAGCATCAATTCTATCCAAATATTGCACAGATGAGCTTATTGCTGTTGAATGAGGCAGTATGCTTGTAAGAGCCTTGTGCATAACTGCCATTAAATATCCACCATGAGGTGTATTACCTACAAAATAATTAGTATCTGGATTAACTGAAAATATACTATCTTCAATATTCTCTAATTTTAGAGCATGTTGAAATCTTTCAAATTGATTCATGATAGGTTAATTTTAGTTCATAATTTATATTATTAGAAATTAATAAAGATACATATGCACGAAATAGCTGATATAGCTTGTAACTTTACAAGCGAAAGATTTGATAAAGATCTTGATAAAGTTATTGATACAGCTATTACTAATAAAATTAATAAATTTGGTCTTATATGCAGTAGATTGAGTGATCTAAATAAATTATTAAAAATATATGACCAATACTCAAAAAATATGTTCTTTACAATTGGAACTCATCCACATCATGCAAATGAAATTAATGATGACTATTTAAAAAAACTGATAGACGCAGTAAAAAAAAATAATCCTCATGCTATTGGTGAAACAGGATTAGATTTCTTTAGAAACTTATCTACTTATGAAGAACAAATATTTGCATTTGAAGAACAAATCAAAATAGCAATAGATATGAACAAACCTCTTTTTCTGCATCAAAGAGATTCACATGATGATTTTATAAAGATTTTAAGAAAATATTCATCTGATATTAATAAGGCTGTTGTACATTGTTTTACTGGAACTCAACAGCAATTAGATGATTATTTAGAACTAGATTGTTATATAGGTGTTACTGGCTGGATATGTGATGCGAAGAGAAACGTTGAACTTCGCAAAACCATTAAAAATATTCCTTTGGAAAGATTGGTGATTGAAACAGACTGTCCATATCTAATTCCTAAAAATCTTCCCGATAAACCTAAAAACAATAGGAATGAACCAAGTAACTTAAATCATATAGTTAATGAAATTACCAAGCTCATGGATATAGATAAAGATATTCTTAGAAAACAAACTTTTAGAAATACTAAAAGCTTTTTTGATATTTAGTTAGGATGAAAACCAAAAAATATATAAGAACAAATAAAACCTTTTATATTATTGAGGAAGATCCTAGATTTTATTTTTTTTCAATTGTTCAAGTTTACGTTTATCTCTCTCTTTATTAGCTCTATCTATATTTTCTTTATCTTTAATTTGTAAATTTTTCATATATTTTTCATAAGATTTATGATTTTTGCTTAATGCACAATAAGCAAACTTGCCACCATCATTTTCAAATAATATAGGATTGATCTCATCATTTTTTTCATAATAATCATCCATTGCAACAACGATTTCATCTAAATATAGATTTTCTCTATTTATTCGATAATATTTATATTGCCAAGTATTTAAAGGCGCTTTCCAAAACACATATCGACTAGTAATCTTATAAATCTTTACTGTCTTTGAGGTTATGTGATTTTCTTTGGGTATCCAGTACCTTGGATTGTCCTGGTCTATAGGTCCAGTTTGTTTAATTCTATCAATCGATACTTTATTTTTAAAAAATTTAAATCCAGTGTACCGCTCTGCATGATCTTTTTGTAATTTAATATTTGTAGGATCTAGACTCATATCTAATGGAACAAAATATTGAGCACAAATTAAACTTTTACCATTAAGCGAATCCAAAGGCTCATTAGAGTATGAAAACAACGAAATAATAATACCAAGTGTAAAAAATATTATCTTCATAAACTTATTTCAAAAAACATCTTTTGATAAATTAAATTCATTGCAAATATCATCTAGGTCAACTCCAACCTTTTTAGCGTTATATTTAATTTCTGGTTTAGTTTTAGAATATCTTGGAGATGCATTAGGTTGATTAAAGCCATCTATATTTGTAAAAGCTTTTCTTTCTATATTATGTGGATGGTCTTGTGCCTCTTCCATGCTGAGAACTGGAGAAACGCATGCATCACTGCCACCAAATATTTCTACCCATTCAGATCTTGATTTTAATTTAATTATAGATGTCATCTTTTCTTTTAATTCTGGCCATAATTCTTTATTGTGCTGGTCTTTAAATCTTTCATCATCTATTTCAAGTTTTTCTAAAAGCTCGTTATAAAATTGAGGTTCAATCGATCCGATAGCAATATACTTTTTATCTAAACATTCATAAGTATCATAAAAGTGAGCAAAACCATCAAGTAAGTTAGATTCCCTATTATCTTCCCAATGTCCCATTTCTTTTAAAGAATAAAAGAAAGACATTAATGATAAAGATCCATCAACCATTGCTGAATCAACCACCTGTCCCTCTCCTGTCTTGAGAGAATGAATTAATCCTGAAACTATACCAAAAGCTAGATGCATTCCACCCCCTCCATAATCTCCTATTAAATTTAATGGAGGTATCGGATTTGAGTCTTTTCTGCCAATAGAATTTAAAGCTCCAGATAAACTGATATAGTTGATATCATGTCCTGCTAAATTAGACATTGGACCTTCTTGACCCCAACCAGTCATTCTTCCATAAACTAACTTAGGATTTCTTTCTAAACATACATCTGGACCAAGACCTAATTTTTCCATAACGCCAGGTCTATATCCCTCAAAAACAACATCAACTTGATCTATTAATTTAAGTATTTCACTAATCGTGTCTTTATTTTTAAGATCTGCTGTTATTGAACGTTTTGATCTATTATGAATATCATATTTATTCTCAACACCCTCAGTACCTTTCCTTCCAACTCTGATTACATCAGCTCCCATATCAGCCAATAACATTCCACAATAAGGGCCAGGTCCAATTCCTGAAAACTCTAATATTTTTATATCTTTAAGTGGTCCCATTATTTAAATACCTCATATTTTACTAATAGATTAGGTAATAATGTTAATGAACTAATAAAAGCTAATATCATAGCAATCGCAGTAAAAAGTCCAAAGAGGATTGTAGGAAAGAAATTAGATAAAGATAATATTAAAAAACCTGCTGAAATAGTAGAAGCTGTATAAAAAATTGCTCTTCCTGTTGTAGCGTGAGCGTTACTTAAAGCCAATGATGTCGAGCCAGTTATCTTTAATTCTTTTTTATATCTATAAATATAGTGAATAGTATTATCCACTGCCATGCCAACACTTATTGCAGCAACTGTTATTGTCATAATATCTAATGGTATTTTTAAAAGACCTAATAATCCCATAACAGATGATGCAACAAAGATATTTGGTATTAATCCTATAATCATTACCTTTATGGATCTGAAAATTAAAAAAAGCATTAAAGATATAACAACAAAAACTATTATTAAAGATCCGATCTGCGATCTAAATAATGACTGCAACATATTATTATATAAAACTGCTAGTCCTGTTATCTCATACTGAGATGGTTCTAAATTAAATTTATTTTGCAGATCTTCATTTATCATCTTTAATAGTTCATTTCTATTTAGTTCTGTAGCAGACTCATTGACTCTAGTTGAAATTCTAACAACTGAGTCATCTTTATTTATATATGAATACAATAATGATTCTCTAATATCTTCTGGCAAAACTGATCTTAATAAAGCTAGCTCAAGATCATTTAAATCTTTGCCATCATTAATTTGTCGAGCAAGTTTTACCCCGCTAGCAACACTTAGTACCTTACCAATTTCTGGTATTGAATCTAAATAATCATGAATGTCTTCTAATTCATTTAAAGAATAAATATTCCACCAATAACCAGCAGCGGTGCTTGTTTCATCATCAAATAAGTCATCTTCAAAAAACTCGTCGTCAATTTGTATTGATTCGAACGTATCTTCTGGTTGAGAGATAATAATATCTAAAGTTGCTGTACCACCTAATTTTGAATCAATCTCTAACATTCCTTTATATATTTCAGTATTTTTATCAAAGTAATCTATAAATCTATTTTCAACTTCTAATTTCGATATTCCTATGCACAAAATAATAAAAGAAGTAAAAAACGTAACTGATACTAAAGATTTATTACTTTGTGAAAAATTTAATAAAGTATTTGTTATTTTGTGCAGTGATAGGAAATCTTTAGTGCCGCCAACTTTGATTAAATAGATTGCACAAGGCAAGAATGTAAAAGTAAGAATAAAAGCAATAGAGATTCCAAAAGCCATCATTTTCCCAAATTCAATGACAGGCTTTAATTCACCAAAAGTTAATGATAAGAAAGCAACAGCTGTAGTTAGCGCTGCAAAAAAACATGGTGCAAACATTTGATCATAACCATGAATAATCGCATCTTTAATATCCATTTCTTTTTTAATTTCATTAATTTTTACCAATAAATGAACCGTCAAAGAAATTGTTAGTATCAGTAATAAGGCTATAAAATTAGATGAAACTACACTTATTTTCCAATCCATATAACCTAAAAAACCTGCAGTTATAAAAGCAGTAAGGAATGCATTTATTAATGGCATCGCTACATACCAGAGTGAACCAAAAAATAGATATAACATTAAAGCAAAGATTAGAGCAACCGCAGAGCCAAAAATTACAAGATCTGACTTTATGTAATCCATCATATCTGAGGCTATCATTGATGGTCCCCCAAGATAAATTGTTGCATCATCTCGATACTTGTCTAATGTAGATCTAATATTTTTTATTAAAATTTTATTAAAATCAGACTCTTGATCATTTAACTCACTTATTCTCTTATTAGTCATATCTAACTTATTTTGAAGAGTTGTTTTTAATTTATTGGTAAGTGGTTCTTTTGAAGATAACTGTTCAAGTAACTCATATCTTTGATTTATTAGTTCGTTATATTCGTTATTACCCCTCAACACCACTTGCATAGCAGTAACTTTGCCATCTTTGCTTATGATTAATTCTTTATAGATTGGATTATTAAGAATCTCCTCTTTGGCGAGTTCTAAATTTATCTCATCAGATGTTAAATCTTTTAAATTATCTGCAACCTCAGTGAGTCCGACCTTGGGTTGGAAAAATATTGGAGCATCCATCAACGAAAGAACAGAATCAACACCATCAATGGCCTTTAAATCATTTTCTAAATTTGTAATTCTATTTATTGAATAATCGGAAAAAAGATCCTGCTTTGGCTCATAAGTAACAATTAAGAAGCTTGAATCTCCGAATTCATCTTCTGCCTCTCGATAAGTCTTCAGAGATTGATCGTTTTCCAATACTAGAGCATCTGATGATGCATCTAATTTAAAATTATTTAACCCTACTCCTGAAATAAGAGTAACTACAAAAACACTCAATAAAATAATTAAATAATTATTAATTAATCTTAATGCTATATTTTTGATCTCAACTCGCATAATTATTTATTAACACAATTAGGTGAATCTAAAATCATGGGATTATTTTTATATTCTTCATTATCAAAAGAATGAATTGATAGCGCGTGAATAGATTGCATTACTTCACCAAGAACTTTATATACCTCTTGGTGCCTTTTTACATTAGATAAATTTTTAAATTCATCACTAACAATCACTAACTTAAAATGACTTTCAGATCCTTCAGGTACATTATGCATATAACTTTCATTAACTATTTGTAAAACTGACGGACTAAACTCTGAAAGTAATATATTCTTTATAGTATTTTCTCTATTCCCCATAATTTAATCTTTTAAATGTAAAAATTGATTATGATCTTTTCCATATCTTGTTATAAATTAATGCAAAAATAACAATAAAAGATGCCCCTATAGCAACAGGCATTATAACGAATTCAAAAGTCTTTGCTCCAAGGATTGCAATAATTGGATTGCCGCCTGCTGGAGGGTGCACGGTGTTAGTTAACATCATAGCCATAATAGCCAGGCCAACACCAAGGGCTATTGAAATAGAACTTTCTCCAATTAGATAAAAAATAAATACGCCAGCAGATGCTGATAAAACATGACCAAAAAATACATTTCTTGGTTTGGCCAAAGGACTATCATGAACTGCCATAACTAATACCAAACTAGCTCCAAATGCTGGTATTAACCATACATTGCTTTGATCTAAAGAATTAAGATATGCTATAAAAAAAATACATAAAGCCGCTCCAAAAGAGGAAATAAGTATATTTTTTAAATTATCTGAAAGAAAATTAAATTTCATACTTAAATAGGTTAACCTATTATTGTAAATATATAAATTGATGTAACATTTTATGAACGTTTTATGGATAAAAGATGGGAATATTGGACATGAGAAACAAGTCAGAGTATTACTTGATCAATTATTAAAAAACAAACAACTAAATATAATAGAAAGAACAATTAAAGGAATTTTTCCTTTTTTCACTTATATCAATGATGTTGAAGAAAATTATTATGATTTAATTATTGGGGCTGGAAATAAGACATATCCACTATTACTAGATACTAAAAAATATCAAAAAAATATTACTAAAACTGTCGCAGTCCTTACACCATCTTTTAAAAAAGATAAATTTGATATTATTTGTGCTCCTTATCATGATGAACATAAATTAAAAGATATAAATAATGTTATTTACTTTAAAGGCTCGTTAGCATCAGTATCTCTTAGCGAACCAGAAGAAAAAACAATTTTGATTGCTATAGGTGGAAAGAATAAGCATTACCACTTTGATCAAAAACATATAATTTCACAAATAAAATACTTTATTTCACTACACTCAGATAAAGACTGTTATATCTATAATTCTAGAAGAACGCCAACTAAAATGAATGATGAAATACTATCTTTAAAAAATAATAAAAATAATATTTATTTTATAGATTATAAGAATCAACAATCATCCTCCTTTGAAGATATATTACATAGGGCTTCATCAAAACTTATTACTAGGGATAGTATGAATATGGTTTTTGAAAGTCTTTCATGTAGGGGTAAAACTTATTTAATTGATATGAGGGTTAAAAATAAAAAAAGTAAGGTCTTAAATGTAATTAATAACTTGATTAAGCATAATGAGGTTGGGTCTATTGAATTTGATAACCCTATTGATGGAATTTCAACCATGAAATTAAAAACACAAAATATATATAATGATGTATTTGCAGAAGTAGAAAAGGTTGAATACACATTAAAAAAATTAATATGAAAATAGTTCATTTAGTTCTTAGTGATAGCTTTGCTGGGATTGAACAACATGTTGATGAACTTTTATCCAGTAGCTTGCTTAATAAATCAATTCTTATATGCAATAAATCTATTTCGCATAATTTTGATAAGAATATTAAAACTTTTGTAATCAAAAATATTGGAAGAAGATCTTTGTGGGGCAAATACAAGCTTAAGAAGCTATTAAATCAAATTAATCCAGAAATAGTGCATACACATGGGAGCAAAACAACGTCAATTATTTCATCTATTAATAAAAAAAATTTTAAGCATGTTGCTACAGTACACGGCATAAAGAAAAATAAAAAAGTTTATGAAAAAGCAGACTTAGTTATTGGTGTAAGTAAAAAAACAATTAAAGGAATAAAAAATAAATCTGTTGTCATCACAAATTGGTGGAATCCAAAATTAGTAAAATTTAATTCAAATAAAAATGAGTATGCTTTAGCCATAGGAAGATTAGAAAAAGTAAAGGGGTTTGATCTGTTAATCACATCTTGGAAAAATATTAAATCAAACCTTGTAATTATTGGCTCTGGAAAAGAAAAACAACATCTTATTGACCTAATAGATCAGAATAATTTATCAACAAGAATTAAGATTATTGATAATGTGCAAAGAGATGAGCTTATAAATTTTTATAAAAATGCATCAGTTTTAATAATCTCATCTAGAGATGAGGGTGGTCCAAGGGTTGCTTTAGAAGCCCTATTTCTTCAAATACCAGTTCTCTCTACAGATGTTGGCCATATGAGTAATATATTACCAAATGAACTATTAGCTAAAAAAAATGATAAAGAATCATTGAAAGAACTTCTTGAAACCCATGTTGATAATATTGAACTAATGAATCAAGATGCTATTTTTGAATATATTACCAATGATTATTCAATAGAAAAAAAAGTATTGGAGATTATTCGATGCTATGAAGATCTATTTAATAGTTGATTATATAAATTCAGTGTTTTATTTATCATTCTTTCAGATGTATAAATATTTTTATTAGGTATGGGATAGTTTTTATCTGATATTTTTTCTACTTTATCTGATAAGTCTTGAAGGTTCCCTAGTTTGACTAAGCCATCTGGGTATAATTTTTCTAAAATCTCTTTTGTCCCGCCATGATTCCACCCTATTACTTTTGCTCCACAACTAATTGCTTCAATTGTTGTTCTTCCAAATGGCTCAGGGCTAATTGATAGATTAAAAACTACATCAGAAATCTTGTAAATATTTGTTATATCACTTCGTGATCCAGTAAATGTAATATTTTTTTTAATATTTAAATCTAAAATTTTGCTTTGTAAAGTATTCAAATATCTTTCTTTTGATTTAGATGTTGGGCCTACCACCAAACCGTGGTATTTATTTTTATCTAGCCTGGATATTAATTCAATAAAACTATCTACTCCTTTCCATTTAGATATTCTTGTTGGCAGCGTTAAAATAATTTTATTTTTTGTTTCAGGGAACTCCTCATACCATTTGCTGATCCATTTAGGCTCAATAGCATCTTGATTGAAGACTTCTAAATCACAACCTCTTGGGATGGTAGTAATTTTATCTTCCGCTACTTTATATGTATTAATAATATAATTTTTAACAGTATCGGAGATTGCAATAATATGATCAGCCTTAGACATAATTTGGCTATACATTGGTGTGCTATATAGACCATGAAAAGTTGAAATCAGTAATGGTTTTTTTGGTAGCTTTTTAAAAGCATAATGATTTATCCATGCTGGCATTCTTGATCGAATATGGACAATATCTGGATTTTCTTTTAGATATATATCTTTAAGCTTCTTTGATAAAAAAAATGAAAATAAACTTTTTTTATGGATTGGTAGATTTATATGTTTCCCACCATCTTTAATTATATCTTCTTCAAAAATCCCGCCATTAGAAATTACTATTGATTGATGTCCAAGATCAGATAATGCTTTTGAGAAATCTTTAGTACCTCTTTCAACACCACCAATATTTAATTCGGGTAATAATTGAATAACTTTTAGCTTATTCATATCTTAAAGAAACAGCAGGATCCATTTTAGCTGCTCTTTTCGCTGGCCATATACCAAAAAATAATCCCACCAAAGCAGAAAAGGTAATAGAGCCAATAACTGCAGAAATTGGTAGAGCGTAAGGCCAATCATTAAGAGATGCAAATAAGAATAATAATGAGGTGCCAATTAAAATACCTATAATCCCCCCTATTATGCATAGCAAAATAGCTTCAACGATAAATTGCATCATAATTACCCTTTGTGTTGCGCCTAAAGCTTTTCTTAAACCAATTTCTCTTGTTCTTTCAGTAACAGAAACAAGCATTATATTCATCACCCCAATACCGCCTACAATTAAACTTATCCCTGCTATGCCAGCAATTAAAGCAGTGAAGATGCCTGTTGCTTGTCTCCTTAAATCTGCAAATTGACTATAATCGCTAATTCTAAAATCATTATCTTCACCTGGACCAATATCATGTTTTGCTCTCAATATTTCTTCTATTGTCATCATAACAGCATCAATATTATGATCATTGGATATGCCAACATTGATAGAGTCAACCTTATCAGTTCCAAAAAGTCTTTGAGCGCCAGTTAAAAGAGGAACATAAAGTTCGTCATCAGGATTTTGCCATCCTGTTGAGCCCTCTTCCTTCAAGATACCAATAACTTTATAAGATACACCTGCAATTAATATTTCATTATTAAGAATATTTTTAACGTTTGTTTTTAATTCTCCTGGAACATCTGATCCAATAACTACTACTCTTTTCCTTCCATAATTTTCATCTTCAGTAAAAAGTCTTCCGTGTTCTAAATCATACCCACGAACATTAAAATGAATTGGTAAATATGCTCCAACTCTCTCATTGATATTTGCATTTCCAAATTTAATTTGTCGATTTCTTGTAATAGTGGGCGATATTCTCCAATTATGTTCATTATTTCTGGCTAAAGCTTCTGCATCTTTAATATCTAATGGAATCATTCCTTTTGTAACTGCCCCTCTCCTATTTTGTCCTGGGCTTACGTACAAGGTTCTACCACCTAAATCATCTATGCTTTGTTCAAGAGCTTTTTCTGCGCTAGAGCCTAATCCAATTACGGCTATTACTGCAGCTGTACCAATAATTATTGCCAAAGAGGTTAAAAATGACCTCGTAGCATTAGATTTAATTGAGGTAATTGCTGAAACTAAGGATTCTTTAATTAACATTATCCAAAACTAAATGAAGCTTCAACTCTTTCTCTAAATTGTCTTTGATAATCCACTAAACTCTTACTAGGAAGAATATAGACGGTATCTTTAATATTTAATCCTTCAATGATTTCTACATTTGATAAATCAGATATACCTATCTTTACCCATTCCAAAGATGGTCCTTTTTTAGTTTCTTTGATAACAATAAATCTATTGAAATTTTCTCCCTCTACTCTATTTATTAAAAATTCATCAACCTTTTCCTTCGGTATATTTACAATACCTGCTGCAGAATAAATATCTTTTCTTGTTCTTAAAGACATAGAAGGAACGCTCATAGACACTTCTTTATTCAATATTTCAATTACTACATCGGTATTCATTCCAAGCAATAAAAGATTTTCATCATTATTAATATCAATAAGTACTGGAAAAGTTGTCACATTTTGTTCAATTCTTGCAAGAGGTTCTACTTTTGAAACGATACCGAAAAATTCTTTATCTCTATATGCAGCAACTTTAATAGATACAGTTTGACCAACAGATACTTTTCCAACATCTATCTCATCTACCAAAGCCCTAACTCTAACTTTAGATAGATCTGCCATAGTCATTAACAAAGTGCCTCCTCCAACAGCTGAAGTTGGAGAAGAAATTACCTGTCCCACCTCTACAGGCCTTGAAATGATTGTTCCGCTAACAGGTGATCTGACTACTGTATCGTCTAAAGAAATTTTTGCATTCTCATAACTTACTTCGGTTCTTACAAGTGTTGATTTTGCTTGAGCAAAATTTTCTTGAATATCTTCGAAATCCTTATCTGAAATACTTCCTTTATCATGAAGCTCTTTACCTCTTTCATATTGTGATTTGGCATTTGCAAGCCTTACTTTAGATGCTTCTAAATCAGATCTTGACTGATCTAGAATATTTGTTGGCGTCCTTTGATCTATTTGACCTAAAACTGATCCTTTATCTACAAAATCACCAACTTCAGCACCTAAAAAAAGAATTTCGCCTGATGCTTTTGATTTTATTTCAACAGACGAAATTGCTTCTATAATACCAGAAGCCTCGATTGATAATTCCAATTGTTTTGTTTGGATTTCTTGCTTCTTATAATATTGAGTATTCTTGTCAGCATCACCACCTGAGCCACAAGAAACCAATAAAAAGGTATAAAAAATTGATATAAAAGTCTTGTTTATTTTCATAATATTAATTTCTAGTATCTGATTCTATCAGACCATCCATAATTGTAATAATTCTATTTGATTGAGAAGCAATTTTATCCTCATGAGTAATTATAATTATTGTTTGTCCTTGATTGTTTAAGTCTTTAAATAAATTCATCACTTCGTTACCAGTTTTTGAATCTAAATTTCCTGTAGGTTCATCAGCAAATAAAATGCTAGGCTTGTTAACTAAAGCTCTCGCAATAGCTACTCTTTGTTGTTGTCCTCCTGAGAGTTCTGATGGAGAATGCTTTACCCTATCCTGTAAGCCAACTTTTTCTAGTACTTTTTTAGACCTCTCAATTGCTTCATTCTCTAAACAACCTGAATATTTTAAAGGTAACATAACATTTTCTAATGCAGTGCTTCTCGGTAAAAGATGAAAGGATTGAAAAACGAAACCTATTTCCTCATTTCTTATTTTTGCTAACTCATCATCATCTAATTCACTAACTGACCTTTCATTGAGATAATAAGTTCCATTTGTAGGAGAATCTAGGCACCCAATAATATTCATCAAAGTTGTTTTTCCCGAACCTGATGGACCCATGATTGATATAAACTCTCCTTTTTCAACAGATAAATCTATTCCATTAAGAGCTTTAACAATTTGGGATCCTGCCTCATATTCTTTTGTTAAATTTTTAGTTTTTATAATCATTTAAATAAATCTTTAAGTACCAATAGACTGGTTTATATACTGAATCCACCCTTCAGCTGCGCCTTTAGATTCTTCAAATTCAAAAGCAAGTTCTAAATGCTTTAATGCATTATTTAGCTGATCTATTTCATAATAAGCAATTCCTTTTAGCAGATCTATTCTTCCTGGAACCTCATTCCACTTTTCAGATTGAGCTTTATCAAAATATTTTATAGCCATATTCCAGTCCTCTGATTCAAACGCAAATCTGGCAATCCTATAGGATGTTTTAGAATCACTTTCTATTTCTAAAGATTGAATAAGAGTATCAATACCTTTCCTTCTATCCTTAGAAAGAAAGTAAGAATCAGCTAAAAGGTCAAGGTTCTTTTTATTTACTTTAATTATTTCATTATCAAACCCATGGTTGAGTACTTTAATTGCTTTAGTTGGAAGGTCTTTGTATAAAAAATATTTAGTTAAATTTAAATAATCTATTTCTTTTTTCATGACGCCTTTTTCAAAAGCAAGCTCAAGGCCTGCTAGTGACTCATTTTCATTATTCCCACCATAGTAAACTCCACTTAATTGTTTCCAATAAGTATTCTTGTCTGGATTAACAAAAATTAAAAATTGACCTACTTCAATTGCAGCATCGAATTTTTCTAACTTTACTGCCAATCCAAATTCATATTGCAACCAATCTTCATTAAGTTCAGCAGAAACATCATTACCTTTAGAGATATATTTATAGGCGTTATCTAAATTATTTATTTGATAATATGCCATTCCTAACATTACAAAATTTCCGCCACTTAAATCTATTCCTCTTTTCATTCCTATTTGTTGAGTTTTTAATAAAGTGTCTATAACTTTCTTATATTCAGCTGCTTGAAAATAAGCTGCTGCTAAATTTGATCTAGTCTGAATTTCGCCTGGTAAATTTAATGCGCCATGTTTAATAGCCTTTTCTAACCAAGGAATTGCGCTAGCAAAATCACCTTGAATTAAATAGAACTGTCCGTATAGCTGATTAATTAATGCCCTTTCATAACTTCTTTCATTCTTATAATATTTATTTGCCAATGACTCTAACTCTCTACCAGCATCTTCAAATCTATCCATTTCCATATAGTTATGAATTCTTTTTAGATACTGGTAAGTCCATTGACTGATAGTGTTATCTGCACCAAAAATATTTAATGGGCTTATCATAAATATAATAAAAAATGCTTTTACAATAAATATCTTAAAAGTATTAAACATTACAAATAAACTCCACTTTTAGTTCACCTCTTTGTTCGACTGCAACGCCATCTACTGTTTTGGGTTTAAATTGCCATCTTCTTACAGCTTTTGTTGCTTCTCTATTAAACACTCTGGGTGGATTTGCTTTAATTAATTTTATTTCTTCAACTCTACCCATAGAATTTACAAGCAAATTTAACAAAACTTCACCATTAGTTCCAGCTAAAGCTGCTTCTGGTGGACAACGTGGAGCAATTTTAACAAGCGGTATTAAGTTGCTTGTTCCAGAACCTAAGTTACTAATATCACCTAAAAAAGCTCCCTTAAAATCTGTTGGCACATCAAAGTCTGGGATATCAATATCTAAATTTTGCATTGGTGGCGGTTTTGTATCATCTAATTCAACTTCTGGTTGTGGAGGCCTTTTAGGTTGTGGAGGTTTATCAGGCAATCTTCTAGTTCTTTGCTCAAGATTATCATCTTGTTTTATTCGGATGAACTCAATGTAATTTTGAGGTTTATTTTTTAAATCAAGGTTAGTGTTTCTAGTAATAAGAGATTGAATAATTAAAAATATTACAAAAGTAATTACCAATGTAACTAAGATATTAACTGCTTTATTTTTATCAATTGTCATTTTTTGCTGCAATAGAAATATTCTGAATTCCAGCTAATCTAATTTGATCCATAGTTTCAACTAAGAGTCCAGATTTTGACAATTTATCAGCTTGGATTATTACAGAGCCCCCTGGATATTCTATTTTTAATCTTTCTATATTTGCTCTTACTGCTTTTAAATCAACTCTTCGTTTATCAATCCAGATCTCATTATTTTCAGTTATTGCAACTAATATATTTCCCTTTTCATCTCTTTCAGCAGTTTCAGCATTAGGTCTATTTATATCAACACCAGTTTCTTTTACAAAAGAAGTTGTAACTATGAAAAATATCAACATGATAAATACGATATCCATCATGGGGGTTAAATCTAGGGCATTCTCATCATTTCGCCTTCTTGATGATCTTCTTTTCATAGTTTGTAACCTTCATTCTTAAGGCTTGATTTAAAATTGTTTGATAGGCTATTTATTCGTCCATTTAGATCTTGATAAAAATATAATCCGAATAATGTAATTACCATACCAGACATTGTAGGGATGGTTGCCATTGCAACACCTGAGGACATTGCTCTTGGGTTACCAGTACCTAAGAATGACAATACTTCAAATACTTCAATCATCCCGTAGACTGTGCCTAATAAACCAATCATTGGACACATGCTAATTAGACCTTCTAACATTTTAATATTAGTTTTAGATTCACGACTAACTGATGCAAGCAATACAGATTCTACAAATTTATAATCTGTAGTTTCAGGTGGAAATTCCTTTTTAAATTCTGATAATTTAAGTTTGAGCCATGATTCAGAATTAAAAAATATAAATCTATATTTATCAATAAGAATATAAAAAATTATTAAAGTAACAAAAAAGAGGACATACAAAACTGGCCCACCTCTAAGAAATAATTCGTTAAGCATTATTCTTTAGACAATAAATAAGAGCCCTTCTCTTCAACTATTTGAACGAGTGTATTAACTCTATCTGATATATAGGTATAAAATCCTAATAATGGAGCTGCAACCATTAAACCCAGCATTGTAGTTATAAGTGCTTGTGATATACCACCAGCCATTTGTTTTGGATCACCAGTACCGAATAAAGTAATTGCCTGGAAAGTTTCAATCATACCAATAACTGTCCCTAATAGGCCTAATAAAGGAGCAACTGCTGCAACAAATTTAATCCAACTTACACCCCAATCTAATTTAGATGAGTAATTTGATATCAATTCATCGATTATATTTTCTTTAGATTGATACGATTTGGCTTTCTTAATATTATCAATCATGTCTTGAATGACATTCGTTTGATTAGAGTCTTCTAAAATTTTCTTACTTTCATTCAAGAAATAAATTTTATAAGATGAAAATGCAACTCCGATAATACCAATAAGAATAATAATAAATCCAACAGATTTACCTTGTGCTATTCTTTCAATCCAACCAGCCTTATCTAAATATAATGACAGTAAAAAGCCTCTTGTTGGATCTATAGAAGCAGTTTTATATTCATCGCTTCTTTGGTGCCTTTTCAAATTCCTTAGTATGCTTTTTTCAGGTTGTCTTTGAAGTAATTCAAAGCCATTTAATTCATTAATTGGTTTTATAAATTCTGATTTATACGAGGCGGAAAATAAACCATACCTAACAATATTATCTTCAAATGAATCACCTTTTGAGTTTATTATTTTAGATTTAAATTCTTTAACTTCGCCTGATGCTACTATCTCATTAAAATATTCAAGCCATAAAACTTCTAACTCTTCGATACTATGAACTTGTATTTTTCCTATTTCTTTTAACTTATCTCCTCTTTCTGGAAATTCAGTAAATGTATAGGCTGATTCTGAAGATGATAATAATTCCCCTGCAAATTGTCTTGCAACACCAAATAACTCACCTAAAACACCAATCTTAATTTGTAATCTTTCTTCTAGTTCAGCTAAAACTTTTTCATTTTCTTCAAATTCTTTTTCAAGTCTTGCGTTTCTTTCATTCTCAAGTCGGAGATCATTTTTTGCCTTAGCAAGCATACCCTCTCTTTCATCAATTAGATCTAAAAATTTATTAATTCTCTTCTGATCATCTGCTACATAAATACTTTTATTGATTTCTACCGTCTGCAAAAGCGCTTTAATCGCGTTATTACGCTGCTCTTCTATTGATATCTCTTCTTCATTTTCTTGTGCAAATAAAGCCAATGGAAGTAAGATCGAAATTAATAAGTAGAGCTTAATCATGACTCTGACCTATCTACTGGCTGAATTGGTAAATTAATAAAATTGGGTGGAGCTTGTCTGTTAGCTATATCTATAGCAGCCTTTAATTCATTACTAAGTTTTCCTTTTGTATGAACCCATGCCTGCTTTGAATTATCCCAATAGCCAGTCTTTTTATAATCTAATGAAGAATAATATAAACCTATTCTACCTAATCTAAAAAATATAACTGCGGTATCATTATTATTTAATTCCATAGTGCCGCTATAAGTTTCAATAGTATTTCCGAAGTTATATTCTGATTGATATGCCTCAAAAACTTTTCGAAATTTTTCAGCTGTTGTTACATTTGCTTGTAATATAATTTCGTCTAAATTATCTACTGTTGCAATTCTTTCATCTTTTAAAAATGGCATATCTAAGAGCACAAATTCTCTTAAAACATCAATCATTCTTTTGAGGAAAGGTAATATATCTTTGTTAGTTGAATCTAAAGAATCAATTTGTTTAAGAATACTTTTAATTTCTGATTTTTGAGCATTAATTATCTCTTGTAACTGATCATCGTATGTTTTTAGACTTTTATATTCAGCTACAGTATCTTTGAATTCATAGTATATTTCTTTAGATTTAATATCTAAATTATCTATTTTCTTTTGTGCATCTTGACTTAAGGAGCTAGCAGAAACTTGTGTATCAATTGTTTCATTAACAATTTCTTGTGCATTTATATTTGCGCAGATAAATATAAGTAAGAATATATATTTTTGATTATTTATTCCCATAAACCTATTTTACATGATACAAAAAAAAACATCCTCTATTAAAGAGGATGTTTTATATTAGATTAAATTAGAATCTGTAAGTAATACCAGCTGTCATGTATCTACCAAAAGCACTGTAGTATCCTTGATTAAAGAAAGGATAACTATAGCCTGTATCTTTTTGTGGCATGACGTCGTCGATATTTCTTATACTGACATATGTATCTATATCAGGTGACCAATCATATGAATATGAAACGTTAGTCATGATATGTGGGTCTGACTTAGTGCCACCACCAGCAGTACCATAAATATTCATGTGCCCCATTCTTGTCATGTTTACAGAAACATTATGTTTTTCATACTTGTAGTTGAAATTCATATTCTGTCTAGACCTTGGCTCATAATAGTAATATGTTAAAAATTCTATTTGTTCACCATATGGATCAGCTAGATAATTAATATGGTCAATGGTTGTAGAACCTATTGAAATACCAAAATCTCCAGCACTTTCAGTCTCTTTTCTCCAATTAATGTATGTATCATGACCAACATACTCAATAAACCCTTGGTTTCTTGGATTTCTAGTAATAGATACGATATTAGTAAGAGATGTAGGAGCGTCTCCAGGGAAATACGTAGCACTTCTTTCTATGTTAGAAGCAACAGTATCACAGTCTCTTGCTGGAATATTTTCTGAGAAATCATACCAGTCACTAAATGCTTGGCCATATAAACAAACACCCTCAGCAACTAACTGAGATGTATTTGATTCTTGAGCAACACCATTTTCTAGATAAACATGGAAAGCATCCCACTGCCAACTCACATTTTCACCAATATTTAAAACAAAACCAATAGAATAGTTTTCACCTTCTTCTTCTTGAAGGTTTTTATCACCACTTTGGTATGTTTTTCTATAACTACCATAACTACCTTGGAATCCACATAATGAAGCTTTGGTAGCTAAATCACCAGGAGCAATTGGCCCTGTGCCTGTGGCTCCTGCAAGGAAGTTTGCATAACATTGTGGGTAGTCAGTACCGTATGAAAATACTGAACTTGGTTGTGAATAAATATAGTGCATATCAGGCGCCCTAAAGGTTTGACCTGCTGAACCTCTTAATAAGAAATCTTCTGTAGGTCTATATGCAAAATTAAACATTGAAGATACTCTTGAACCAACGCTAGATGAATCATCGTCATATGAATCATATCTTGAAGCAAATGTAACTTCTAATTTGTCATTTATTGGAGCTGCTAATTCAACACCAAGTGACATTCTTGATCTATCACCAAAACCATATCTAGTTGAGCCTTGAATAATCTTGATTGCATCGTCACCACCATAGATTTCATCATCTAATCTACCAGCTGATGGTATGACTTCATAGTCTTGATATTGATATTCAGCATGAATGTTAAATGCAACTGGTGTATTACCAGCCATAACTTCACCTGTAATATCTGCATCAATTAAATATTGATATGACTCTGCGTCTACCGAGTCATCTACCAACCATGATTGGAATAAATCTGTTGAAATTGGTCCCCATATTCTTTCAGGGAAGAAACAGTTTGAAAAACCAAATCCAGCTAATAAACCACCCATTCCTGAATCCGCATGCTGACAAACGTCGCCTGCATACCAACCAGTTGCAAGAGAGCCGTCTGGATTTGTCATCCCTACACCAGCCATATAATCTTTAGCTTTTTGTGTAAGTGTTGAGTCTGCATAGAATGAATTGTATCTAGTCATGTTCGCTCCAACAGACCACTCATGACCACTATCCATTGTGCCTGATAATCCCATATAGAAGTCAGTCATATCTTCTTCATAATCTGATCTTGCTTCAAATGGTCGACCCATAGCAGGAGTAAAGTATCTTAAAAGATATGATGCTCTAAGAACTCGGTTTCCGGCTGGGACCAAATCATTACCTACAGGTCCAGCACTATCACCACAACCTAAAGTCATACATGTATATATTCTTGAGTCAATCATTGATCCAAGTGAAACATATCTAGAAACTGAGCTTCTTAAATATGCTTCTTCATTAAAGTGGTAAAGTCTTGCTTTGAATTGATTTCCGTTGTCAAAATTATGAGTAAAAGTACCCATTATGGTGTAATCGTCTCTTTCGTTAACTATAGTTGTTGAGTCACCACCATTAGCACCTCTATTGTAGGCACAAGCGTAACCTTGATAAGAACCTGGATAATTAGTTATACCGTAAACTTCTGGCTTATCTCTACTAAATAATCTAAAGACTCCACCTGAAAGAGCAACACTATTACAAGGATATCCAAAATCTTCAGGTGAGTATGTTGCAGCGTCACCGCCTCCAAGATACCAAGGGACAACCTGCATAGCAGCACCCCATCTTGGTCCTATATAATCTTTTCCATAATCTGGATCATCTTTCCAGTCGTTATATCCATCTCTGTCTGATAGATACATTGGATCAACATGCGATACATCCATACCTAATGTCCAGCTTGATGCTCCAAAGAAACCACCTGTAGAGAAAGTGAAATTGGTAATCATGTCGTTGCCATGCTCAGTAACAGATGCATATGCATCAACTTGAGAATAATCCATTCCATCTTTAGTAATAATGTTTACAACACCACCTACTGCATCAGATCCATATATAGCAGAAGATCCCTGGGATAAAATCTCAATCCTATCAATTAATCCATTTGGAATAGTTGAAGTATTAACAATATTACTAGCATTGTTATAAGGTAATGGATAATCAGCTGTTCTTCTTCCATTAATTAAATATAAAGTCTTACTTGGACCAATATTTCTTAAATTTAAAGAGTTAGCATTTGGTGTAAATAAGTTAGTGTTTTGTTCATTCTGGTTATAAGCATTTGCAGCTGGAATAGCTTGCAGTGCTTCGGTTATATTTCTAAAACCACCTTCATCAATATCTTCTTTTGTAATAACAAGAAGTGGTAATGCGCCTGAAAGGTCTGTTCTTTTGATTCTAGAACCTGTTACTACAACTTTTTGTAACTGAACTACTTCCTCATCTCCGCTAGAAGAGCTTACATCAGTTGACTCTGAATCAGGAGCTTCTGAATCTGTTTGAGTTGTTTCTTCAGCTTGTGATTCAACAACTTCTTCACCTGGATTATCAGCAATAACATAGCCAGATACTAAGAAAAATAGTAAATAAATTGAAAAAATTTTTTTAATTTCCATAATGGATCATCCTCTAATTTAGTAAATAATTCACACAAAAAAGTGAATTTTGTTATATCCCAGACTTATTTTGTACTTTATACAGTAATTAATCAAGATTTTAGCTAATTTTATGGACTTTATTATTTCGTATATAAAACATTTAAAATATAATACATTTTCAACCATATAACTAATTTAGGACATATTTAAATATGAAAATACATAATTTTATCTTATCGATTGTAATTATCTTTACTTCAACCTCGTTATTAGCCTATGAAAGAATACCAAATGAACAATTTGCCTGCTATTCAAATTTCAACAAAATGATGGTTTCGCCAGATGGCAGATATCTTCTAATTAGAAATACAGTAAAAAATAATGAATGTGATGTAGAAAAAGAAAAAGAGAAAGGCGTTGAAGATGAGATGTTTGATAGAGGGCTGTTACTTTTAGATCTTGATACTATGGAAACAACTATGATTAGTGATGGAAGTTCTGGAGGTGGAGTTTCTGATGCAGGATGGTTGAGCAGTACCCGTATTTGGTATACCCCAAGATATCAAACAGGTAAAACTATGAAATCAATGGCTACTTTTGCAATGAATATCGATGGTACTAGAAGAACCATTATTAAAGAAGGTGGCTATTGGGGACAAGTAATCTATGACGCAGATTACGATGACCCAAATCATGTTTATGTAATAAATAACGAAAGAAGAAATATTATATGGGACTACTATAGATTAAATGTTTATACAGGTAAAAAAACAAGAATTGCTTTTGGTCCAGATATTGGAGATATGAAGGGAAAAGCAATATTAGGATCTTTAACTAACCATGAAACTAAATTACCACTTGGAATGCTTATAGACGTAGGTCTTGATAGAGTTCTTTATGAATATGATTCTAAAAATAAAGAATGGAAAGAACACTTTAGATTCGCATGCCAACAACCAGGATTTACACCTATTGGAACATATAAAGGTAAAGTAGTTGTTTCAGGATCTAAATTTAGCCCTTCTGGCAAGTTATTGGAAGAAAATGATACTAATGCTATTTATTTTTACGATATGGATACTAGAGAGTTTTCAAATAAGTTGTATCAAGACCCTAGATATGACGTGGACGGTCTTACTGGAAGTTGTAGGCAAGCATCTGGTGGTTCATTCTCAAGATATGGCAGCTCTGAAATAGCTGCAATAGGATATGAGTCATATCAACAGGAAGTAGTATTTTTTGATAAAGATGCAGAAGCTACATATATTGCTATAAAACAATTGTTTCCTAATGATCAAGTAAGTCTTGAATCTTCAGACGTTTCAGGAAAAGTAATGATAGTTAGGGTATCAAATACCAATAATCCTGGAGATTATTATATTGTTGATTTATATAAAAATTCTGTGAATCTTTTATATCAAAGTAGGCCTTGGCTGGATAGATCTAAGTTAGCAAAAGCACAACCAGTAACATACACTGCCAGAGATGGTCTTGAGATACCTGCACTGCTTACACTTGCTACAAAAGAAACAGATAAAAACTATTTCATTATATTGCCGCATGGTGGGCCTAATACTAAACAATATATCGGTTACGATACATGGGTTCAATTCTTTGCAAATAGAGGAATAAATGTTCTCCAACCAGATTTTAGGGGTTCTACTGGTCTTGGAACTAATCATTATATTGCTGGAAACCAAGAATGGGGTAAAAAAATGCAAGATGATATTACCGATGGTGTATTGTGGGCAATTGAAAATGGCTATGCAGATAAAGATAGAGTATGTATAGCCGGCGCAAGTTATGGAGGTTATGCAACCATGGCAGGCTTAGTATTTACTCCTGATTTATATAGATGTGGCATCAATTCTGTTGGTGTTACTGATCAACAACAGCTCCTAGATAACTTTGCTAAAAAAGCTAGTAGATTTCAAAGTTGGGACGAAGAACCATTATTAGAATGGGGAGACTTATCAACTCCAGAAGGTCAAGAATATGCTAAAGAAATATCACCTATTCTGCATGTAAATAATATTAAAGCTCCGGTACTTGTATTACATGGTTCAAATGACTATGTAGTTCCTGTTTTTCATGCAAGAGATTTAATAAGTAAACTTAAATCATTAGGTAAAGAATATGATTCTATGTTCCAAGCTTACGATGGGCACTGTGTTACCTCATGCGGTGAAATGGCAAATTTAGAGTATTTAAATAAACAGGATGAGTTTTTAGAGAAATATCTCTTTAATTAAAAAGCGTCTAGATTGGTTTGCTGTTTACCCAGTATAAGGCCATGAACATCATAAGTGCCTTCATAGGTATTTACTGCTTCTAAATTCATGCAGTGACGAATCACATGGTATTCGTCACTTATTCCGTTGCCCCCGTGAATATCCCTTGATTTTCTAGCAATCTCTAAAGCCTTTTGACAATTATTTCTTTTAAGCATAGAAATCATGTGTGGCTCCATTTTGCCATCATCTATTAGTCTACCTAGTCTTAATACAGACTGCATTCCTAAAGTTATTTCTGTTTGCATGTCTGCTAGTTTATTTTGTATCAATTGTTTTGCAGCAAGAGGTTTACCAAATTGCACTCTTTCCATTGAATACTCAAGTGCAGCATTCCAGCAAAACTCTGCAGCGCCCATTGCTCCCCATGCAATACCGTATCGAGCCATATTTAGACATGAGAAAGGACCTTTAAAGCTTTGAACTTCAGGCAACATTTTTTCTTTAGGAACAAAAACATTATCAAGAAAGATTTGTCCAGTAATTGAAGCTCTTAAAGCAAACTTACCTTCTATGGTTGGAGTAGACAGGCCTTTTGAATCTCTATCTACTATAAAACCCCTTAAGATACCTTGCTCATCTTTTGCCCAAATGACTAACACATCTGCGATTGGAGAATTTGTTATCCAATTCTTAGAGCCATTTAAAACATATCCACCATCTTTTTCGGTTGCCTTAGTTTTCATAGATCCAGGATCAGAACCAGCATCTGCTTCAGTTAACCCAAAACATCCAAGTTTATCTCCCTTAGCCATATCAGGTAAATAAAAATCCTTTTGTTCATCTGAACCAAATTCATAAATAGCATGCATTGAAAGCGATGTCTGAACACTAAAAGCAGACCTATAACTCGAATCAACTCTTTCAATTTCTCTAGCTATAAGACCATAGGAGACATAGTTAACTCCAGCACAACCATAACCTTTAATAGGTGCACCAAGAAATCCAAGCTCGCCTAATTCTTTATATATAGACTTATCAAATTTTTCATTACGATTGGCGTCTATTATTCTTGGCAATAACTGGTTTTGACAATAATCTTTAGCTGATTTATGAATGATTAATTCTTCTTCAGATAATTGTTCTTCAAAAAGTAAAATGTCTTGTATTTCCATAAGTTTATAATTTTTCTATTCGTATAATACCAAATCTTGTCATAGAGAATGAAATTGAATTTTTATTTAAAACAGTTTTACATATATTGATCATTTTTTGACTATTACCACAAATTATTATCAAAGGAATTTCACTCTGATGCTGAAATATAAAATCAATTATTAAATCATCAACATTATGATGGCGCTCACCATGAAGATCTAGATGAGTAATACCATTTTCTAAAAAAACATTCATCCACTATTCTCTAATCTCAATATATAATTAATTATATGGCAAAACTTCATTTTTTTTATTCTACAATGAATGCTGGTAAATCAACCTCCCTGCTTCAATCAAATCATAATTATTTAGAAAGCAATTTAAAAACACTTTTATTTTTGCCAAAAGAAATTTCAGATAAGGCTGATTCAAATATTGTCTCGAGAATTGGCCTAAAAGCAAAAGCAATTTCCATAGACAATGAGTTTAAATTTTATGAATACGTCAAAAATATTGAATATAAGAATATAAATTGTATTTTTGTTGATGAGGCACAATTTTTAACAAAAGAACAAGTAAGAAATTTAAGTAAAATTTCAGATAAATTAGATATACCAGTAATGTGTTATGGCATTAGAACAGATTTTCAAGGTGAGTTATTTCATGGCAGCTCTGAGTTATTAGCTATTGCAGATAATCTAAATGAATTAAAAACTATATGTAGTGAATGTGATAAAAAAGCTACTATGGTAGTAAGGCTTGATGAAAACGGCGATGTTATTCTAGAGGGTGAGAAAATATTGGTTGGTGGAAACGAAATATATAAAACTGTCTGTAGAAAACATTTTAGAGAACTAACAAACTTAATATAAAGGAAAAATATGGAATACATAAATAAACAATTTTTATTAGATAAAAGACCTGTGGGTATGCCAGAAGATGATTGTTGGAAATTGAATGAAGAAAAAATTACATCGCTGAAAAAAAATGAGATTTTAATAGAAGTTAAATATCTTTCTATCGATCCCTATATGAGAGGACGAATGAATGATTCAATGTCTTATGCACCTCCAGCTAAAATTGGAGAACCAATGACTGGAGAAACTGCTGGTGTAGTCATTGGAAGTAACTCTAATTTATATAGAGTTGGCGATAAAGTATGTGCACATAAAGGTTGGCAAACTTACATTAAAGCAAAGGATACAGATACAGCATTATTAAAAGTTCCTGAAACTAATATTGGACTCTCATCATTTTTAGGAACTCTAGGAATGCCTGGACGAACTGCCTATTTTGGTCTTAACAGAGTTGGGAATCCTAAATCTGGTGATACTCTTGTTGTATCAGCCGCATCTGGTGCTGTTGGAACGATAGTTGGTCAACTTGGAAAAATATACGGTTGTAGGGTTATAGGTATTGCTGGTGGTCCTGAAAAATGTACCTATGTAAAGGATGTTCTTCAATTAGATGAATGTATTGATTATAAGGCTGGAAACTTAGAACAAGACTTAAAAAATGCATGTCCAAATGGAATAGATATTTACTTCGAAAATGTTGGTGGTCCAGTTACCAGAGCCATTGCTCCGCTTTTAAATCAAGGCTCAAGAGTTCCTATTTGTGGCTTTATTTCTCAATACAATGCAAAGGATGTCTTAAAAGCAGAAACGCCTTTTGATGTGTTGGGTTCACTCGAGGTAAAACCTAAACATAGATTCTTTGTTGTAACTGAATGGGCTGATGAATGGGAGGCAGCAACCAAAGAAATTCTAGAATTAGTATCTCAAGATAAAATAAGATACAGAGAAACTATTACCAAAGGTTTTGAAAATGCACCTCAAGCACTAAGAGATGTTTTAACAGGTAAGAATTTTGGAAAGCAAATAATTGAGATTTAAATAAATATATTGCCTTTTAAGTATTGTTTAGCTTTTCCACCGATAATCACTCTATTACCCTTATCTTCACAATAAAGAACACCACCTCTTTTTGATAATTGAGCAGCAGTTAAATTTGTTTTATTAAGCTTTTGGCTCCAATATGGGGTTAGCGTGGTATGAGCTGATCCAGTAACAGGATCTTCATCAACCCCAGTTGCAGGAGCAAAAAATCTAGACACGAAATCATAATTAGTCCCTTCTGAAGAAACAATCAACCCTCTAGCATCTAGCTTATTTAATGATTCAAAATCTACATTTAAATTCTTAATAACATCTTCAGATTCTAAAATTGCTAAAATATCATCCCTCCCCTTAAAAGATTCAATAGGCTTTACTCCAATGGCACTTTCAATCGAAGATATATCATCAAATAGTTCTATTTGGTCTTTTGGGAAATCAAGCAATAACAAATCATCATTTTGTGATACCGTTAAAATCCCATTCTTTAAAGAACGTACGCTAAAAATCTTTGCATCAGGGCTAATATAATTAAAGAACACATAAGCAGAAGCTAGAGTAGCATGTCCACATAAATCAATTTCACAATGTGGAGAAAACCATCTTATATGATAATTTCCCTTAGTTTCTCTTATAAATGCTGTTTCAGAAAGATTATTTTCTGCTGCGATATTCTGCATCATTGTTGAATCAGAGATATCTGAAAATATTACTGCAGCTGGGTTGCCTGAAAACAGTTTATCAGTAAAAGCATCTATATAATAAATATCATATTTCATTTTAATTTTATGTTGAAAAAATCTTCAACAGTCTTATGAGCAATGTTCTGAAGAAATAGTTTATCGTCTGAGTTAATTTTTCCAAAATAATCATATCTAATATTTATTGGTGATTTGTTAGTAATAGATGAGAATAGAACGCATGCGGCCAAGTATGTCCCTAATATATCTGGATGACTTCCATCATAGTATTTATGTAATTTTATATCTGGGCGTTTTGCATATGCATTTTCAAATGCTATACCTACAGGAAATACTAATATATTATTTTTATTTCCAGCTTCAATATACATTTTCTTGATATCTTCAATCATTTTTGGATTAGTATCTTTATGGGGTTCTACATAAGCATGAATCATATACAAAGCTGCTTCAGCTCCAACCTCATGGATTTTATTAATCATTACTTCAATCTCACTGGCAAACATTTTTCTTTCTTTTGCTGTGTTGGTTTCGCCACTGCCTCCTTGAAGAACAACTAACTCAAATGGATCATCAGCTCCAAGATTATTGTGTTCTAAAGAATAGTCTATATTATGGTGTGACAGTCGTGAGCCGCTTATGGTCACAGATTTGTAGTTGCTGGTTTTTATTTTTTTTCCATAAGATTCTTCAAGCATTCTTCTAACATGATTATGCAAACTATCGTTGTAATATAAATAACTATTGCCTATATAAAGTAATTTTTCTGGAGATTTATTATCTAAACCTTTTACAACAACATCATTTGCAAATAAAAAATTTCCAATAAATATATAGATTAATAATGAAGATATTAAAATTCTTTTCATAAAAATAGTAATAAGTGATTAGCTTTGTATACTTTGCATTAATTAAGTATATGCTTTAAGACTTCTTTGACAACCATTGGTGATACTGCATTACCCGCTAGTTTATAGAGTTGTGTATCAGATAAACCGCTTCTTATGATTTTCTTTGCTGTATTTTTTTTAAAACCTTGTATAAGTAAAGCTTCATAAGGTGTAATTCTTCTTATTCTGTCTCTTGACCCACCATCAATATATTCATCACTATAATAATTGTCTTGAGATGCTCTGTGCATTTTATGCATTGTATATGTGAGAGGTCTTGCTGGGTCCATATTAATTTGTGATTTATATTTATAGCCACCGGTTCCATCAGATAAAATAGTTTTCTTTATCTTTGCGCTTAAGTAATATTTATCATCAACATCTTTTGATAATAAATCTTTGACGGTTTTAATTCTTCTTTTAGATAAAGGGATTTTTGGTGGTGGTGTGTTAAAGTTAATATTATCATTATTACCATCTAACTCACCAACTATAAATACCCTTCTTCGTGTTTGAGGCACTCCATAATCTGCAGCATTTAAAAGCCAATATGTAGATTGATAGCCAATTTTCTCAAGTGAATTCATAATGTATTTCATGACTTCACCATTTTGAATATTAATTAATCCTCTAACATTTTCTAAAATAAAATATTTAGGCTTTTTTGCTTTTAAAATCATTTCAATATTAAAAAAAAGCGCGCCTCGATCATCTCCAAAACCCCTACCCTTGCCCATAGAACTAAATGGCTGGCATGGGAATCCTGCAAATAAAATATCAAAATCTGGCAGCATATTATTTATATTTTTTTTCTTTTTTTTAGACAGAATTGTTGAATTCAACTGTCCAGTAATATCATTAATATCATTGAATTCTAGAAGATCTTTATCTGAAAATGCTGAACGATATGCAATTCTTGATTTCTCATCAAAATCACAAAAAGCAATGGCTTTAAAATCTTCTTTTAAGAAGTTTTTTGCGCCTTCATGAAAACCACCTATACCAGAAAATAGATCAAAGCCTTTCATGACACCTCTAAAATTGCTTCACCAATACTTTTTGCCAAAATTGGTGGAACAGCATTACCAATTTGCTCATACCATTTAGTGTAAGAGCCCATAAACTCAAAATTATCTGGAAAGGACTGAACTCTTGCGGCTTCTCTTGGGGTTAAGCCTCTTGCTTGAGTTGGATGTATATACATATTGCAATCAAATGACATATGAGCAGTGATAGTTTTGCAAACCTTATTTTCATCAAGCTTAAAGTATTTATCTTTAAAAATATGATCTCTAGTTTTATATGGCATTAAATGCCTAATAGACTCATGTAATGAATTTTCACCTTGTGGTAATAAACTAAAAATTTCTATATCTCTTGGATTATTGTATCGCGCCATATGATTAAATATTTTTCCTTTTTTAAAGCCATTTATTAACTCTAAATAATTATTTGATTTATTAGATTTAATTTCATAAAAACCATTTTCTTTGCTTTCGAAAGTAGTAGAATTTTTTTTAGTTTTGGCTTTAAGCTTTGGCAGTCCATATAATGCGTTCTTTAAAACCACTGGATCAGATTTAGATTTTTTTTCTTCTAATAATTCCATAAATTTTAATAGTCTTTTGTCAGTTTGATCAAATCTTTGTTCATTAAATAATAAGAAAAAAACCCTCTCTCTATTTTGAGGAATTCCAAAATCCTTTGCATTTAATTGAAAGAATTCTCCTATGTAACCAATATCATGAAATTCTTTAACAATATGAGTTGCAATATTTTTTATACCTCTAACATTTTCCATAAGAACAATATCTGGTTTGATAAAATTTATACATCCTAAAAATGATTTATAAAGTTTATTTCTTGGATCATCCTTAACTCTCTGACGGTTAGCATAACTAAAACCTTGGCATGGTGGTCCGCCAGCTATAATATGGACTTTATTTTGAAAACCATTAAATTTAGCCCAATTGTTTTGTTCTATGGAAAGAATATCCTCAACAATAAAATCTTGATTGAAAAAGTTTTGATAGGTTTCACCTGCATAATCTTTAAAATCTGATGCTAAAACAATTTCAATTCCAGCTTGCTTCATACCCAAAGATAATCCACCACATCCTGCAAAAAGGTCTATAGATTTCATGAGACAATAATTTTTCTATCCAAGGTTAATTTAAATTTACAATTATTATCTAGTTTGACATTAGAATTAGAAAAAAAATTTTGCGAAAACTCTCTCCAAGATGATATTTCTAATGTTTTAAAGTGATCAAAATGAACAAGCTCTCCTCGGCTGGCTTTATATTTTTTATTAATTTTTATATTTTCAACCAATGCCACAAATACTTTTGTGGTCTTATCGTGTTTTGCATGTCTAGGACTATTTAAACTATTAGCTGAATGCAGTATTTCATTTTCAGTAACATCAACAACAGATACATTGGACAATGTTGAACCTTTAACTTCAACTCTTATATCTTGATCATCTTTTGAAAACTTCAAATCATATGGCATACCAAATTTTTGAATAAATTTATATCCTCTTTTCTCTAGATAGTTTTTAACAAATTCTTCTGCATACAATTCGGTTGCCTTTCTTCTTTTTGAATCACTTGATCTCCTATATTGTTTTGGCACTAAAGAAGATTGAGTTTTGTGTTTAGATACCTTGGGTTGAGATATTTGAAAATTTGAAAAATTAATATTTAGAAAAACAAACCCAGAGTCTCTCTGAGAAATAGCTTTATTTGAGTTTTTCATTTTAATTTTTTCTAAAATAATTTCAAAAAAAGGGTCGTTGTCGTTTATGAAATATGTATCAAAGTGATTAGATGAAACCTTTCTAACAATCATAATAGTTTTTTTTGGATAAAAATTCTCTTGAATTTTTTTATTATCCCAATAACCTTTAAAGTGAATGTGGGGGTCACTTGTTTGTGTTTTTGTCCAATTTACTTTTCCTTTATAAGGTGTATCAATTTCAAAATTTAGATATGTTTGAGATGAGTATTCTTTTTTATGATTTGGTTTATTATGAAAATCTAATTCAAAAAAACTATCTAGCTCATTTGTGTCTCCTTTGCTTGTAAAAGCAGCTCCAAATTGCTTACCACCTTTATTATTCCAAACTGAATTAGGGTAGAAAAGATTACTTGGCCCTTCACTTTTTTTTAATAATTTTGCTATAACTAATTCCAATTTGATGAAATATTTTTAGATTAATTTATCGTTAAATATTAACACATATACTTGACCTAAAATTAAATTTTCAACCATGACTTGAGTCATCTATATATCCTATTTAAAGATCTATGTGTGTGATATGGTGGAGCTACGCGGGATCGAACCGCGGACCTCTTGAATGCCATTCAAGCGCTCTCCCAGCTGAGCTATAGCCCCTTAAGTTAAGTTTCTATTTTCTTAGTTCTAGATTTTGCAAATAAATTTAAGATATAAATAAAGCATTTATTAAGATGCGCATATATTTTTCTTGTTAATTTAATTCTAAACTTTTTAAGTATTATCATCATATCTTTAATTTATTTATTTTTATTTTATCAAAAAAAAGAGGGCTAAAAGCCCTCTTTTTTCGGAAAATTACCTTATTACAGTTCTAATGTAAATCCAACAAATGTTTGCATACCCATATCAGTATGTAACAGTCTGTTGTATGTACCACTTTGTGTTAATGGAGGATCTTCTTTTGTTAAGTTTCTAACAGCAACGTTTACTGAAAGATTTTCCATACCTGGAACTGTATAAACAGCTCTAAAGTTTAGTTGATCAAAAGAATCTACCATTGAAGTAGCTTTATAATTAGCATCTGTTGTATCAGCGATTTCATCAATATACTCATACTGTAAACTCATGTACAAGTTAGGTACAGACATTAAAGTATGACCAACGTCAACTGTATATCTATACTCTGGTATTGAAGTTAAACCAACATAGTTAACTACAGGTCCGTTAAAGAATGCTTCTGATTCAGACTCATCCATTAAAACCATATTGAAGTTAACATCGAAATCACCAACTTTAGAAGTAAATAAACCACTGTACTTAATATCAGTACCTGATGTAGTGGTTTCGTTACCATTAATTGGTCCTCTGAAACATTCAGATAAAGGCGCAGTAGCAGTTGTATCTGTTCTAGTACAATACGCACCCTGACCAGTTAATTGAGCCAAGAATGATGGCCCTAAAATTGTAGCATCAATAATATCTTGAACAGTTACAGATGTAATGATTCCATCTATTTCTGTTTCAAAGAAATCAACTGCAACTGAATGCATGCCTCTTTCCCAGATAATACCGATATTAGTTGCTTCTGACTCTTCAGGTCCTAAGTTAGGGTTAGCTGAAATATAAGTCTGAACCTGCTCTTCTGGGCAGTCAGCTCTAGCTATACCTTCAGCATTACACTTAACATAGTCATTGTGATAATCAGCACTAAAAGTTGTGTTAGCAACTAGATCTCCAAGACCTGGAGCTCTAAATCCTGTACCAACTGAAGCTCTTACAGTAAGACCTTCCATTACTTCAAATAAACCTTTAACAGTGTATGAAGTATTAGTACCGAAGTCGCTATAATCATCGTATCTAACCGCTACGTCAATTTCACCTCTACCGTCCATAAGTCCAGTTTTAGTTTCAAAGAAGTATGCAGTATAGTCTCTTCCTGTTCCGTCAGAGTTACCTGCTGAACCACCAACGTTTCCTATTTCTGACTGTTTGTCATATGTATTTTCATATGAATACTCAGCGCTTTGAACACCGATAATAAAGTCAGTATCAGCAATAACATTTAAAGGCCCACCAAATGTTGCCTCTAAGCTGTTAAATTGGCTTCCTGCTTTTACAGAAGGAGAGTTTGAATAGTAATCTACAACTGTTTGATCAAATAATGAATAGTACTTTGTACCGTTAACAGTAAAGTAACCATCATTTTTAAATCCTTCAGCTGCTTTTGTATACTCAGGCTTCTGTAAATAACAACAGTTATTTGCTAAGTAGTCTGATAAATGCCATTGCATAGAAATATCCCATGAATAGTCATCCATAACTGTTCCATTGAAACCTAGAACAATATTACCAGTCCAGTCAGTATCTGTACCCGCTCTAGGACCAATCTCAATAAATCTTTTTCTTAATTGAGTTGGAACATTAAGAGTAACAACTGTGCCATCAGGAAGTCTAGCGTTTGCAAGTCCTGCTGGGTAAGGATTAATAAATGCTGCTGGAGGAGCATATCTACCAAAAGTTTCTTGTCTTGAGACAACACCTTGGAAATAAGCACCTACATCATCACTTATTTGATAATCATAATTTACAGTAAAGAAGTCATTCTTCTTACCGGCTGCTTGAGCCATAATTTTTGTATAGTCAAATGAACAAAGATAGTTCTTTCCTAGACCACCTGTAGGACCACTACCAAAGTAGTAAGTCTTACCGTTTCCTACGAATCTTGAATCTCCTTGACATTCAGCAGCTGGCAACCACTGACCTTTCACTAGACCATTAGCTGGATCATCTTCATTAAGAATGTAGTTCCATGCATATGATGAAATACTGAAACCAGTATAGAAGTCATCACTTGTAGGAGCTCTACCAGCGTTATATTCTCTATCTGTTAGATAAACAATATCTCTTTGTGAATGTTCATATGTCCATGTTAGGTTTGATTTGTCAGTCGTTATACCACCAACGATTGAGAAAGCTTCTTCCTCACCGCCTGGTAAATCAGGATCACCAACACGACCAGAAATGGTCATACCTTCAAATCCTTTTTTAGTAATAACGTTCACAACACCACCAATAGCATCTGAACCATAAACAGCAGAAGCACCATCAGCAAGAATCTCTACTCTTTCAACAGCAGCTGTTGGAATAGTATTGATGTTTGATGATTCACCACCAAATTTTGGTGATGCTGGTATTCTCCGACCGTCAATAAGAACCAAAGTTCTACCTGATCCAAGTCCTCTTAAACTAAGACTTGATTGCGATCTAGCACTAGAACCTGATCTCTCAAAGAAAGAACCTGCGACGTTGATTGGCATTTCTCTTAATACTTCTGCTATACCTAGTTCAGCTGATCTTGCAATATCCTCTTGGTCAATCACAATAACTGGCTGAGCACCAGTAAATTCAGAAGTAGCAATACGAGAACCAGTCACCACAACTTCTTCTACATCCTCTGCAGATTCTTCTTGAGCAATCAAATTGGTATTAAATAAACCAAAACCGATCACTAGAACCAACATGAGGTAATTTTCTTTTTTAAACATACATTTCCCCTGTAGTTTTAGTTTTAAATTAATGAATGCCCACATATAAAAATTCACGTGCGCAGTCACGTTATTTTGCTATTCTTCCAGAGTTTTTAGCAAAAAGCTACAACTTTTTTTATTATTTATAATATATTATAAATAATAGTTATAATTTATGATTCAGCTATACTTAATATCAGTATAAGTTATCATTTTATTTTACAATTTGCACAAATATATAGGGAAAGCTAAAAAATGTTACTGAAAAACAAAAAAATACTAATATGCGGTCTTGCAAATAAATATTCGATTGCTGCTGGAATTGCTGAATCTATGCATAGAGAAGGTGCTGAATTAGCATTTACATACCAAAATGAGCGATTATTAAAGAATCTTAAGCCTATAGCTAAATCATGTAATTCAACCCTATTAATTGAATGTGATGTCTCAAATGATGACTCAATTAACAAAGCTATTAGAGAATTATCGAAAAAATGGGAGAATTTTGATGGATTTGTTCACTCGATCGGATTTGCACCAGCAGACCAACTAGAAGGGAATTTTGTTGATGTAACCACAAGAGATGGCTTTAAAATAGCTCATGATATAAGTTCTTATAGTTTTACAGCGCTAGCAAAAGCTTCAAAACCCTATTTAAATGACAATTCTGCCCTTCTTACTCTAACTTACCATGGATCTACTCAAACATTGCCAAATTACAATGTTATGGGCCTTGCAAAAGCTAGTCTGGAAGCAAATACAAGGTTTTTAGCTGCGTCATTAGGAAAGGAAAATATAAGAGTAAATGCTATATCTGCAGGGCCAATAAAGACTCTTGCAGCATCTGGAGTAAAAAATTTCAGAAAAATGCTTAGCCATCATTCAAAAATTGCACCTTTGGGAAGAGCCGTAACATCAGAAGAGGTTGGAAATGTTGCAGCTTTCCTATGTTCTGATTTTGCAAGTGGTGTAACTGGCGAAATTACCTATGTTGATGCAGGGTTTAATATTGCTGCAATGCCCCTTCAGGAAATTGAAGATTGATAGGTAAGCTCTATGAAAGGCATGTTTTGCCAAAGGTTTTAGATGCTTGTTGTTCAACTAAACCAGTAAACTATCAAAGAAATAAGATTGTTCCTCATGCTAAAGGTAAAATATTAGAAATAGGTATTGGCTCTGGAATAAATTTACCATTCTATGATAAAGCAAATGTAGAAAAGATATATGGTCTTGATCCATCTGAAGAGTTAAACAATATAGCTCAAAAAAAAGCTATAAATAATAATTTAGAAATTGATTTCCTTTTAAATGGAGCTGAAGACATTCCTCTACCATCTAACTCAATGGACACAATACTTATTACTTATACTCTATGCACCATCCAAGACTTAGACTCTTCATTAAAAGAAATCAAAAGAGTAATGAAAGATGATGCAGTTATGCTTTTTTGTGAACATGGCATTGCACCAGATGAAAAGGTAATAAAATGGCAGAACAGAGTTAATCCATTATGGGGTAAATTGTTTGGTGGATGTAATATAAATAGAAATATCCCAGAAATTATTCAATCTTCAGGTTTTACATTAAATTCATTAGATCAAATGTATCTGCCAAGTACTCCTAAAATAGTTGGTTATAACTATTGGGGCAAAGCTACTATTTAAATACTATGCAAGATAGACCTGTGGTTATTGGGGTTGGCTGCATCAATCAAAAAGATGCCTTTGATAACCTGGATGAAGCACTTATCTTAATGGAAAAAGCTATGCAATTAGCAATTTCTGATTCGACTAATGATGATATAAAAAAATATATAGATGAAATACAGATTCCTAAGGGTTATTGGAAATATAGAGATCCTGGAAAATGGATAACAGCAAGGAATGGAATTAAAGATATAAAGACCAGTATTACTAAAATAGGTGTTCTACAACAAAACCTTATAAATTCAGCCTGTAAAAGAATTATAGATGGTGATATCAGGGCAAGCATTATTTTAGGCGGTGAGTCTAGATATAAAAAAATTCTTGCTGAAATTGAGCAAAAAGATTTTATAGAAACTGAACTTAATATTAATCCTGATTTTTATATTAAAGCTGATGATGATTTGCAGTTAGAGGTTGAAGCAGATGAGCTTGGCAATATGGCTGTTGGCTATTACTCAATAATGGAAAGTTCTTTAAGATCTAGATCAGATTTTGATGAACATCATAAAAAAATTGCAGAAATTTATGCACATTTCTCAAAAATTTCATCCTCTAATTCTTTAGCTTGGAATGATAAGGAATATACCTATAAAGAAATTTTAAATTCTAGCGATAAAAATCCTACTTTAGCTTTTCCATATAATAAATTTCATTGTACGAGTTGGAATGTAAATCAAGCTGCTGCAATTATCATTTGTTCTGATGAGATAGCAAATTTATTAGAAGTCCCTGAATCAAAAAGGGTTTACCCCCTCGCCTCATCAGAAAACAATCATATGATAGCAACTCTTCAAAGACCTGATTTATCAAAATCAGCTGGTATGAATTTAGCAGCAGAGTTTATTTTAGATATATGTAAGAAAAATAATATATCGCCTAATTTATATGACCTATATAGTTGCTTTCCTGTTGCAGTTGAAATGTTTGCTAAATCATTAGATTTAAAAGAGCTTAATAATATAACTGTTACTGGTGGTATGTCTTTTGCTGGCGGACCTCTTAATAGTTATGTCTTAAATTCAACTGTGCAAATGATTGAAATGATTAGGGAATATAAGAATGTCGGTATTATTACAGGGGTTTCTGGAATGATGACCAAACAATCATATGCATTATGGTCTAAAGATCCATTAATGGAATTTTTACATAAAGATGTAACATCTCAGGCAAAAGAGATTGATGTACCAGTTGAGTTATCAAATTTAAATAATGGATATGGCTTAGTTTTGGGTTATACAGTCTTATATTCAAAGAATTCTGTAGTTAAAGGTGTACTATATATAGAGGATGAAAATAAAAAGAGGAAACTAATTACAACATCTGATAAATTAATAATGAAATCAATGGAGAGTGAAGAATGGGTTGGAAAAAAAATTCAATTTTTAAATACTATATTAGTTGCGGAATAATCTTATTATTTACGGCCTCTATTTCAGCTAGTGTTATTGAAAATGCGATAAAAGATAATAAAAAAACTTTTGAAGAAATTGCTATGCAGATATGGGATTATGCAGAGCTGGGTTATTTAGAGAATAAAAGTTCAAACCTTCTAGCAAATGAGCTTGAAAAAAATGGATTTACAATACAAAAAGGTTTAGCAGGAATTCCTACAAGTTTTGTTGCTGAATATAATAATGGTGGTCCTATTATAGGCATATTAGGAGAATTTGATGCTTTGCCTGGTTTGGCACAAACCTCCTCACCTTTTAAAGAGGTTGCAAATAATAATACTAATGCCGGTCATGCATGTGGCCATCATTTATTTGGAGCTGCGTCAGCATGGGCTGCGGTAGCAATAAAGGAATGGATTAAAAAGAATAATATAAGTGGAACGATTAGATTTTATGGAACACCCGCTGAAGAAGGTGGTTCTGGAAAGGTATATCTAGTGAGGGCAGGTTTATTTGATGATGTTGATGTGGTGCTTCATTGGCATCCAGATGATGTAAATTCTGCAAACCCTAGAACTTCTAATTCAAATAAATCTGGAAAATTTACATTTAGAGGTATTTCTGCGCATGCAGCAGGAGCACCTGAACAAGGGCGCTCAGCTTTAGACGGTGTAGAAGGAATGAATCATATGGTTAATATGATGAGAGAGCACATTCCACAGGAATCTAGAATTCATTATGTTATTACTAAGGGGGGCTTGGCACCTAATGTTGTTCCTGACTTAGCTGAAGTTTATTATTATGTTAGACATCCTAAAATGGATATGGTTGACGAACTATTTAATAGAGTGGTTAAAATTGCTGAAGGTGCTGCTCTTGGCACTGAAACAAATATGAGCTATGAAGTAATGCATGGAAACTACTCTCTTCTACCAAATGAGACTATTCAAAAAATTGTTCATAAAAATTTAACTAACTTAGGTGGTTTTACCTACACAGAAAGTGAAAATGAATACGCTAAAGAAATTTATAAAACATTTTTCAATCCGAGTGTTGAAATAGGATCTCAACAAAGTGTGGCTGATTATGTAATGTCTCATGGATATGGATCAACTGATGTTGGTGACGTTAGTTGGGTTGTTCCAACAGCTGGGTTTAGAACTGCAACATGGGTTCCTGGGACTCCTGCACATTCATGGCAAGCAGTTTCATCAGGTGGAACCAGTATAGGATTGAAAGGCGCTCAATTAGCAGCAAATACTCTTGCATTAAGTATTAAAGAAATTTTTGAGAATCCTTCAATAATAAATAAAGCAAAAGATGAATTAAAAATTAGAACAGGTGATGATTTTGTTTACAAGCCTTTGCTTGGAGACAGAGAACCCCCACTTGATTACAGAAAAAACTAATTGGGTTGAATTGCTACTGCCGCGTTTGGTCTTCTTAGATCAGCATATCCATAATTAATGCCATTAATAATATGAATGCTTTGCGTGCTTCCCATTGTATGTTCAGGAGTAACCTTGTGCCCTATTATTTTTAAACCTCTTACAGTATCTGAGCTTAATGTCCTTTCATACGAGATACCCGTATTAGGCCAGTCTTTATGTACTCTAGGTGACATTGTTGCATCTCCAATATTTAGATCAAAATCAATAACACCAGTTATAACTCGTAATACTGCAGCAGGTATATGAGTACCTCCTGGAGAGCCTGTTACTAACATTAGTTTATTTTCTTTATTAAATACCATTGTTGGAGCCATTGTGCTCATTGGTTTTTTTCCTGGCTCAAACTTATTTCCAGTACTTGCAGAGCGCCCTTTCTCATTTTTATCACCATATCTATAGGCAAAGTTATTCATTTGATTATTCATTAAGATTCCTGTTCCAGGGATGGTTACACCCGAGCCGAAAGAATAGCCTAAGGTATATGTATTTGAGACAGCATTCCCTTCACTATCAATTATAGAGTAATGAGTTGTATCTCTGCTTTCTTTTACATAGTCAAGCTTCTTAACTACAGTTGATTTTGATGCTTTTTTTACATTAATTGTTTCAGCTAATTCTTTAGTTCTTTCTTTTGATAATAAATCTTTAATAGGAACATTAAAATATTTAGGATCACCAACAAAATGTGATCTATTATTGTGACCTCTTCTTTCAGCTTCTGCTAACAAATGATATGTAATGGTAGAATCACTCTGGAGCTCCCCCAAGCCAAAGTAACTCAGAATATTTAATGCAGTTAATAAGGTAATTCCACCACCTGATGGAGGACCAGCAGTAAAAACTAGGTTACCTCTATATGCTGTGGAAATAGGATCACCAAAGGATGCTTTATATGAACTAAAATCTTCTAAAGAAAATAAACCATTATTTGCATTCATGGCCTCTACCATAAGAGTAGCAATTTCACCCTTATAAAAACCATCCATTCCCTGATCCGCAATAAGACTAAAAGTTTTAGCTAAATCAGGTCTCTTTAATATTGAGTTTTCCGCAACTGCTTTATTATTTTTAAAATATATTCTAAAAGACTCAGGGTCTTCTCTTAACTGAGGAGTTTCTTCAATTACTTTATTGAGATCATATGAAACTTTTATACCTTCAGAGGCTTGTTTAATTACAGGTTCTAATACTTCTTTTAAAGATAATTTACCAAAATTTTTATGAGCTTCTAGAAGACCAGCTACAGTTCCTGGAACTGCAGGAGCTTTATATCCATATCTAGTTTTATCAAACATATCATCAGTAAAATCTTTTGGATTAAATTTTTTATTCTTTGCTAAATCAAAAATTTTTGTTATCGATGAATTTAATGGTGATTTACTTCTATAATCTATATAAAAAATCTCATCTTTTTCTTTTATATAAACCAACATAAAACCGCCTCCACCTAAGTTACCAGCCCTAGGTAAAGTAACTGCAAGCGAGAACCCAACAGCAACCGCAGCATCAACTGCATTTCCTCCTTTATTTAAAATTTCTACTCCTATATCTGAGGATAAATAATTCTGTGAAACCACCATGCCAGATCTACCTTCTACAGGATGATATGGTGATAAGTAATCTATATAACTTTGTTGAGCGTTAACAAAATTTACAATAAAAATTAATAATAATTTTTTCATTAAAATATTATAGGTGCTAAAAAGTACGCAAATAATGTTACTACAAATATTCCAACTATATTTAAGGCAAACCCTGCCCGCATCATTGTTGAAATAGTAAATTTACCAGAGCCATAAACAATAGCATTTGGAGGGGTGGCAACTGGTAACATAAATGCACAACTGGCTGCTAGGCATACTGGTATAGTTAAAGCTACAGGAACAATTCCTATAGCAATAGCGACTGCTGCAAAAACTGGTAAGAAAGTAGCGGTTGTTGCGACGTTGCTAGTCATCTCAGTTAGGAAAATAATCATTGTAGCTACGGCAAGTATCAATACTATAGAAGGAACATTTTCTAAAATAGTTAATCCCTCTCCAATCCATAATCCCAAACCTGTT
>CACEZB010000004.1 GCA_902563835.1 uncultured SAR86 cluster bacterium
TAATAAGATCAATCTAAATTAAAGAAATTCTTTAATATATTCTATTAATTCTCTAATGCGTTAGCAGCCTTCCAATTCAAAAATCTATAATGGACCTTTGTTTTTGCATCACCATATGGAATTTTTGTAAAATTTCTTATATCAACTAACGATGCATAAATGGCTGATTTAGAAATTTCATCATAATCATCATCATTTAAGGCCCCAATTAGACTATCAACATATTTTGACTGCAGACCCATCTTAAAAGTAGTTGGCATTTCTCTTTGAACAAAAATACCTTCAAAAAGATCACTCAAAACCTCATCAGGTAAGTAAGTATTCCCATATTGAGAACTATCTACCAATCTTTTCATGACAGTAGGGTGAAGGATATGTGAAATAGCTCTTCCTTGAAGACCTAAAACTAGATCATGTAGTTGAGGGTCTTCATTGGCTCTTCTTCCTGGGCTATATGCAGCACGTTTTTCACTTTGAAGGTACTTAAGTAAATTTTCATCAAATGTAAAAGCATTATTTGATAGAAGTTTTTCTACTATTAGATTCATAGCTTTTTTCTGATCTTCATAAGATACAGCCTCAAAAGGAGTTATATCTATATTGGAATCATTTATAATTCTATTTGAGTAAACTCCTCCAATGAGTTTAACAACACCATCAAAAAACCTTCCTTTTTCTCTTGTAAGGCTATAGAAAGCAGATCTAAATTCTGAAGATGTTTCTCCGTCAATAAGGAAAATGCTTGGTAGTTCAGCAATTTTCGCATCTAAAATATTAATACGATCTGATGTGTAAGAAATTGGGTCACTAGACATATCATATCTAACATTTCTAGGATCGATATTCACTCCTGGGGAGGACATTGCATCTCCATCCGTTCCAAAGATATATTCTGGTTGAGAAGACTTTGAAAGAATATCTTCTCTTTCTTCTTCACTAAGATTTGGAGTATATCCAAACTCAATTGCCCACATGTCATATGAGCCTGGCCCAGAAGGGAAGTAATTTCCTTGAGTAACTCCTTCAGGAGCAAGGTTTATAGGATCGTAGTCCATCACAGAGCCAATGTGGTTATCACCAGTTATCGACACATCATGTATTTCTTCAGCATCATATATCCAACTAGATTTAAAATTATGTCTTAAACCAAGCGTATGCCCAACTTCATGCATAGTAAGGGACACAATCCATTGTTCTAAAGGATCATTATCTTCAGAGTATCCCCATAACTTTCTATATGTATATCCTCTTTTTATAGCATTAAATTCTTGAACAATATCAGCAGCTATAATTTCACCAGTTCTTGGATTAGCTACACTTGGCCCATATCCCGAATATCTTGGACTTGGAGTTGAGGCCCATCTCACGACATTATATTTAACATCACCCGCATCCCATTCAGCATCATCAGGCTGTATTTTTGCAACTAATGCATTTTTAAAACCAGCTCTTTCAAAAGCTTTATTCCATCCTTCAATTCCTTTCACAACAAATGGACGAATTTCTTTAGGAGTTGAATTTTCAACCCAATAAACAATAGGTTCGACAGGTTCTGAAAGTTCTGCTTCCGGATCTTTTTTTATAAGCCTCCATCTATTCATTAAATCTCTAGCATTATTTGAATCATACGTTGATAAGTCAGTAACTTTTTCTGAAAAGTAACCAATTCTTTGATCAGCAACCCTAGGTTCAAAATTTTCATCTGGCATTTCTACAAAATTATGAAGACCATCTATAAATGTATATCTTTTATCAGCAACTGAATCTATTGAACCACTAGCTTTTGGTTTGGGGTTATAAAAACCATACCTAACTTTAAAAGAAGTATTTTTTTCATAGTTTCTCACTTCATCTATATATGTTTTTGATTCATCTGGTTTACCAAGTATCAAGTTGTAATATTCCATATATTCTTTTGGAATATTTGGGGAAATACTTACGAGCATCTCACTCAAAAACATTCGATCTATGTTTATCAAGTATTTTGATTCTTCATTAACAATAACAGAAAATCTTCCTAAAAATGCTTCAATAATATTTGTTATTTTTGATTGTGATATTTTGTTGGATTCGTCATATATAAACTTTGTATTTTTTTTATACAAACCAATATCTTCTTTAAACTTTCTAAATTCGAATATAGAACCGTCGCCCAAATCACCTCCGCTAGAACCAGCATCTGTTGGCCCATTTAGAATATAAGTGAAGTAAATGAATTCTTTATTAAGTTGATCTTCATTGATGATTAAATAGTATTTATCTTTTTCTGTTTCATGAAGAATTTCCATAAAACCGCTAATAGTAATATATTCACCATCTTCTAAGAATTCTTCTATAGTTTTGTATTCCTTTTTCTTTTCAGGCTTACCTTTTAGTTTTTTTGACATTACATCATCACTTTTCTCTTCAGGTGAAGTTGCTTTTTTATTATCTTTTGCAAACATGCTGTTTGAATAAGTATTCAAACCAATAAAGATTATTGCGAATAAAAATATTTTTAATAGTTTAGATTTATTGTTCATATATAGTCCTTTAAAAACAGCATGTAATTCTATCTTAGAAACAATCTTACTGATAGTATATAAGTATGAAAAATTCTTATGCGTTGATAACTGGAGCATCTTCGGGAATAGGCTTGGAGATTGCTAAAAATCTTGCTGCAAGAGGCTATAACTTAATTTTAACAGCTCGTAGAAAAGAATTACTTGAATCGCTTGCTAAAGAAATTACTGATAAAAATAGTATTCACGTTGATCTTATCTCCATGGATTTAAGTAAATATGATGCGCCAAAAGAAATATTTCAATTTTGTCAATCTAAAGACTATCAAATAGATCTTTTAGTCAATAATGCTGGATATGGCATAAAGACATCTTTTCATAATACAAGCATCGAAGATGAAGAAAATTTTATAAGAGTTTTAGGCACATCTGTAATTATGCTGACTAAGTTATTTATTCCAAACATGATTAAAAATGGCGGAGGTAAAATAATGATTGTCTCATCAGTAGCATCATTTGCCGCACCTTCAGCAATACAACCATTGTATGGCCCTATAAAAACTTTTATGAATAGATTCAGTGATTCCATTAATATTAATTACAAGCATAAAGGAATTACTTCAACATCAGTCTGTCCTGGCTTTACAGTAACGGGGTTTCATACTGCAAGTGGAGTTCAAGAGCAAATGGATAGAGTCCCTAAGTTTATGGTATTTTCAGCTGAAAGAATTGCCAAAGAAGCAGTTGATGCAACTTTGGCTGGTAAAAGTCTATGTGTGCCAACAAAAACGTATAAATTTTTAGTATTTATGCTTAAGAATCTTCCACAATCAGTTTTAAGGTTAATTGGAACAGGGCTCGCTCCAGGAAGATACGATAGAAATTAATTAAATTATTCCAAGAGCTTGATCTGATACAAAGGGGTTGGAACATCTTTCTGCTTCAAAAGTAGACATTGGCCCATGTCCTGGAATAAATTCAATCTCTTTACCAAGTGGCCATAGTTTATCTTTAACTGAATTTATTAGCTGGTCATGATTTCCACCTGGTAAATCAGTCCTTCCAATCGAACCATTAAATAAGACATCTCCAACCAAAGCTAATTTATTAGCTTCATTATAAAAAATTATATGTCCTGGAGTATGGCCTGGGCAAAAGTAGACATCTAATTTCTCATCCCCAAGCTCAACGATATCTCCTTCATCTAACCAAATATCTGGCTTACAATCTTTAGAAGGTAGGCCAAACATTTCACCTTGTTTTTGAAGTTCATCAAGTAAAAATTTATCCTCAATATGAGGTCCATGAATTTCTACTTTAAGTATTTCAGATAATTCAGTTGCTCCCCCAGCATGATCAATATGCCCATGTGTTAAAAGTATTTTTTCTGGAATTAAATTATTGTTTTTCGCAATTTCTAAAAGAATCTCTATATCTCCACCTGGATCTACAATTGCGCACTTATTAGTATTGGAACAATAAATAATTGAAGCATTTTGTTGAAAAAGAGTGACTGGTTGAATTAAAGCTTTTAACATAATTATTTTATAATATATGTTTTAATTATATAAAAATGAATACCAAACATACAGAATCAAAATTATTAACGAGACAGGCATCAAAAGAGGAAAATGATTTATTAATTTCAAGAATAGACTCTACTTATGAAGCAGCTAAACTAAGAAATACTTTATATGATAAATCACCCGAAAATTTTCACACCCCAGTAGAGTTTTCATGGAGTGCTTTTTGGAAAACTTTCATTTATGAAAATTTACCTCCAGTATTTTTTTCACCAATCGCAGCAATTTTTTTAGAAGGATCTCTTTCAAGGGCCTGGCATGTTTCACAAAACAGAAACCTATGTGCTTTATCTACTCAACACAATCCTTTACTTGCAATAATAATTTCTTGGTTAATTGTATATCCAGGTTCATGGTTGATGACCATAGCCTTATTCTTGGCATTGTTTACAGACACTCAATTAATTCAAAATATAGATACCTTTCAAATATGTTTGGCTTACTTATGTTTAGTTATGAGAAGACTTATTATTTCAGCTAAATATGGATTTTTTAGACCTGAAGAATTAGAAAGACTTTGTCATCCAGCTCCAGAATGGAGTAATGATAAGACACAAAGAAAATTTATTGGTCAGGGGTGGAGTAATCCTGAGAAATTTCCTGGATTAATTGAAGATGAAATGACATCAGCAATGGATGAAAATGATATATGTCTTCATGGCATTCCAATTGAAGTAGATGAAAGTGTTGCTGAGTTAATTTCCAAACAAAAGGGTAGTGATATCTTTTCTGCAAAGACATCCGCAACTAAAGAAAAAGAAATATCCTCAGCATTTTTTTTATTTAATATTATAAGATCAGTTTATAAAAAAGATTTTGTTTCAGGATTTAGACTTGTACTTTATTCAACAATGTTGGCAATTATTTTTACTCCACTTTTGATAAAATTTGTCTATGGTGTCTACCTGTTTGGAGATAATGCACTCGAAAAATTTATTAGCTCTATGTCAATTTTTGGTTTTGTAATATGTTTTCAACTATTTTTCTTTGGGTTGGTTTGCGCTATAGACTTTCAACGAAGAATTGAGACAACAAAAAAATTAGGAGAACTTGTTAGATTCCCTGGTATAAAATTCTCCTCTTTATTTGAATCAAAAGATGACACCAATAATAATTCAAGAATATTTATTGATCTTCAAAAAAGGGTAAATGTTTTTGCATGGATGAATATTAGAAATGTATTAAGATCTTTTGGAGAATCGTATCTTTATAGAATTGAAAGTTATACAGCAATTTTAGTTTTTTACTCTCTATTTTGTGTTGGTATATTAAATTTAATTGTTTGGACAGAAATGAGACATCATATATCAACTATTTATCTTATAGTTGCAATTATTGTATGCATCTCAGGCATAAGCATTTATTCAATATTTAAAGCTATAAAACTTCAATCTTTGAGTCAAAAACATAGAGATTTTGTAAGAAATGAAATATTTATTATTGAAGAGGAAATTTGTGAGCTAGAAGAAGAAAATACTAATGTTCATAGGTTAAATGACCTTAAAAGCTCAAAAAACTTATTAACACAAGTAGATGCAAATATTAACTATAAAGAACTAATATATAAACCAACAACTATTATGGGATATTCTGCAAATCCAGGTGTCATTGGATCAGTTCTAGGATTAGTTTTAACTGGTTGTCTTTTTGCTGTTCAGGGTTTTGTATCTACTGGAATAGAATACGACACTGCTGGTTGGTTTAATTTTTAGAAAAATGCTATAAAATAGGCATTTCTAATATTAATGGAATATAAAAATGAATAAAAAAGTATCTAAAGAAGAGGCTTTAGAAGCCGTAAAAAATATTACCAAAGAGATTTCTGAGAGTTCACTTGAGCAAGAGGCGCTTGAGGCAGTCAAAACATTGATACTTTGGGCTGGTGATGATCCAGAAAGAGAAGGGCTAATAGATACCCCTAAAAGGGTTGTTAAAGCATATAAGGAATTCTTTTCCGGATATGAAGAAGATCCAGAAGAGATATTAAGCAGAACTTTTGAAGAAGTTGAAGGGTATGATGATGCGGTTATTGTTAGAAACATAAGGGTAGAATCTCATTGTGAGCATCATATGGTTCCAATTGTAGGAGTTGCACATATTGGTTATATTCCAAAAAAGAGAGTTGTTGGAATAAGTAAATTGGCAAGATTGGTCGATTTGTTTGGAAAAAGACTTCAAACACAAGAAACAATGACTGCGCAAATTGCAGATACGATTGATAAAGTTCTCCAACCAAAAGGAGTTGCGGTAGTTATAGATGCTAATCATCAATGTATGAGCACAAGAGGTGTCCATAAAACTGAATCTAGTACTATTACTTCAAGGATGTTAGGAACTTTTAGATCAGATAGTAAAGCAAGAGAAGAATTCATAAGTCTTATTCATTCACCAAAAAATATTTAAATGAATAGGTCTCTGGAATATTCCAGTATTAAACCTAACATTCCTATTATTCTTGCATCTGGATCCGAGAGCAGAAAACAAATGCTTGAAGAAGCAGGAATTATTTTTGAAGTTGTAGTTTCTTCTGCTGATGAAGATTTAATTAAGAATGAAATTTCATCATTACCATTTAGTGAGCAGGTAGTTCATCTAGCAAAGGCTAAAGCAAAATTAATAAGTAAAAAATACCCTGCCAATATTGTAATTGGCGGAGACCAGATGTGTGTGCTTGGAGAAAAATTGCTTCATAAACCAGGCTCAAAAAATAAAGCCATAGAAAGTCTCAAACTTTTATCAAATCAAACACATTTTCAGCATAGCGGAGTTTGTATTTATAAGAACAATGATTGTATTTGGGAATATTCTGAGTTAGTTGAACTAAAAATGCATGATCTTAGTGAGCCTGAGATTAAGAATTATGTTGAAATGGAAAATCCAATCCATGCAGCAGGATCTTATAAGTTTGAATCTTTAGGATGTAATTTATTTTCCCATGTGGGTGGTTCTTCTTACACAGTCAGAGGTATGCCACTAATACCGCTATTAAATGCTTTAAGGGAACTGGGCATAATTGATTTAAAATAATCTTATGAAAACATACCAAATTATAAAAACATTAGGCCCTGAAAATGGATTTACATGTGCATATCGTCAATGGAGAGCTAAATCTGATTGCAAATATATTCATGGTTATAGCTTAGGTTTTAGATTTGTTTTGGAAGCTACTGAACTGGATGAAAATTCATGGGTTTATGATTTTGGTAGTTTTAAAGAGATACGTAAATGGGTTAAAGATAATTTTGACCATACATTATTAATAGCAAAAGATGATCCTGAAAAAGATTTTCTTATGAGTATTGATGATAAAAAAATTGCTAAAGTTATAGAGTTCCCTGATGTAGGTTGTGAAAAGTTTGCTGAATATACTTTCAATTTTGTTAATGAATATATTTCATCCGAAACTGATGGGCGGGTAAAATTAATTTCAGTTGAAGTTTTTGAGCATGGAGCCAATAGTGCAGTATTTAAAAATATTTAATACATTAAATAGTAAAAAAGAAACATTCGAACCTATTGATTCTAAGCATGTGAAAATATATGCATGCGGACCGACTGTTTATAATTATGCGCATATAGGCAATGCGAGAATGGCTGTTGTTTTTGATACTTTTGTAAGAACGCTAAAGGCTGTTTATCCAAAAGTAACCTATGTATCTAATATTACAGATATTGACGATAAGATAATTGAAGCAGCAAAAGAACAAGAGGTTGAAATTTCTCAAATAACAAACAAGTTCACTAAAATTTATAACGAAGATATGGCAAGACTTAATGTTTTACCGCCAGATGTTCAGCCTAAGGCTACGGAATTTATCCCTGAAATGATTAACTTAATTGAAGATTTGATTAGTAAAGATTTTGCATATGAAAAAGAAGGACATGTCTTATTTCATGTACCTTTGTATTTAAATTATGGAAAATTATCAAATAGAAATAGGGAAGAACAGATAGCGGGTAGCAGAATAGAGGTAGCACCTTTTAAAAAAGACCCAGCAGATTTTATTTTATGGAAACCAAGTGATGATACGCAACCCGGGTGGGATTCTCCATGGGGGATTGGAAGACCAGGATGGCATACAGAATGTTCAGCTATGTCTGAAAAAACACTTGGATTGCCATTTGATATTCATGGAGGAGGAAGAGATTTAATCTTTCCTCATCATGAAAATGAAATTGCACAAAGCTGCTGCTCTTCGGCAAGTATCGATGATCCAACTTCTTATGCTAGATATTGGATGCACAATGGATTTGTTACGATTGATGGAGAAAAAATGTCTAAATCTCTAGGTAATATTATTTTAGTAAAAGACTTAATTGAAGATCACCATGGAGAGGTTATTAGACTAGCACTTTTATCATCTCACTACAGACAAGGACTTGATTGGAATGAAAAAATAATCCATCAATCTAAAAAACTATTAGATAAACTTTATGCCATTCTTAAAGATTTAGAAAATACCAATCAAGATGATTCAATTCAATCAAACAAAGATGTAATTAGACCATTAATGGACGATTTAAATACACCCGGCTTAATTGCAGAATTAAATAAAATAGTTAAAGAATTTAGCATGATAAAAGATGATGAAAAGCCAGCTGTTAAATCAAAATTAATCTTTATTGGATCGATACTTGGAATCCTTGGAGATAAAAATTTTAATCATGTTTCTGATGAATTTAAAAATAAAATAGAAGAACTAATTCAAAAGAGAACAGAAGCTAAGCAGGATAAAAATTTTGATAAAGCAGATAAAATAAGACAAGAACTACTAGACCTAGGGGTTGAAATAAAGGATAGCAGCGACGGAACTAGTTGGAACCTTAAATAGTGGGAATTCATTCAACAATTAATCTACCTGAAGCGTATACAGATCTAGATCAAACTCTTAATAGCGCTGATTTAATACTTTCTGATGCTGTTGCTAATGCAACAACTCTTTTTCATACACCAGTAGTATCTTCAATTAACGGAAAAGAAGTTGTATCAAGAGTGATGGTTTTGAGGGAGTTTAATTTAGCTAATAAAATGATGAGATTTCATACCGATCATAGGGCCGCTAAAATAAAACACTTTACTGAAAATAATAACGTATCAGTAATTGGTTATGATCCCGATTTAAAAATACAAATAAAATTACAAGGAAAAATTAGAGTTCATTATGATGATGAGGTTACAGAGTCAGCGTGGAAGGAATCTAATGGACGTTCAAAGAAATGTTATTCAATAAAAGATGGGTCGACAAAAGAAATACTAGAACCATCTGAATATGATATTAAAGATTTTGAAGTTGAAGATGGTTATAAAAACTTTGCTGTTTTAATTTTTAATTTTAATTCTTTAGAATTTCTATATTTAAAAAGTTCAGGACATAGAAGAGCAATTCATAGATGGGGGAATGATCTAAAATCAACTTGGTTAGTCCCTTAATATAATAAATAATGTATTATTTATACTCATTTTTAAATTTTATAGAGGAGAAAGATATGAAAAAAATATTTTTATTAAGTATTTTAGTTTTTGCTACAGGTTCTATCTTTGCTGATGGGCACACAGCAGACGAAAAAGAGGTCTTAAAGGCTTTGGCTGAATATTTTGATGCTAGGAACGCTCAAGATTGGGAAAAAGCTGTCACATTTGAAAGTAAAGCTGGTACTTATAATACAAACTCTGATGGAAGCTTCCATAAACCAGTAATAAAACAATCAGCTGAAGATTGGGCTAATTCAAATCAAGGCGGATCTTTAAATGTTTATTATCCTGAAGCAGTTATGCTTTCTAAGGATGTAGCTTTTGTTAGATTTTATTATGAGGGTATGACAGAAGTTTCTGGTATCACAAAACCGTATAGAACCAGAGTAACAATGACCTGGGTTAAAGAAAATGGAAATTGGGTAACTAGAACTCAACATTATTCTGCCGCTGCTTATGGAGGTGTCCATATTTCTCAAGCAAGCGATTTCCAAGATTAATTATTTTTGATTAATGATAAAACCCTCTTTCATAGAGGGTTTTTTATTGGTGCCCTCTGCAGGAATCGAACCTGCAACTAATCCTTAGGAGGGATTTGTTATATCCATTTAACTAAGAAGGCTTTAAAATTGTTTCTTATTTCATAATAAATAACTTTATAAAAAAATTGAGATCCAATCTATAATATATATATATGAAAATTACTTTACCTGACAAAAGTGTAAGAGAGTTACCAGATGGATCGTCTGGTTATGATATAGCAAAAGATATTGGCCCAGGGTTAGCTAAATCCGCTGTGGCAATCATTGTTAACGGCGAAAAAAAAGATTTACATGATATTATCGAAAAGGATTCAACAGCGTCAATAATTACAATAGATTCAGAAGATGGTCTTGAAATAATGAGACACACTCTTACTGCACAGGTTCTAGCAAAAGCTTTAAAAAATCTTTATCCAAAATCTTATTTAGCAATTGGACCAACGATTGAAGATGGCTTTTATTATGATATTGAAACAAGTCAATCAATATCAGTAGATGATCTTGAGAAAATTGAAAAAGAAATGAATAAAATTATTTCTTCAAAATCATCTATAACAAAGAAAATCGCAAGCAAGAAAGATGCATTAAAAGTTTTTAAATCTCTTGAAGAGCCATATAAACAATCAATTATAAATGAATCAGATCAAAAAGATAATTTTCAGCTTTATTATCAAGATCAAGATAGTTTTGTAGATCTATGTAAAGGACCCCATCTACCAAATTTGAGTTTTATAGGATCTTTTAAACTCACAAAGGTATCTGGAGCATATTGGAAAGGAGACTCTAAGAATACTATGCTTACAAGAATTTATGGTACTGCTTGGAATAGTGACAAAGATCTAAATAAGCACTTAAATTCAATTGAAGAAGCGCAAAAAAGAGATCATAGAAAGCTTGGGAAAGAAATGGATTTGTTTCACTTTCAAGATGAGGCTCCAGGAATGGTCTTTTGGCATCCAGATGGATGGACCATTTATCGACAATTACAAAACTTTGTAAGACAAAAGATTGAGAGTAATGGTTATGTTGAAATTAATACACCATTAGTAATTGATAGGAAATTATGGGAAGCATCAGGACATTGGGATAAGTATCGAGAAAATATGTTTATCACTGAAATAGATGAAGAACATGCAAATGAAAAAAGAGTTAACGCATTAAAGCCGATGAACTGTCCTGGCCATGTTCAAATTTATAATCAAGGGACAAAGTCCTACAAAGATTTGCCATTAAGATTTGCAGAATTTGGTGCCTGCCATAGATATGAGCCATCTGGAACGATGCATGGGCTCATGAGAGTTCGCGGATTTACTCAGGATGATGGACATATCTTCTGTACAGAGGATCAAATAGAATCAGAAACAGGGCTATTTATAAATTTATTATCCGATATATATTCTGATTTAGGATTTAAAGATTTTAATATTAAATTATCTACAAGACCTGAAGTTAGAGTAGGGTCAGATAAAACATGGGATAAGGCTGAGCAAGCACTTGAATCAGCAATAAAAAATTTGGGATACCCATATAAGCTAGATGAAGGAGATGGCGCATTTTATGGCCCAAAATTAGATTTTGTTTTAACAGATGCAATTGGAAGGGCATGGCAATGTGGCACTTTTCAATTAGATTTTAATTTAGCAGATAGGTTGGATGCTGAATTTGTTGGCGAAGATGGAAAAAAACATATCCCAGTTATGATTCATAGAGCAGTTCTAGGATCTTTTGAGAGATTTATCGGCATTCTTATAGAAAATTATTCAGGTAAGCTACCTTTTTGGCTTGCTCCTAAACAGGTTGTAATAGCCTCAATAGTTTCTGAAGTTAACGATTATGTTATGGAAATTCAAGAATTATTTAAAAATAAAGGCATCAGGACTGAAGTAGACCTAAGAAATGAAAAAATTAGTTACAAAGTGAGAGAACACAGCTCTAAAAAAGTACCTGTTATTTTGGCAATTGGAAAAAATGAAAAAGCTGATAAAACTGTTTCAATTAGAAGAATGGGCAGCAATGATTCCAAAGTTATGGATTTAAGCACGGCAATCAAAGAAATTTCTAAAGAAAACACCGTATGATTGCAAAAGTTTTTATATTACCAATAAGGTTCTACAGATACTTTATTTCACCCTTATTTCCTCCAACATGCAGATTTCAACCCACTTGTTCTGCATATGCAATTGAGGTCATTCTAGAAAAAGGGGTTTTTAGGGGCACATTTCTTGCAATACAAAGGGTTTTAAAGTGCCATCCTTGGCATAATTCTTAATAAAAAACCGGTTTTTTTAGCACCTAAAAAAAATATATTTTTCTATCATATTCTTATATGATATGATTCACACATAATTTATGCGTTCATACGTAGCAATAAAGGGGGTTATATGAACAATTTTTTAAAAATTACATTTAGTTTTTGTGCATTCTTTTCGCTGGCTTTTTCAACGAATATAGTTTCACAAGAAATTGAAGAAGTTGTTGTTACAGCAACTAAAAAGGAAGAGTCTATTCAGGACTTGGCAATATCAATCGAGGCATTTACTGCTGAAAGCATGGAAGAGAATATGATTGAAGATGCTTCTGACTTACAAGAAGTAGTTCCAGGCTTAATTATCGATAAAGGTATTGGTTCAGGTGCTTCATATGCGATTCGTGGTACTGGATCATATGGTGTTGGTGCTGCAGTTGTAGGAGCAGTGGTTGTATCAACTAACGGACATGATGCAGGCACATCATCATTTGCTGATATAGGTTTCTTTGATGTTGAGCGTGTTGAGGTTCTTAAAGGTCCTCAAGGTACTCTATTTGGTAGAAATGCTGTTGTAGGTGTTATTAATACCGTTACAAAAAGACCAACATCTGAATTAGAAGGAAGTTGGGATGTTTCTATGGGTGACTATGATGCAATAACTTCAGAATTTATGTTGAATGTTCCAGTCTCAGATACAATTAGTGCAAGACTTGCATATACTTCAGTTGATAGAGACGGTTTTTCAACAAACATCCGAGATAATAAGAAATTTAATGATAAGCATGCATATGGAGCAAGATTATCTGTAGATTTTGACGTCAGTGAAAAAACAAGGATTATGTTGACTGCTGATATGTATAAAACAGATGACAATAGAAATAACATCGGCGCACCATTTTGTGAAAGCCACGGCTTGTTAGGTTGTAACCCACTAACACAAGGTAGTCCAAACGTGCCAGCTGACTCAAGAGGTAGTACAGCTGCTTTATTTAATGTTGTTGCTGGTTTAAAGCAATCAGCTTACAGTAATTCATATGCTGGTATGCCAACACCGGATAATTTCCGTGAAGCATATTTAACTAGAAGACCTGAGCAAAATTCAGAATATAATTTCTCTCAGCTACATATAGAGCATGATATAAGCGATGAGCTAATGTTGTCAGCTAAAGTTTCTTATCAAAAGAGATTTTATTATCACATGAATGATAATGACTACTCTCATACTACTGCACCATTACCAGGGATTCTTAATGCACAGCTTGGTGCTTTGATTCCTTCAATAGAATGGATGGGTAGCTTTGGTGGTAACTTTAATGGAAGAGAATATGGATTTACTGAGTTGATTACTGGTGATAGAACTTATGAGTTCTCTCATTCAGACTTCTTTTCAACTCAAGCAGAAATTAACATAATTTCTAGTTTTGATGGCCCAATGAACTATACAGCTGGTATCTATATGTATGATGGTAGAAACCATAACAGATATCAAGTTCAAACAGCTGCATGGAATATGACAGGTAACTTTGGTCAACATCCATATGGAGCTGCTTTATATGGTGGCGCTTTTGCTGCATACGGTGGTATACCTTTCTATCAAACTTGGGTTCTTGGTGGTTTATCAGGATCTGCAGTTTGTGGGTCTGGTGTATTAGGACCAGTAGCGGCTGCAGTACCTAGTACAGCTAACCCTGCTTGCTTAAGTGGATTGTTGGCTGCGCAAGGAATCGCACCGTATCATATTCCAACCACAATATCTGGCTATTTAAATGATGACCATGTTAGAACAAAGTCAACAGCAGTATATGGTGAGCTTTACTATGATTTAAGTGAAGATACTATGTTAACACTTGGTTATAGATGGAATGATGACGTTGTAAAAGATACTCTTATGACTTGTTTAACAGACTTTGATTGTCCTCTTTACCCTGCCTCTCAATGGGCTACTGGTGAGTATGGATTTCATCCAAACTATGAAGTGATTGCAAATGATGCTACTGCATATAAAGTTTCAGTTAAGCATAATATATCTGATAACCAAATGGTTTATGCTAGTTATACAACTGCTAATAAAGCAGGTGGTACTAACCCAGTTATTGGATTAATTCCTGATCCATATGACCCTGAAGAAACAGGTGTTTTTGAAATAGGAACTAAAAGTATTCTATTTGATGGAGCAATGTTATTTAATGCAACGTTCTTCATGAATGATACTAAAGGTATGCTTATTTCAAATATTGAAAATGCTGGATCAGTTAACTATAACGTTGATGCTGAAATTACAGGTTTTGAAGGTAATTTAATAACATATTTAGGTGAAACCACAAGCTTGGATGTGAGCTGGTTACTTGTTGAAAGTGAGTTAGGTGAGGCAACTATGCCTGATCCAATTAACCCTGGTGGCATAGTAGCGTTATTAGATGTTAATCCAGCGCTATTTATTCCTGGTGTGGGTTGTGCCACAGCAACTGGCATGTGTCCTCCAACTGCTTTTGGCGGTGGAGTTGATGGATTGCCATTTGATCCAGCTGGCGCTGTTCAATACGGTTATGGTGTTGATTCATCTGGAAATATAATTCCTCTATTTAAATCTGCAGGTTACTTATGTACTGCACCGTTTAACCCTTTAGGTGGAATTTCGTGTCCAGTGGCACCAGCACAGTTAAGTCTTAGCGGTAATAGCGTGCCTCAGTCACCTGAGAGTTCATACAGTATTGGTGTTAACCAAGATTTTGCTACAGGCAATGGAATGGTTACAGCAAGACTTGCTTATAGATATCAAGCTGAAAGAGAAGGTAACGTGTTCAACCAAGATAGAGCAAGAATGCCTGAGACTGATTACATGGATATGAACATTACTTATACACCAAATGATGGTGATTGGTATGTTCGTGTTTATGCTAAAAACTTAAATGATGACCAATATGTTGGTACATGGGCTGCTTCTTCTGCATTGCAGGGTGGTGCTCAATTTGCTACATATACTGACCCAAGAACTTGGGGTATTCAGTTTGGTTCTAAGTTTTAATTAATTAGAATAATTATTAAAGCCCAGTTTTTACTGGGCTTTTTTTTACTTATACTTATACTATGAAACCCTTACCTTACAATCCTGACTCTGTAATAGTTACTCAAGAAATGTGTGATCATAATGGGCATATGAATGTTAATTATTATTATCAATTGTTTGACAGCACATACACATCATTTTATATAGATGAATTGGGTTTTGATGAGGCCTATATGGAAAGAGGTTTTTCAACATTTACTCTAGAAGATAGTATTCGATATTTAAAAGAATTTAGATTAAATGATGTTGTGTATCCATCATTTCAATTATATAAAGCAAACAAAAAACTTTTGCACTTTATTGGAATACTTCAAAACAAAGATAATGAAGTTGCCGCTATTTTTGAAACTGTATTAGGTCATATCGATCTCAACAAAAGAAAGATTGTAAATTTCTCTGACCAAATGATTGAAAATTTATTAAAAGTTTCTAGTGAACAAAGAAAAATATCAGAATTGCCTTTTGAAGTAAAACTCCATATAAAAGATATTGATGAATAAATTTATTTATACGATATCTCTAATTTTTATTTTTTATACTCATCTTATTTATGGTTTTGAATTTAGTGCTATGACGCTTAATGCACAGAATTTATTTGATACCACTGATGACTTAAAAAAAGATGATAAAGCATACCTGCCTATTGAATTAAAACAATCCAAAGCACATATAAGTTCCTGTAATAAAATAAGAGTTAAATCATGGAGAGAGGAGTGTTTATACCTTGACTGGGATAATGAAACCAAAGATATAAAGCTTGCCAACTTGGTTAAGAATATTATTTCATATGATAAAAATGGCCCAGATATTTTAGCACTTCAGGAAGTAGAGAATATTAATATTCTTAAACAACTATTTTTATTATTAGAACCTTATGGGTATATAGATTATGAGTTATTAGAAAGTAATGATTATCGCGGGATTGATACTGCTTTTATTTCAAAATTTAAAATATTGGATTCAAAACTTCACTACATTACTTTTTCTGGAGAATTTGAAGATAAAGATACTAGACCAATTTTAGATATTTCAATAAATATAAATAATAGAAATGTAAAAGTTTATAATGTACATTTTCCAGCTGGTTACCATGATGTTTCAATGAGAATAGACTCTCTTAATTTGCTTAAAGAACTATTAAATACTCATAACAAACCAACAATTGCTCTGGGTGATTTTAATGTAAATACTAAAGAAGATAATAAGCATAAGATTTATCAATCCCAAGAAGATAAATGGATTATTGGTCATTTAATTGGGTGCAATGATTGTAAGGGCTCCTATTTTTATAATTATGATAAATCTTGGAGCTTTTTAGATACGATCTTTATTTCTAAGGATAGGTCTATAAGTTTTATTTCTAACTCAGTTGAAATACATAATACTAAAGAAAATTCATACTTTGATACTGGCAAGCCTATAAGATTTAATCCTGTAAGTAGAAAAGGGGTGTCAGACCATCTTCCAATGGTTGCAAGGTTTGAATTAAATTAATTAAAAAAGATTTTATCTTTTATGACAATCTGAGCAATTTAGCTCATTACAAGTTTTATGATTTTTATAGTGTGAGAATGCAAGAATCATTGAGCCTACTACGGTAAAACCTCTTTCACCCGACTCTCCAATAATATTTTCTAGAAGAACTGCAAGAATAAGTATTGTTAACCCTAGAATACCTGTTACAAGAAAAGTAATAGTTTGATGATTTTTATATCCTAAACCTAAAGCAAATAAACTAATTGGAGCAGCCAACATTAATAGCAAATAATGTATAAGTTCACTTTCAATCGTGAATGCAGATACCCCATAAGCCAAGATAACAACTGCAGGGGCAAAAAAACAATGAATCACGCAGGCCATGGACAAACCCATTGCTAATTTGTCTGAATTTAATTGTGTTTTTATCATATTAGTTTGTTTGGCTTATATTTAAAAATTATTTTCGCCAACCGCCTCTATCAAAGATTCTTAAGTATGTAAGTTGGTCATGATCTGAATCATTTACTACTTTACAATAATCTCCTGACTCTACTAAAATAACATCTCCAGCAGATAATTCATATGAATCTTTGTGTTCTATTCCATGAGATGGATTTGTACCATGCCCATCGTCAGAGTTTGTATATTCAACAATTTCCATAGTGCCTCTGCCATTTGTTATGACATAAACAACATCTGAATCAATAAGCTTGTGGCCTTTAGTCGATTTTCCAGGCTCAATTACAGTTTTACTTGCAATAATTCTTTGCAGTAAATCATTGGTCCAAACGGTATATTCATCAGTTGATTTTTGTGGTGATCCACCTATTCTAAAATTAGTATATTTTTTAGCCATATTAAATTTCCTTGAGACATTATAAGTATTTGTTATGAATATTCTAGTATATATTTTATATAAGGGTGTCGCTATTAGGCATAATTTAATATACTTAATAATCAAAATTCATAAGTTTATAGAGGAGTTAAGCCCAATGAGTAAAACGTATACAAATCCAGAAACAATCGGTCTTCATGCTGGATGGAGAAAAGATGAAAATACTAATTCAGTAGCAGTTCCAATTCATCAAACATCAAGTTTCCAATTTGATGATTGTGATCATGCTGCTAATTTGTTTGCTTTATCTGAGTTAGGAAATATTTATTCAAGGATTATGAATCCAACATGTGCAGTACTTGAAGATAGAATGGCAGCACTTGAAGGTGGTGTAGGTGCTTTAGCTGTAGCTTCGGGTCAGGCTGCTTCAGCATATGCCATTCAGAATATTGCTCGTAAAGGAGACAATATAGTAGCGTCATCGCATTTATATGGAGGCACTTATAACCAATTCAAAAATCCAATGTCTGATATGGGTATTGAAGTTAGATTTGTAGATCCTGCTGATCCTAATAATTTTGCGGAAGCAACAGATGAAAATACTCGAGCTTATTATGGAGAGGTGCTTCCAAATCCTAGCTTTGAGGTATTTCCTATTTCTGAGGTTGCTGAAATTGGACGACCATTAGGGATTCCATTAATTGTTGATAACACCGCAGCGCCCGTAATATGCAAACCTTTTGATCATGGTGCGGCTGTCTTAATTCACTCTACAACTAAATTTATAGGTGGTCATGGTACGTCTATAGGGGGAATTATTGTTGATAGTGGAAATTTTGATTGGGAAGCATTTCCTGAAAGACAACCAGCATTAAATACACCTGATCCTTCATATGGTGGCGCAGTATGGACTGAAGCTGTAAAACCATTAGGACCAATCGCTTACATCCTCAAAGCAAGAACAACCATCTTGAGGGATATGGGAGCAGCAATGAGTCCTTTTAATGCATTTATGTTTATACAAGGTCTTGAGACTCTTGCATTAAGAATGAGGGAACATTCAGCAAATGCAGAAATCGTTGCCAAATATCTATCTGAACATGATTCAGTTGAAAGAGTTATATATCCATCAGTTATGGATGGTTATGCCAAAGAAAGAGCTGAAAAATATCTTTCCAGAGGAAATGGAGGTTTAATGGGTTTTGAAGTTAAAGGTGGCAGAGAGTCTGGTGAGAAATTCATCAACGCACTTGAAATGGTATATCATGTTGCAAATATTGGAGACTCACGAAGTCTTGCGATTCATCCTGGTAGTACGACCCATAGCCAATTAACAGAAGAAGAACTTCTATCTGCCGGTATTACCCCAGGCTTTGTTAGATTATCAATAGGCTTGGAACACCCAGATGATATTATTGCTGACTTTGAGCAAGCCTTATCGAAGATATAATAAGTTTTGAGCCAAGAATTAGTTACTTACATAGTTCTTGGATCAAATCAAAGACTTAAAAATATAAAAATTCCTTCATCAACCAAGGTGGAGGAATATCTTTTAGCAAATTTTGATGATAATAATTTAATTGTAAAAACAATAGATAGTTTAGTTTCTAATGCTAAAGGAAACTTAGTTGTATTGTTGCCACCATCTTCACTACCTAATAAAAAATCAAAAGAAATTCTTAAAAAGATTTCTATGATTGATTTATCGGCATGGGGCTGGTTTCAATTTAATAAAAAGAATAATGATATTATTCAAAACTTAAAAAAAATATCATCTGCTATGAGAAGTATTCCAAATCTAGAACAGGGAATATTTTTTAATAAAAGATTATATTTTTCAGTCGGAGGCATTGGTGCTTTTGGGGCTCAACCTTTTAAGGAAATATCCAAAAGATTTTATTCAAGAATTGATCCACAAAACCCATTACCACCACTTATAATAAGAACCAAAAATTTAGAATTATTTAAATGAATACAGATCAATTAGTAAGCGCAGAAAATATAGCTTATAAAATTAATGACAATAAACTTTTTCATAATATTTCCTTTTTTCTTGAGAAAGGCAAGGCATTACATATCTGCGGGTCAAATGGATCTGGGAAATCTACTTTAATTAGAATTATTTTAGGTATAACAACTCAAACCAAAGGTGATATGAACATTTTTTCTGAAAAGAAAATTTGTTATTTAGGCCATAAAAACGCAATCAAGTCATATTTGAGCATCGAAGATAATCTTTTGATTATGGGTTTAACAACTCATTCAAATATTAATAAATATATAGACATTCTTGAGTTAAGAGATTGCTTGGATGTTATTGTAGGAAACTTGTCTTTTGGACAACAAAAGAAAGTAGCTCTGTTAAGAGTGTTCTTAAATGATTCAGATTTAATAATATTAGATGAGCCATTTGTAGGATTAGATTCTGATACCCAAGATCTACTAAATCAATTTTTAATTGAAGAATTAAATTCAAAAAAAGGGTTGATATTTACGTCTCATATTAAGTGTGAAATAAATTCAAAGACAATTAATCTAGAATAATGAAAATATTTTATTTAGAACATTTAAAGCTAAGAAAAAAAACAAGGAATTGGCTTGGGCCTATTTTAGTTTTTTCACTTATTATGATCGCATACCCATTAACAGTTGAATTTTTACAAACAAACCTTGAGAAGGGCTTTTATTCTTTATTATGGATCTCTATATTATTATCTATGATGCTTGCAACTGAAGATATCTTCCTAGAAGATTTCAGCGATGGCACATTAGAGCAAACGATAATATCGAATTCATCATTTCCTTTGTTGATTGCCAAGAAGATTTTTATATACTGGTTGATGATCGGTGTCCCAATTTCATTTTTAAGTTTTCTTTTTTCTTTAAGTCTAACTCAAGATTTCAACTTAAGTTTATCAATATTCCCTTTGTCAGTTGTTTCTTCGTATATATTTTTAAATCTTTTTGTATTTGGTAATGCGCTTAGTCTAAATAAAGGTTCTGTTTTAGGTGCAATCATTACCATGCCATTAGCATTACCAGTTTTAATAATTTTAGGCAAAAGTGTAATTGCTATAGAGTTTGGGATAAATTATGTTGAATTCTTGCTCTTATTATTAGGAATCTTATCTATTATAATAACTATAGTACCTTTTATAATATCTTATGTAATTAAAGCTCATTTAGAGTAAAGATTATTCAAGCACACAAGTAAAAGTGATAAAAAGATTTATACATCAATTCGCATCGCCTAAAACTTATTTATTTCAAGTGGATAAGGTATATAGATATATTTTATATATCTCATTAATCATTTACTCATTTTCATTGACATGGGGCCTTCTATTTACACCAGAAGATTTTGTTCAAGGAAATTCATATAGAATAATCTATTTACATGTTCCTGCTTCTTTTATATCGCAATCTCTTTATGCCATCATGGCGATAGCTAGTATTACCTACCTTATATGGAGAGTTAAGCTAGCAGCATATTTTATTATTGCAATTGCACCAATTGGTGCCATGACTACTTTCATAGCACTTATTTCAGGATCAATCTGGGGTATTCCAACATGGGGTACATGGTGGCAATGGGATGCAAGGATTACATCAACACTGATATTATTTATTATGTATTTAGGACTTATTTCTCTTCATAATTCTTTTAGTAACTACGAAAAGGCAGATAAATTATTGTCATGGTTGGTCATTGTTGGTTTTGTAAATATACCTATTATTAAAAAATCAGTAGATTGGTGGAGTACATTACATCAGTCTGCTTCGATTACATTAACTGATAAACCATCTATTGATCCTTCAATGTTATACCCTTTGATTGGTTGTATAATTGGCTTCTTTGGACTAATTATTTGCTTGGTAATTCTTTCTTCAAAATACCAAATCTTTAAAAGAGAAAGAAAAAAGTCATGGGTTAAAGAGTATGTTTGAGTTTGCATTTTCATCTGTTAGAGAGGCTATACACATGAATGGTCATGGTGTATATGTTTGGACTGTATTTTTAATCGTAATAACTAACATCACGTACTTTTTTATAAGCTATAAAAATAAAATTAATAAAATTAAAAATAAATTAGATGCATCCTCATAGAAGAAAAAGATTATTCAATATTATACTTGTTCTTTTATTTTCAACCTCAGGAATAGGCTTAATATTATATTCTTTAAACAAAAATTTAGATTATTTTTTTACTCCCACTGAGCTTAAAACCATTAATATTCCAGAAGATAAGAGAATAAAGATTGGCGGAATGGTTTTAGAAAATTCTGTAGTTAGAGAACAATCAAAGGTTATATTTACTGTTACAGATTATAAAAACTATATCGAAGTTGTTTATGAGGGTATCGTCCCAGACTTATTTAAAGAGGGTAGCGGCGTAGTTGCATTAGGCTTTATGCAAAATGAGACTTTTTATGCACAAGAAGTATTGGCAAAACATGATGAAAATTATATGCCGCCTAATTTAAACATCAATAATGATAATTGAGATTTCACATTTCCTATCTATCTTAGCAACAGGCTTATTTCTCCTTGTTGGATTAATATCTTTTATTGCAACTGATACCAAATATATAGCAAACTTAATCAGCAGAACTTTTTCCCATGGATTTCTGCTATTACTTATTTCATTTGTTATTTATATATGGTTAGCAATTACAGATAACTTCAGTGTTCAATATATTGCAAATCACTCTAATACAGAGTTACCAGTTTTTTATAAAATATCTTCTATTTGGAGTGCACATGAAGGGTCAATGTTTCTTTGGATAATATTTATAGGATTATGGGGATTTATTTTTAACATCAATATAAAGAATGACGAAGTGTTAAAACCTAAGAGTATTGGCGTTATATCATTAATTTTAGTAGGTTTTTTATTATTTCTACTTTTAACCTCTAATCCTTTTGAAATAATATTACCGATTGCACCATTAAATGGTGCTGATATTAATCCGGTTCTTCAAGATCCTGCTTTAGCCATTCACCCTCCAACTTTATATTTGGGCTATGTTGGCTTTGTTATTCCATTTGCTTGCGCAATCTCATTTTTAATTAATGGAAATCCTGATGTTAGATGGGAAAAGCTAGTTCAAAAATGGTCAGTATTAGCATGGGTTTTTCTAACAATTGGTATAACTTTAGGTAGCTGGTGGGCATATTATGAGTTAGGTTGGGGAGGGTATTGGTTTTGGGATCCCGTTGAAAATGTTGCTTTAATGCCATGGTTAGCTGCTACTGCTTTTCTTCATTCTTTGAGTGTTTCTATAAAATCTTCTCATCTTAGAGTCTGGACAATTTTATTATCAATTTCTGTTTTTTCTTTAAGTCTTTTTGGAGCATTTATAGTCAGGTCAGGAATAATTGATAGCGTTCATTCTTTTGCAAATGATCCTGATAGAGGCCTATATTTATTAATGTTTATTGGAATAATCTTAATTATTTCTTTATCTCTTTTTATATTAAGATTTTCTATGATTAGACCAATAGGCAATATAAAACGTTTTTCAAAAGAGTCATTTATATCAATTAATAATATCTTTTTTGGTTCGTTAATATTCTCGGTGATGCTTGGGGTAACCTATCCACTAGTATATGAATACTTATTTGATCAAAAAATAAGTGTTGGGGCCCCTTTTTATAATGCAATATTCATTCCAATAGTATTAATAGCTAGCTTATTTTTGTTCTTTTCAGTTGACTCTAAATGGTCTCGAAATTTAAATTTTAATTTCTTTAGATCTCCCATAATAGTTTCAATAATTCTTTCAATAGCCTCAGTTATTTTATTGATATATTTTTTCCAAACGAATAATTTAACATTCTTGATATCAGTTTATGTTGGATTACTAATAATATTTAGATACTGTATTGAAATATTTAATTCCTTTTATTTTAAAAAGTTTATTAACCCCTTCAGTGCAATTGCCCATTTGGCACTGGGACTACTTTTATTATCAATATCATTTAATAGCTTGTTAAGTACTGAAAGGGCATTAAGCATTAGGCTGGACTCAATAGAAGAATACAAAGATTTAAAAATTTATTTCAAAGATATCAAAGTAGTTAAAAATTCCAATCATGACTCAATAAAAGCTTTATTTTTTATTGAAAATTCTAGAGGTAATATAGTCGAACTAAGCCCTGAAAAAAGAAGGTATCGCACCAGAGGACAAATTACAACCGAAACAGCAATTCATATAAGCCCTTTAAGAGATATCTATATAACAATAGGAGACCAACTTGATAACGGTAATTGGGTTGTCAATGTGCAACTTAATTATTTTATTAGATGGATATGGTTCTCTGGATGCTTAATGGCGATGGCTGGAATAGTGTTAATATTTTCTAAAAGGAAAGTTTAAATTATGAAATTTTTATTTAAGTCCACAGTCTTATTATTACCTTTAGCATTTATAGCAATGTTTTATATCCTTTTGACAGAGGAGGACGCATATCCTGGAACTGATTATAAAACATTTGATGTTCCGAAATTTCAGCTTGAAAATCTAGAAAATACTAAATTAATTGATAATGATGAAATCAAAGGCAGCTTTATTCTGAATGTATGGGCTAGTTGGTGCATTACTTGTAGAGTTGAGCACCCATTCTTAATGAATCTTAAAAATCAAGGAATTAAAATAATTGGATTAAATTATAAAGATGAAAGATCCGATGCTATTCAATGGTTGGATAAATATGGGAACCCATATGAGATAACAGTTCATGATTTAAAGGGCTCTTTAGCACTCGATCTTGGTGTAACAGGCGCACCTGAAACATTTTTGGTTAGTAATGGAAAAGTAGTGGCACATTACCAGGGAGAAGTTAATGATGCTATATGGAGCAATGTATTCTTACCAATCATTAAAGAAAAGGGAATGTTTTAAAATGAAAATGTTTCATATTTTTTTAATCTTAATTTCAGTAAATATTTCATCAGATTCTTTATATGGACTTGAAAATGAAGTAAATGAAACTAGATTTAATAATTTAATAAAAGATATAAGATGTCCAAAGTGTACTTCAGGCTCATTATCAAGCTCTAATGCTCCGATATCAGAAGACTTAAAATTAAAAATTGTATCAATGATTCAGGAAGGTAAAACTGATCAAGAAATAAAGGATTATGTTACATCGAGATTTGGAAAAGAATCATTGTATGAACCAGAATTTAATAATAGTACTTATATTTTATGGCTTGCGCCATTTGTAGTTTTATTTCTCGCTTTATTCATTTTTATATTTAGAAAGAAAACGTAATGCTTCCATTCTATTTGTTAACTTTTTTTGCAGCTTTACCTATTCTTGCATATGTCCTAGCACAGAAGACCAATAATAAAGGATTGGTTATTGGTTTTACTACAATAGTTCTATCTTTATGTTTGGTAGTATTTGTTAGTAAATTTGCAATATTGGGAAGTCTTCAAAAACAAATATTAAATAATAAGATTTTTGACCAAATATATGTTGATTCAAAAATTTCAAGTGAGCATTTAAAAGAAATAGAAACTCTTCTTAATGAGGATGAATTAAAGAATTGGTTAGTTGGACTTACCACCGAAGCAATTAATTTAAATAAGCTAAATTCAGCTGAAAGTTTAATAACATTCTCTGAAAGGTTTTTTATAACAAACAACGAAAAATTAATATTTTATGGGTTGTATACAAATTTAAGAGATGCAAGATTCCCTGAATATAAGGATGTAGTCTTTTCAGTAGATATTAAATCTGACTTACCTTGCTCAATAAAAAGCGGCAATATAGATCTTTTTATAATGAACGGTCCTGACATACCAATAGCAAAGAAGGAAATCGATGATATTAAAGACATGATATTAACTAATCTAGATAGTGTGATTCCTGGATTTGATTTGGCATCGGCCCACCTTAACCAAGAAACAATAGAATTCAATATTAAAATATCTTGTATTGATAATTCTGACTTTTTTTATGTTAAAAATCTCATAGTTTTAAATCAAACTAGTACTGCTAATAAATATAAAATTAATTTAAATGAATGGTTAAAAACACCACAAGAGTTATAATATATTTAGTAAATAACTCTTAAAATGCAGCTAAAACACATAAAACTATCAGGTTTTAAAAGTTTCGTCGATCCAACGAAAATATCATTTCCTACTAATATGGTTGGAGTTGTCGGTCCGAATGGATGCGGAAAATCAAATGTTATAGATGCTGTGCGTTGGGTGCTTGGAGAACTTTCAGCAAAAAATCTTCGTGGTGAATCAATGGCAGATGTTATTTTTAATGGCTCTGAAAAAAGAAAACCCTCTGGACAATGCAGCATTGAACTTCTTTTTGATAATTCTAGCGCCAAAATTGGTGGCGAGTATGCATCTTTTAATGAAGTTTCCATTAAAAGGGTTATGACAAGAGACGCTCAATCAGATTATTTTATTAATAATACAAAATGCAGGAGAAAAGATGTCCAAGATATTTTTCTTGGTACTGGTTTAGGCCCAAGCTCTTATGCAATTATCGAACAGGGAATGGTTAGCAAGCTTGTAAGTGCAAAACCAGATGAACTTAGAACCCATATTGAAGAAGCTGCTGGAGTATCCAAATATAGAGAAAGAAGAAGGGAAACAGAGTCAAGAATTAAACGCACAAAAGAAAATCTCTCAAGAGTAAAAGATATTCGTGATGAAATTGGAAGACTTATTAGAAGATTAGAAAATCAAGCCAAAGCCGCAGATAAGTACAATCAACTTAAAAAAGATAAAACAAAATTAGAGCTTGATAAAGCTATATTATTTTCGATGGAAGCAAAAAATAATCGAGATAAATTACAGAAGAAATTGGATGCGCATAATCGTGACCTGAAAATTAAAAATGCTGAATCAGAAACAATCCAATCGCAAATAGATCAATTTAGAACTGAAAATGAGTCCCTATTGAGTGAATATGAATTAGCGCAAAAGAATTTCTATGCAGTTGGTGCAGAAATTGCAAAAAGAGAAGCCAATTTACAAAATATTAATAAATCAGAATCAGAGACTAAATATAGTCTTCAAAAAGCAAAAGATAATTATGAAAAAGCCAAAGAAACTGAGAAAAATTTTGATGAATTAAGTCCTAGTGAGAAAGCTATGCATATTCTGGATAGTATCATCCTTACAATAGATAAATTCAATATTAATAATGAAAGTATTAGAGAAAAAGCTATGGAGCTTAAAAATTTACTTACAGAAATTTTAGATATTGCATCAGCTCAATCTAAAACATTAACTGATGAATATCTTTCTCGTCAAAATGACTTAGAAGAACAAATCGAGGAAGCAGAAAAACTTAAGAGTTCTATCCAAGATGAAATGAAAGACTTTGTTAGTAAAAGCTCAGATGCAGAGTCAATTCTAGTCGCGCTGAGACAAAAACAATCAAAATTTAATGATGAATTAAGAAATCTAGAAAATAAAAAATCTATCGCAGATTTAGACTCTAAATCTATTTCTGAAAAAATAACAAATATTCGTCTTGAACTTAAAACATATGAAATAAATTTAGATAATTCAAATAAAAAAATTAAGGAAGCTGGTATAGATATTGATACTGTTAATTTTTCAGATTATGAAGATACGACATTAGATGAAATCGAAGATAGCTTAACTGCTATAGAGACTAAAATAATTAGATTGGGTGCAATTAACTTAGCTGCACCAGAAGAAATCGCGGATGAATCAAAAAGAAAAGAAGAATTAGATGAGCAATACAATGACCTTACAGAAGCATTAGATAAACTTAATGGCGCTATTAAGAAAATTGATAACGAAACAAAAACAATATTCAAAGATAGTTTTGATGCTGTCAATTTAAAACTTAAAGAGATGTTCCCAAAGTTATTTGGGGGAGGTGTTGCTGAGCTCACCTTAACCGATGATGATCCATTGCATGCTGGAGTAGTTTTAATGGCAAGACCTCCAGGAAAAAAGAATTCATCTATTTCACAATTATCTGGTGGAGAAAAAGCTTTAACGGCTTTAGCTTTAGTATTTGCTATTTTTGATCTTAATCCAGCACCATTTTGCTTATTAGATGAAGTAGATGCACCTTTAGACGACTTAAACACTCTTCGATTTATAAATATGGTTGAAGAAATGTCAAAGTCGATACAATTTATTTTTATTACTCATAATAAAGTTTCTATGGAGCGAAGTGATTATTTAATGGGAGTTACAATGCAAGAGGCTGGTGTTTCAAGAATGGTATCCGTTGACGTCAATCAAGCACTCAAACTAGCTGAATCATAAATGACTACCAATTCAGAAATTTATTTAATTGGATTAGCAGTATTAACATTTTTAATAATAGTATTTTTGTATATAAGAAAAATTTCGAACTCAAGCAAACTTAAACTTAGGATTGAAGAACAGTCTGATGCTATTGAATCTCCTGAGGTAGATATCAATAATCAACAATCCTTTGAATATGAGAACAGTAAGGAAGAGCAAGAGTTAGCCATATTAAATTTAATTTCTGTAGACAGGTCTATGTATGATATAGAACAGATCTTTGGATTTCTTACTAACTATGGTGCAAAAATTAACAACAAATTTTTTTCTTTCAATAATAAAGATGGAATGGAAAGATTTAGAGTTATAAATGCACTAAATCCTGGAACTTTTAAAAATGATACAAAGACCTTTGCAATTGCAATTGTTGCAGATCTTATGAAGGTAGATGATCCATTAGATACAGTAAAACAAATGGTTGAATTTTCTATAAATTTTGCTGATAAATTTCATGCATCCCTTTGCGATGAAGAAAGGACTCCAATTACGAAACAGATGATTTCACATATGGAATCCAGGGCTCAAGATGTAGAAAGAATAAAACAACTTTCTAACCATAATGATTAATAAGGAATGTTAGTTGAATGAATGATCCATGGAAAATTATCAAAGAATTAGAAAGCGATAATAGCCGTTTATTTAAAGAGGGTGTTGTTGAAAATAATTTGAATAATATAGATTTTCAAGAAGGTCTTTCAATGTGTTTAGATCCACTTATAACCTTTGGAGTAAAACAAGTTCCAGAATCAGAAGAAGATGGAGATGGCTTGAAATGGAATGACTTCAAGAAAAATGTTTATCTATTAATTGAAAGAAAAAAAACAGGTCATGCAGCTAGAGATTTAATAATTGACTTAATGAGTTCTGCTAAAAAAGATCAATGGAATAATTGGTATAGAAGAATATTAATAAAAGATCTAAGGTGCGGCGTGAGTGAGAAAACTGTCAATAATGTGGCAAAAAGGATGGATTTAGAATTTAAAGTTCCAATTTTTTCATGCATGCTTGCCCATGATGGTGCAAAACATCCAAAAAAGATAAAAGGAGATTGTTTAGTTGAATATAAATATGACGGAGTTAGAGTAATCGCTATAGTTAAGAATGGAAAAGCAACCTTATACAGTCGTAATGGAAAGATATTTCACAATTTCCCCCATATCGAGAATGCTTTAAGTAAATCAGAATACAATAATATTGTATTTGATGGAGAAGTTATGAGCGATGATTTCCAAGCTTTAATGAAACAAGTTTATAGAAAATCAGGAGCTCAAACAGATGATGCTTATCTTGCTCTTTTTGATATTCTTCCATTGAAAGAATTTAATGAAGGTAAAAGTAAACTTAGTTCAATTGAAAGAAAAGAGGAATTAAATAAATTATCAAAGAGTTTTGAAAATGCAATTAAATTAGTAGATTATGAAGTAATAAATTTTGATGAAAAGGATGGTCAGGATAAATTTGCAAGCATGAATAAAGAAGCTCTAGAAAAAGGTTTCGAAGGCTTGATGATCAAACCAAATGATAATTATTATGAATGCAAAAGAAGCCATGCATGGTTAAAAATCAAACCTTTTATTGAGGTTACTTTAAAAATTATAGATATTCAGGAGGGTACTGGAAAACATTCCGGTAAGCTGGGCGCATTTCATGTAGAAGGTGATGATGATGGAAAATTCTTTTCATTAAGCGTTGGAAGTGGTTTAACTGACGAGGAAAGAGAGAAATTTTGGGCATCAAAAGACAAATTAATAGGAAGACTTGTTGAAATTAGAGCAGATGCAATAACTCAAAGCATTGAAGGAGAACATTACAGCTTGAGATTCCCTAGATTCAAAAATTTTAGAGGTTTTAAAAAGGATGAAAAAATATAAATTTAATTATTTTTTATTTCTAATAGCAATTATTTTTATACAATCTTGTGCTACAAGACCGCCAGAAAATCCTGATAACATATGTTTAATTTTTAAAGAGAAAAAAAATTGGTATAAGGCAGCAATTAGAAGTGAGAAGCGCTGGAAAATACCACCATATGTCTTAATGTCCTTTGTGTATCAGGAATCAAGTTTTAAATCTGATGCAAGGCCAGAAAGAGAAAAAATATTAGGTTTTATTCCTTGGTTTAGACCTTCTTCTGCTGTTGGCTATTCCCAGGCTTTAAAAAATACTTGGGAGGATTATAAAGATGAGACTGGCAATAGTAGAGCAAATAGGAAAGATTTTAATGATTCAGCTGATTTTATTGGTTGGTATGCAAGTAAAGGATACTATCAAGGTTTTGAAAAAACAGACGCTAGATCTTTATATCTTGCCTATCATGAAGGGTATGGAGGCTTTGAAAAGAAAACCTACAGAAAAAAACAGTGGTTGATTAAAGTTGCTGACAGAGTACAAGCCAAATCAACAAAATATCAAAAACAATATTGGGGATGCGCAAAAGAATTAAAAAGAAAAAGATTTTTATTTTTTTGACTAAATATTTCTTATATCAAAGTTCAGATTTTTAATTTCTTCAATATAACTTTCACCAGCAATTAATGATCTTTTTGATTCGTTGAATAAGTATTTTCTTGATACTTCAACAAGATCGTCAATAGTGCAGCCTTTTACTTTAGATCTAAAGGCTAATCTTTTTTCTTTATCTTTGTTTTCGAGCATACTTTTAAAATCACTTATTGCTTCGCCATAAGGTGACAGCGGCTTATCAATGCCAGATATCACACCTAGAATCCCTTCATCTAATTGATCTTGTGAAATATTTTTTATTGACCATTCCCTTGATTTTTTAAACTCATTAAAAGTTTCACTGCATCTAGGATCGCGATATGAGAAGAATTTAAAAATTTTATTATTTGAATCTTGTATTGCACCAGCACCATATGCGCCTCCTTTCTCTCTTATAGCTGGATGTAAATACCCCCATTTTAATACTTCTCCAAGTACAGTTAAGGTGGGCGCATCAGGATGAAATGAATCTACTGTAGCAAATGCTTCAGCACAATAACAAACCTGAGCACCTGTTATCCATCCAATAGAATTTTCTTGAATATCAAGATAATTTTGAGTTTCAACATTGTTATCAGAGCCATCAAATTCAAATTTAATCCTAGTTTTTTCCTGCTCAATAGATGATGCTGTAAAGGTATAAATAGGCGACATTCCTATTTTATTTTTTATTGAAGATAGTAAATTAATATATTTTATTAGATTATCATTTTCATTAATATTTTTTGATAATTTATTTGTATTTGAAATAAAGTTTAAACCTGAGACCATATCATTTGTTGCAGCAAGGTTGTTTATTTGCGCTCCAGCATTGCTCATAGCAAGGATATGACCATTTTGAATTAGAGATTTTTCATTATCTGAGTCTATAAAATTTAGCAGATCTTTGATTCTATTTTCATTAGTAAAATCAGCTTCTAGAATAGTTTTGATTAATATATCCTGCATTTTGTTTTCATTCATTTCTAGTGATTTTGAAGTAATTTTTAAAGCTAATTTATTTTCATTGTTGCCATCACTTGGTAACAGTATAAAATTTGAATAAATACCACCAGTTATAGCTGATTGTATTTTTTGAACTTCCTCGTAATCCATATTACTGAAGCCTATATTGGTGAGTGTACTTGCAAATAATGAGGCAATTTTGAACTCTTCAGTTGAAAGGTTAGAACATGGATAAATTATTGAATGATATGTAATCCCATTTGTTCCAGTTTTATAAAAGTAATTATCTATATTTCCAGTCTTAGTTATAGTTGATTCTGCGTAATTTCTGATATGTGGAATATCTTCTTTTGTTACCTTTGGAAGCACTTCAGGGTCATCAATAGTTTCTTGTCTTTCTTTTAATTTTGATGAGAGGCTAATTATTTGTTGTTTATCCTTTTCTGATAATTTTTTTGATTTTTGGGTAATTTTGTTTTTAATCCTTTCTTCATTCTTATTATTGAACTCTGGATCAGGAATTAAAGCATAATTTACTCTATGATTATTTTTAATAATCCTTTCTTCAATTATTTTCTCAATATAATTTTCTTCTTTTAATTTGTCCTTAATAATTGAAAATGATGAATCTAGATCTAAAACTTTTAGCGGATCATCATTATGAATGCAAGCCGGCAGACAACTTAACATAATTTGAAGACCATAAGGCATCCCAGACCCAGTAATCTCTCTTTGTTTTATTTCTAATTGATGAAGGGAGGATTCAATAATATTTTTATCAATCCCTTTTTCTACAACATCTTTTAAACAATTCAATATTAAATCTTGGACCTCTTGTTGTTTATTAGATTCAACTCCCTCTAGGCCTGCTACAAAAACTAATTCTTTGTGATCAGCCTCAAGCCCAGTTAATGGAGAGAGTGATTTCCCAAGATTAGTTTTCTCAAGAGCTTTCTTAAGTGGCGATGCAGAATTATCTAATAATATATCAGTCATTAAAATTGACTCTAGCAATTCAACAGGGTTATGACTCTCGCCCAAAAGCCAGCTTAAGACCACATGATGATTGTTCTCATCATTTGGCATTGGATTATAAAATTCTTCAACAGTTTTGGGAGAAGTTATCCTATCTTCATTTTGAACATTAATTGATTGATTGGATGGCTCAAAATTAGTTAATACATTTTCGTTTATAAAACTTTGTAGTTCATCAACATCAATATTTCCATATGAAAAGAAAGTAGCGTTTGAAGGATGGTAATGTTTTTGATGGAAGTTGACTAAATTTTCATGAGTAAGGTCAATAATATTTTCTGGGTTTCCACCGCTATTATGTTTATATGTAGAAGATGGATATAAATGTTTTGATAATCCATGCCATAGTTGACTAGTTACAGTGCTCATAGCACCTTTCATCTCATTAAATACGACCCCTTTAACTTCTAATTCACTATTTATATTTTCTTGATCACTAAATTCAAGTCTATGACCCTCTTGATAGAAATCTAATTTATCTAGATTGGGGAAAAAGGATGAATCAAGATATACACTTAGCAGGTTTTTAAAATCTTTATCATTAAGTGTAGCAAATGGATATGCAGTCCAATCGCTAGATGTAAATGCATTCATAAAAGTATTAAGTGATCTTCGTATCATCATAAAAAATGGGTCCCTAACAGGATATTTTTTAGATCCACAGAGTGCGGTATGTTCTAATATGTGTGCAACACCGGTAGAATCTTCAGGTATCGTCCTAAAAGCAACCATAAATACTTTTTCATCGCTATTAGAATCTAAATGAATATGCTTGCAATTAAATTCAGATTCAGTATATATTTGTGCATTGAGGTCTAATAATTTTATAAATTTTTGGTCTTCTAAATTAAACATATAATATCTATGAAAAATACAACAATTCTAACAAGCTTAATACTTCTAATTGGATGTTCAACCACTTATTCTAATCTTAAGATTGATTCAATTGAGACTTTTAATCTAGATAATTATAACGATTTTAATATAAAGATAAATGATTCAAGTATTAGCGCAGATGTAAACCCCATTGTTCTTGAAAAATTCAAACAAAAATTAAAAAATGCAATTGAAGAGAAAGGATTGCAATATAAAAAAGATTCAAATTTAGTATTTGATATTAACTTTACTACAAAAGATGTAGTAGAGTCTGACAGGTTGGGCTATTATCCTCCAAATGCTACCTTTATTCATTCAAATTACTATAGGTATAACTATGCTTTTAGAGATCATGTCTATACTTTTACTAATAACATTTTAAGAGTAAATTTAAAAGATATTGAACAGGATAAGACTGTTTGGACTGTTGTTACTGTATGGAGAGACGGTTCAAGCAGATCAATTTCATCAGAAGATGCTTCAAATGTTCTTGTTGATGAAATAATGATAAGTTTTTTATAAATTAAGTTGTGTTTAAAAAATTTGCAGCATTTTCCATAATATTTTTTTTATTATCATGCTCTGACAATCAAGCGCTAGATATTGATGTGCCTTCAACCTCTAAAGTTGAAAAATTAATAGAACATTCCAAAGAATTTGAACGACAGGTTATATCATTTAATACACCAGGAGGAAAGATTCATTTTGCAATTGGGTTCGGTATTGCAAATTCAATAATGGTGGAAGGGGATGGAGGAAATATTATTATTGATGCCTCAGATAGTGTTTTTGAAGCTGAAAAAATTTATTCCTTATTTGCTAAACAAAACTCCAATCCTATAAAGGCAATTATATACACCCATAACCATGGCGATCATACCTTTGGAACTGCATATTATTTAAAGAATCAAAAAGAAAAACCACAAATAATAGCGCATGAAGATACAGATTATTATGTTCAAAGGATAATGGGTATTTTGAACCCAATTATTACTCAAAGAAGTACAAGAATGTTTGGAACACTTCTTCCCAAAGAAGACTTTATTAATGTTGGCATTGGGGCGAGTTTAAATGTATCGAAATCTCCAACCGGATATATAAAACCTGATATAACTTTTCAAGATACTTTAAAGACAAATATTGCAGGAATAGAAATTGAACTCTACCACGCCCCAGGAGAAACAGATGATCAGCTATTTGTTTGGCTACCAAATCATAAATCTTTGATGCCAGGAGATAATATTTATAAAACATTTCCAAATTTATATACCATAAGAGGGACCACGCACAGAGATGTAATAGGTTGGATAAATAGTATCGATCATATGCAATCATTTGAGCCAGAGTTTCTTTTTCCAAGTCATACGAAGCCGGTAGTTGGAAGAAATAAAATCAAGGAAGTGCTTATAGTTTATAGAGACGCTATTCAGTATATTCATGACCAAACAATTAGACTAATGAATCAAGGGTACTATCCAGATCAAATTGTTGAGATGGTTGAGTTGCCTGAGGATATCTCAAACTCACCTTATTTATATGAGTTTTATGGAACAGTAAGATGGTCTGTTAAAAGTATATTTAATGGATATCTTGGATGGTTCAATGGAAATCCTTCAGAATTAGATCCATTATCTAGAGAGGAAAAAGCTAAAAGAGTTTCTAATTTAGCAGGTGGTAATGACAATTTATTAAGCCAATTAAAAGCAGCTGTTAAAGATGAAGATATGCAATGGGCTCTCGAACTAAGTGATTATTTAATTGCTTTAGATTTTTTTAATGATGAAGTTAAAAATTTAAGACAACAAGCATTAATATATGAAGGTTCAAGATCATCTAATCCTAATAAAAGAAATTATTTTTTGACATCGGCATTGGAACTTCAAAAGGGGTTTAATGGATTTCCTATTTCAGTAACCAATGAAGAGCTATTAGAAGAAATTTCAATAGATACATTTTTTGATGTCCTTTCTGTTAGATTTAATCCCAAGAAGCATAATAATGATATTTTTAGGGTATGTTTTAATTTCTCTTCTGGAGTAACAAAAAATATTACTTTAAGAAACAGCGTTGCAGTTATATCAAATTCTAAACAAATAGATTGCAATATTTCTATTCAAACTAAAGAGGAAGAGTTTAAGAAAATATTAATGGGTATTGGTAACCCAGTTGCTTCAATAGCTTCAGGAAATATTACTGTAGAAGGTGGTAATATTGCTTTTTTAGAATTTTTAACTAAGTTTCAATAAACTAAGAATTACCTGAAGGAATATCTTTATATGCTAATCCTTTATCAGCTCGAGGTTCTTGAGGAAGACCTAATACTCTTTCAGCAATAATATTTCTAAGAATTTCATCTGTACCACCTGCTATTCTCATACCTGGGGCTCCTAGCCAAGCCATTTGAAATTTTTTAATATCTGGATCATCAGTTTTAAGCATTCCTGCCATATCTAGTGAATCAATTCCAAAATTACCAATATCTTGAAGTTTACCAGCGCTAACAATTTTTGTAATAGAAGCCTCTGGTCCAGGTGTATCTCCTTTTGAAAGGGCAGACATAGTTCTTAGTTTAGTATTTTTTAAACCACTTTTTTCACAGTACCAATCAGCAATAGATGATCTAGCAGCTTTGTTATTTAATAAAGGTTCTCCTAGACTATCTTGAGTCTTAGCCCATCTAAAAGCATCCTCCACATCTACACCATCAGCATCTCCAACTGCTAGTCTTTCATTCATTAGGGTAGTAATCGCAACCTTCCAGCCATCTCCAATTTCTCCAAGTCGTTGAGAGTCTGGTATTTCAACATCAGTAAAATAAACTTCATTAAAACTTGAGCCACCAGTTATTTGTTTTATTGGTTTTACTTCGATACCAGGCGATTTCATATCAACAAAAAAGAAAGTAAGGCCTTTATGTTTTTCAAGTTCTGGATCATGTCTAACTACTAAAATCCCATAATCTGAAAAGTGTGCACCCGATGTCCATACTTTTTGACCATTAATAATCCATTTATCACCATCTTGTACTGCTTTACTTCTTAATCCAGCAACATCGGATCCAGCAGACGGCTCAGAGAATAATTGACACCATATTTCTTTACCCTCTGCCATAGGAGGTAAATATCTTTCTTTTTGTTCTTCAGAAGCATATTGCATCATAACGGGTCCGCACATTCCTAATCCTATTTCAAAGATACCCTTAGGAACGTCAAATTTAGATTCTTCATTTGCCCAAATGATTCTTTCTATTGGTGAAGCACCTATACCTCCATATTCTTTTGGCCAATGCAGCATTGCCCAACCAGCATCATATTTTTTCTTTTGCCATAATTTTGCTTCTTCAAGAACATCTTTATTTGCAAAAGACGGCTCTTTTGAAGCATTGTCTTTATGTTTAGCATTTTTTTCTAGCCATTCTCTGCAAGTTTTTCTAAATTTAGCTTGTTCTGGTGTATCGTTAAAATCCATATTTATATTCCTAATTAATATTTGATTGTTCTAAACTAATCACTAACTTCTCTCTCCAATTACTCAATGAACCTATATTTAATGATAAAAGCTTTGATCTTCTATAAAACATATGACAATCATATTCCCAAGTAAAACCATTTCCCCCATGTGTTTGAATATTTTCTTTTGAGCATAATTGGAAAGCTTTTGTAGCACTAACTCTTGCTGTGGCAGACGCTGAAGGTAAATCAGAAGCATTAGTCGATAATGCCCATGCAGCATAATAACAGTTAGATTTGGCTAACGTTAAAGCTACATACATATCTGCAAGCTTATGCTTTATAGCCTGAAAAGATCCAATTGGTCTGCCAAAAGCATATCTTTCTTTTGCATAGTTAATCGCCATATCTAACGATGCTTGCGAACCACCAATTTGTTCATATGCAAATAAAACAGCTGCTTGGTTGATTAATAATTCGTAAAGATCCCAGCCACTTCCATCATCTCCTATAAGATCACATTTAGCATTTTCAAAAGCAATTGAAAAATGACCTCTACTTTCATCTATATTTTCTTGGTGTTCAACAGTTACCCCAGACGAGGACAAATCAACTAGTTGAAGAGAAATACCATTATTTGTTTTACATACTACTATTGTATGTGTTGCTATTTCCGCATCTGGGACTCCAATTTTTTTGCCATTTAGAGTTCCATTTTCAGATAAAGTTTCAATATTATCAGATGTAGGAGCTTGAAATGATTCAGTTATAGCTAGCGTACCTACGACTTCACCGCTAACAAGTTTAGGGAGAAGATCTTTTTTAATCTCATCACTTGCATAATTTATGATTGCTTCAGTGAATAAATATACTGAAGAAGAGAATGGAACAGGAGCAAGAAATCTACCTAGTTCTTCAGCAATAACACATAATTCAAGGTGACCTAAACCAAGCCCACCATAATCCTCTGGTACTCTTATGCCTGTCCAGCCCAAATCTACAATCTTTTTCCAAAGCTCTTTGTCGACTTTATTACTGTTTTCAAGAACAGATCTATTTCTAGAAAGTGTTTGTTCTTTATCGAGAAACTTTCTTGCTTCTTGCTGAAGAAACTTTTGATCATCTGAAAAGTCTAAATTCATTAATACACTACTAAGTTAAGGTAAAATAGATAATTATTATATGCTAAAAAAAGTTTATTTTTAATTAGATATGGATAGAGATATAAAAGTTAATAAAAAACTACCCTCATATCTTGAGAGAGCGGGGAGTGGCGGGCTGCTTGTGGGCTTTATATATGTGGTTGCTTTTATGAGTATATTGTTATTAGGTATTTGGCAGACCTTTGAATCAGAGAACAATAAATCTACTTTAACAAGCATTGATGAAAGAATTTCATTAATCGAAGAGCAAATTAATATAGTTGATGAGACTAACAATGACTCTATGACTGATATAACATCTTCAATTCAGTTTCTTGATAAAGAAATTAGAAAATTATGGGATTTAAGTAATAAAAGAAATAAAGTAGATATTAAAAAATTGACTGAACAGCTTACCAATCTCGATAAATTATTTTCTAAACTACAAAAAGATGTTGAAGCAAATCAATTAAATCTAAACTCTATGAAAAAAAATATTGATTTAAATTTATCTAAAATTGATGAGTTAGGGCTCTCTGCAGAAGATTTACAGTCATTAAGACTTAGTCTCAGCAACATCAATACCCAATTAATGCTTCTAGACGATTCTGTGCAAGCATTAAATAATTATAAGAACCAACTTAATCAAGTAATTTTAGAAATTCAAACTCAGGTATCTAGCATCCAAAATCAATCTATCGGTAACAATTAACCATAAAATTGACAATCATAGTAAATAATAGTTTTATAGGGTTATGAATAAATTTGTTCTACAAGTTTTCTTATTTCTAGCTTTTATACCGCTTGCTATTTTAATAGGATATGGCGTTCTGGTAATAGCGCCAATTTTTTGTTGTTTTCTTGCAATTAATTCATATAAGTTTAACAATTATAGGGAAATGTATATTTGGATGGGCTTTGGAGTTTTATCCTTTTTACTTGCTTTATATATGTTGGGGGTTTTATGAGATCATTAATTGCAAGATCAATACTTGTAATATTAGGCGGCACTATGGTCGCTATGGCACTAATCACAATTTTTTCTCCTGAAGTTGGTAATAGATTTTTGCCACCAGTTGAGTTAGGTAATGCTGCTTTATCTACAATGATTAGAACTTATGCAGGTTTTTGGTTGGGTTGCGGCTATCTTACAATTAGATTTGTATATTCATCTTCTAAAGTACAAATAGGAAGTGTTTTGTTATATATATTTGGATGTATGATTATAGGTAGATTAGCAAGCATATTTTACGATGGATATAATATTCATTCCTTGATAAGTTTGGGCTTAGGGATTTTATTATTCTTATCACTTTATACAGTTCATCAATTAAGAAAAAATCAACTAGATTACAATCTTTAAAACACAAAATATTTTTCACTAAAAGAACATAACTATATATAATGCATAGGCTTGGGGATGTGGTGGAACTGGTAGACACGCTTGGCTTAGAACCAAGTGCCGCAAGGCGTGGGGGTTCGACTCCCTCCATCCCTACCAAATATTATTATGAGCATGAATAAAGTTGCAATTTTTGGGAAAAAAGACTCAATAGCTAAGTATGATCTTACTGACAATAAACCAGTATGGGTCGGGGAATTACCTAAAGGACAAATACCATATGTAATTGCTCAATATGAGAATTATATTCTTGTCTTTAGTTGGGCTTGGTTTGGATCAAAAATGATTCATTGTTTTCGAGAAGATTCTGGTGACTCTTTATGGTCACATTACCAAGAAACATTGCACAGCTCGATGATCCCATTTCTCCCTCATACTTTTGAAAATCACATGTACTACTTAGCATCTTCAAAAGAGGTAGCAAAATTATCATGGGAGACTGGAAAGATTGTTTTTAGAAAAAGATTTAAAAAATCAATTTTTAATCAATATGGGTTAGGAATAATATCTGATGAAGTAGTGTTAATATCAAAAAAAGATGCATTAATTGTTAATAAAGAAACAGGTGATACAAAATCATATCCTGAACTTGCCAAGAAATTAAACTTAAAAGAAATAACTTCAGCATTAGGAAACGGAATCACATTTATGTCTTTAATATCTTTAACTCACCCTCAAGCTACAGATGGCGGAGTTTATGGCGGTGATGGTGGAGGTGGTGGCGGAGATGGCGGAGGATAGATCTATATATAACTAAAAGGAATAAAATATGGAACCAGATTTTAGAGCATTACAAGTTTTGGCTGAAGTATCGCTTGGTATTGTTGGGTTTTCTGCAATACTCATAGGACTCAGTAGATCAAAGAAAGGATTTAGCAAACCAGATAATTTTAGAATACAACTATTAACCTTTTCTGCATTTGGGGCAATGTTTTGTGCTCTTTTGCCATTTGCAATTTTTAACCAAAATAATATAGATTTAAGCTGGGCAATTGTAAATTGGACATTATGTTTATACTCAACAATAGGGCTTTTAATTTTTCCAAGACGAGTTTTTGATTTAAGAAGAGAGGGATATAAGGACTTGTTTCCATTCAAGATTATCGCCTTACAAGTTGGAATATTAATAACTATATTCATTTTGTCAGGATCTATGATCTTGGGTTTGATTGATCAGAAAAATAATTTTTATATATTCTGCTTAATGTTATTTATTGTTCAAAGCACTGTTGCATTTATTAGAACGATGTTTGTGAGAGTTGAATAATTTGTTTACAAAACCTTGATTATCTATATACTCTTAATTGTGAAAAATTTATTGATACATCGAAGCCGGGGTCAGTCAAGTTAGCTGGTTCTGTTCTTTGTTGAATTTGACCCAGCAGTTGCTGGGTTTTTTTGTTTTGGAGGATTAAATTATGAACAAAATAAATTTATTTAAATGCTTCTTTCTTTTGATACCAATTTTGCTGGTTGCTCAAGAGCAGGAAGTTGAAGAGGTTATTGTTACTGCTAATAAAAAAGCTGAAACTGTTCAAGAAATACCAATGAATATTTCTGTGATTACCGAATCAGCATTAGAAGAAAGAGGAATAATGAACCCTGAAGATTATTTAAGATCTATCGCAGGTGTATCTACACCAGGTGGCTCTAATTATTATACCTTTAGAGGATTAAATACTTCGACTTCACAGCGTTCCTCAGGAACCACTTCAACTTATATAGATGAAGTAAGTGGTTCATTAATGGGATTATTTGATGTTGAAAGAATAGAGGTTCTAAGAGGACCTCAAGGAACGTTATATGGTTCAAATGCTATTGGTGGAACTATTAGATATATTACAAATAAACCAGATTCAAGTGCATCTTATGGAAAGATAAGAGTTGGATATGGTAACAAAGTAAAAGCTGATGACCCTGAAACAAGTATTGAAATGATGTATAACCTTCCTCTTTCTGATAGTTTAGCTGTTAGAGCTGTATATTCTCAGTTAGTTTCACCTGGAATATATAAAAATATTCAAACTGGTAATACAGTAGGTGAAGAGGATGACTCACAGCTTATGGTGACATTAGCTTTTGATGATGGTGGTAAGCTTACTGGAAGTTTAAGATATATGAATGTTAATAATAAAGCATACGGTATATTAGAACCTGGTCAGAGCAAGCCTGGAAGTGCTGATGTTTATGTTTCAGACTGTCCGCAGGCTTCAAGTTGGTGGTATAACTGGGATGGAGATCCTACTTGCGCACGTTTAAGTGCTATTTCTAATTTTGCAGCCACAGAGGCTGATTATCCTAATGGCAGCTCTGTTCTTACTAATTATGATCCAAGATTTGCACATGCATTGGCTGTGGATGAGAATGAGGATATTACTAAAGAAGTATTTATTGCAAATATTAAATATGATTTTGGTGTTTTTGATGCAAATTTGATTATTTCTGATAAGACAACTAGTGAAGACGCTGTGACAGATTGGGCTAGAATTGATATGGATGATTATGTTCCGGCACCACTGATTGTAGATGGTGATGAATATTACCAAGAAACAACAGAGCTAAGATTAGTATCTAAGCCTGGAAAGTTTGAGTGGACGGTTGGATATTATAATTACAAGTTTAATGAAGAGCCAAACTCAATCTCACAAACTCAATATGCAATTGATGAGTATTGGTTAGATTATGTTACTTCAATAGCTGCAGGTGTTGATCCAGCTGTATATGATGCTACTGCTTATTGTCCTCCATTTTGTGAGGGGCATTTAGGTTACCCGTATCTATATTATGCTTCATATACAGAATATAACGAGCAAGAAGAAACATCTTTATATGGGCAGTTTGACTATAACGTAAATGAAAAATTAACTCTTACATTTGGTATAAGAGATTATGAAATTAAAGATAAATCTAAATCATATCAATATGGTATTTTCTATATGGATAGTAATGGATGCGATGGAAATGATCCTGCAGGAACAGATTGTTCAGAGTTATCTGGAAAAGAAGCAGATACAAGAATGAAATATGCAGCTAGCTATAAAATTAATGATGATTTAACTTTATATGCTACAAAAGCGGCAGGGTACAGGCCTGGAGGCAACCAATCTCCTCTTCCTCCTTTTTGTAGTAGTGATGAAACTGCACAGGAAACATGGGGGCCAAGATTTAATTCAGATGAAGCTGAGACAACAGAATTTGGTGTTAAATCGAGAGGTCAAAATTATACAGCGAATGTAACATATTTCGATGTAGCTTGGGATGGCATTATTATTTCTGTAACCCCTGGTTGCGGTTGGTCATATAACTTTAATGGCGGTAAAGCTGAAACTTCTGGTTGGGAAGTTGATTTTACTTATGCATTAAATGATGAAATTTCTCTTGATTTTGCTGGAAGCTCTATGACAGCAGAAACATCAATAGACATAGCTTCTTTGGGTGCTGCAGCTGGCGATAGATTGCCAAATACTGTTGAAACTCAATGGAATTTAGGACTTGTTTATGACACTACAATTATGTCATATCCATCATATGCGAGACTTGATATGAATTATTATGGCGATAGTTTTAATACTTTTGCAGAAAATCCAAATACAAGCTCTCCTGACTATACTAAGATTAATTTTAATTTAGGGTTAGATATAAACGAAAATTCAAAATTACAATTATCAATAGATAATTTAACCGATAAAAGAACTGAAGCATATATTTATGCTGTAGATGACACATCTTGGAGACCAAGAAACTGGATGCAGTGGATTCCTCCAAGAACTGTATCAGTAAAGTATAGCTATAGCTTTTAACCGATAAACCCCTTACAACAACTATGTTGCTAAGGGGTTTTAGTTTAAGATATATATTGCAAAAATAAACATAATTTTCCAACACATATATGTCAAAAGGATTTATCTTATCTGATGAAGTTCTCAATCATGAGATCAACAATCCTGCGTATAAAGAAAAATATAACTTTAATCCTAATGATCAATTAAACGATTTAGATTTATTTACAAAAGGTCAGCCCTTTAGTCTTTATAAAGATCTTAGAGAAAACGCTCCTGTTTTTTATCATGAACCTATGCCCACAGACCCAGAACCAGGGTACTGGGTTTTAACAAGATATGAAGATATAAAATATGTTTCAATGAATCCAAAAATATTTTCATCTCAATATGCAACTGGAAATTTATTAACGCTCGGAAGAGAAGATAATAGACACCCTAAATTATTTAAATCAACTATAGATCATATGCTTAATCTCGATGGTGAAATGCATCTTGGCTTAAGAAAAGAACATATGCCTTTTTTTAAACCTGATTATATTAATGACCTGCGAAAAAAAGTATCATCAAAAGTTAGCTTATTATTAGATAATATTGCGCCTTTAGGAGAATGTAACTTAGTAAGTGAAGTCTCCCAACAATTGCCGATATTTACACTTTCAGAAATTTTAGGAATACCTGAAGAAGATAGACAAAAATTAGTATCTTGGATGGAGTTTTTAGAATTAGCTCAGTATTTCACTTATGAAATGATAAAAGAACAAAATGAAGGTAAAACAGACTCAACCCCTGATCCAGCAATGATAGATATGTTTAATGCAATGGTTGATGAGATGTTTGATTATGGAAGATTTATTTTAAATAGCAAAAGAGAAGATCCATCGGAAGACTTATTAAGTGCAATAGCAAATGCTGAAATAGAAGGTGAGAAGTTATCACAAGAATTTTTAGATGGATCTTGGTTGCTAATTATTTTTGCAGGAAATGATACGACAAGGAATACTTTGAGCGGAGGCATTAAACTTTTATATGACAATCAAACACAAAAAGAACTATTAATAGATGATTTGGAACTTCTTCCTAATTTTGTAAATGAAACAGTTAGATGTGTTTCACCAGTAATTCATATGAGAAGAACAACTCTTGAAGAAACAGAAATAAATGGACAAAAAATTGGACCTCATGAAAAAATAGCACTTTGGTATGGTGCAGCAAATAGAGATCCAGAAATTTTTGAAAATCCAGATGATTTTAATATTTTAAGAGAGAATGCAGATAAACATCTTGCATTTGGCTTTGGAAGGCATTCATGTATAGGTAAGCCAGTTGCATTAATGCAATTACAAGAATTTTATTCACAATTTTTAACCAGATTCCCTGATTTTGAGATGAATGGTAAATGGAAAGTTGCTCCAAACAACTTTGTTCATGCTATACAAGAGATGCCAATTAAATTTTCTCCAAAATGAGAATCCCATATAGATTCAAAGTTATTTTTTTATCATTCATTGCTGTATTTATTTGCTATATAGATAGAGTAAATATTTCTGTAGCAATCATACCCATGCAAGAACAATTTGGGTGGTCTGAATTACAAGTAGGAATAGTTTTAGGAACTTTCTATGTTGGATATATGATTAGCATGACTTTAGGTGGTTATCTAGCAGATAAATATGGAGGCAAGAAAGTTCTTGGCTATGCATTAATAATTTGGTCATTATTTACAATTATCACTCCATTTTTTGCATACAGTGGATTATGGTGGCTTATTTTTATAAGAATCTTATTAGGTTTAGGAGAAGGGGTAACCTTTCCGGCTTGGCATTCTATTTATGCCAGATGGATTCCATTTAATGAAAGAACAAGGGCAGTAGGTTTTACCAATAGCGGAATAGCAGCAGGTACAGTATTTGGATATGTTGTAGCAGCTATCATAATAGCGAATTATTCTTGGGAGTGGGTTTTTTATTCTTTTGGGCTAATGGGTATATTTTGGTACTTATTTTGGCAGAGAATTGTTACATCTTATCCAGAGGATAATAAAAATCTATCAAATAATGAATTGCAATTAATAAAAGCTGAAGCACCCTCAAATTCAACACCTCCGTCAATACCATTTCTAAAATTAATTAAAAATTGGCCTTTCTTAGCAATAGCAGTTGCAACTTTTTGTAATAATTGGGCTTTATTCACATTTATTTCTTATTTGCCAAAATTTATCAATGCTCCAATTGCTGATGGTGGAATGGGTATTGATTTAGGATCTAGTGCATTTATTTATTCATTATTAATGCCAAGTCTTGTTGCGATGTTTTCACTTATTTTAGGTGGTTATATATCAGATAGTTTTATAAAAAAAGGATATAAGGTAATTAATGTTAGAAAAACTGTTAATTCAATTGGATTTTTTGGATCAGCTATTTTCTTATATTTAATTTCTCTGCAAGATACTTTATTCAATGCAATTTTTTTATTATGCCTAATTCAACTCTGTACAGGTATTTGCGCAGGAGGATTTGGAGTAAATCATGCTGATTTAGGTCCAAAATATACAGGAACTTTAGTTGGTATTTCTGGAAGCATAGGTATGATAGCAGCGATTTTCAGCCCAATGGTTGCAGGCTTGGTTCTCGAAGTTACTAGATCCTGGGATGTTATATTTTATATTTGTTCTGGTATTTTATTATTTGGCGGCCTTTTTTATCTTAAATTTGGAAGCGCTGACAGACAATTTAGTTAATCGATTTCATCTCCTGAAAGAAGTTAAAAATCTCTTGGCTGGATCTATCTCTTGCCGTTCTCCATTCTGTTGTATTTGAATTATTTAAAAGGTTTTTATTTTTATCAAACACTAAAACTCTTGGAATTCCCTCGGCTGAAGGTATTCCATATTCTTCCATTAATTCCATATTAATTTCATATCTTTTAACGTCTATATATAAAATTTGAAAGTTTTTGTCTATGTAAGATTTAATTTTAGGTATATTCATGGTACCTGAAAAAATTCTACAATCTGGACACCAATTAGCCCCAAATATTAATATTGGTTGTTTATCAGACTGAATTGTTGTATTTATAAATTTATTTAAATCATTAACAGAATAAACTTTTCCATCATACGGCAAAGGAAGAGGTGTGGTTAATATATCACTATCATCAAGCATTATTTCTCCGTTTAATGTTAGACAAAATAAAAAAATGTATGAAATCGTATAATATTTTATTAAACTTTTGTACATATTAGATAAATAGATAATATTACTATATTGTAATAAAAAAATTGGAGTATATAAGATGATTTGGGTAATAAGACTATATTTACTAATAATGGCATTTATATATGCTTTGATTGGAGTATGGGCATTACTTGACCCATTATTGGGAGCGCTTGATCAAGGTTATCCTTCATTTTTGAATGCAGTTGGTTTATCAATAACATCTCCGTTAGGTTACTCAGAAATTGCTGGTATATATGGAGGCTTGAATCTATGTATTGGTATTTTATGTTTAATTGGAATCTTTAAAAGAGATTTAGGAATTTTTGCAATTAAATTTATTACATTTCTAGTTGGCTCTATTGCTCTAGGAAGAATACTCTTTTCTTTTCTTCCAACAACACCTAGTTTCTTTAATTCATATTTTGTCTTTGAGGTTTCGGCTTTGGTAATAGGTATATTTTTAATATATATGAGCAAGAAATTAGACTAATTTACTTAAACTTAATAAATATCCAAAATAACCACTAACAAGCAATAAGCCCATAAAACGAATCATCAAAATATTTATATATTTTGATGAGGATAGGGCAACAAATAGAATAAAAATTATTGTAGCAACTATCATTATTAAATAATCACGTTCAAGTAAAAGCGATTCAAGTTGCACCATAGAAAAGAAACCAATAATTGGAACAACTAGTGTGATATTTAAAACATTTGAACCGATTACATTTCCAACAACCATATCAGTTTTTTTCTTTAGCAAAGCGCTAATTGTTGCAGCCAATTCTGGCAAGCTTGTGCCAATTGCAATTATTGTTAAGCCAATAATTAATTCAGAAATATTTAGTAATATTGCAATATTCTCTGCATATATAACTGCGTATCTAGATCCAAAAATAAGTGCTAGTAAACCTGTAATTAAAAAAATACTTACAATAAGGTTGCTTTGAGATGATTCATTATCTATGTTGCTAAGGTTATCCAGAGATTTATATTTAAAAATTACATATAAAAAATATAAAAATACAATTAATAACAATACACTTTCAATTGGTGATATTTGTAAATCTTGCAAGCAAAGACCAAGTACTAGCGCAGATATTAAAAAGGGTAAAAATTGAGCAAAAGGAGCATTCTTTGGCTTAAAAGATATTCCAATACAATAAACTCCAAATATCAAAGCAATATTAGAAATATTTGATCCAACCACAGTGCCCATTGCGATACTTTCACTTTGATTTAAAACAGAAGAAATTCCAACAAAAATTTCTGGCGCAGATGTTCCGAGAGCTACAACGGTTAAACCAATGGTTAATTCATTTACTCCAAATTTTTTTGCTAACACAGAAGAACTGTCTACAAATTTATCAGCACCCCATATTAAGATAGCTAAAGAAAATCCTAAACCTATGAAATTTATAAGAAAATCCATGAAACAATTTTACCTTAGTTATTTGTTAAATAGATTATGTTTCAACAATTTAAAATAATATAATTGATAATTAATTTTAAAGAAGAGGCAAATAATGAAAATAGATAACTTGTTCAATATTCAAGATAAAGTAGCCATTGTTACAGGTGGCTCAAGGGGAATTGGTGAGATGATTGCGGCAGGCTTTTTAGCAAATGGTGCTAAAGTCTACATTTCTGCAAGAAAAGCACCCGCCTTAGTTGATAAAGCAAAAGAGCTTTCAGATAAATATAATCAAGAATGCATTCCTATATCTTGTGATTTAAGTTCTATGAATGGGATAGAAGAATTCACTAATGAAATTCAAAACAAAGAAAAAGGAATAGATTTTTTAATTAATAATGCTGGAGCAGCATGGGGAGAGCCATTGGAAAGTTTTTCTGAAGGTGGTTGGGATAAAGTAATGGATTTAAATGTTAAATCTTTATTCTTTTTGACTCAAAAATTTAAAAATCTACTTTTAAATAACGCTTCAGTAGAAGATCCATCAAGAGTTATCAATATTGGCTCAATTGATGGGTTAAATGTCCCGTCTATGGAGACATATTCATATGGTGCATCAAAAGCAGCAGTTCATCATTTAACTAGAGTGTTAGCAGCAAAATTAGTAAAAGAAAATATTCTGGTCAATGCAATTGCTCCTGGCCCATATCCAAGTGCTATGTTAGGTTCAGCTGTAAATCATGACTATTCTGAAATTGCTAAAAGAAACCCGAGGAAAAGGGTAGGCACCCCAGAGGATATGGCAGGATTGGCTATATTTTTATGTTCTAGGGCTGGAGCCTATACAGTTGGAGAAACCATAACTTCAGACGGAGGTATTGTTAAGACCGCTAGTCATAATTTGAGTTAGTTATTATTTTTGAGCTTCTTTGAACGCTTTTGTAATTAAATCTTTCATCCAGATATGACCCCCATCACCTTCATCGCTTTTATGCCATATCAAGAAATATTCCATAGATGGTATTTCAATTGGGATTTCAACAAAAGATAAATTATTTCTTTTTGCAAAACTTCTAGTTGCCATTAATATTAAATCCGTTGACTTTATAATTGGAGGTGCAATTAAAAAATGCTGACATCTCAAAGCAACATTTCTTTTTAAACCAATTTTATCTAGCTCCATATCTATCATATGTTCTCCCATTTTTCTTCGAGAAACATGTAGATGCTTTTCATTGATAATATCTTCAATTGTTATATTTTTGATTTTTGAAATACTATGACCGTCTCTATGAATTGCTACAAAGTCGTCTTCAAAGACTTTTGATGAATTTATTTCATTTGAGATAGGTATTACCGGATCTACAACAAAGTCAAGATTGTTTGTTGAAAGAGCATGGACTTGATCAGCTCTTTTATAAGCATAACTACCTAGAGAAATATTAGGCGCACTCCCATGGATTTCTTTCATTATAAAAGGTAGGACTCTACTCTCAGATATATCACCCAATGACAATTTAAAATTTCTTTTTGATGAAGCAGGGTCGAAGGTATCAGGTTCATTTACGCTTTGTTGAATTAAAGTAAGTGCATTTTGAATATCTGAGATTATATTTTCTGTTTTTTGAGTAGGCACCATGCCGGAACCTGTTCTAACAAATAGATCATCATTAAATTTATCTCTTAATCTTGATAATGCATTACTTACTGCTGGCTGAGTAATACCAACCACTTCGGCAGCTTTTGTTAGACTTCCTTCTGTATATATTGCATTTAATATTACAAATAGGTTTAGATCAAATGAGCTAATTTTCATCTTAGAAATTCCAAATAATCTAAAACAAACATTACCTTAATATGTTTATCTTCATATAGATTTGTATGTGACATACAGCTATTATAGAAATAGAAACCATTATTACTATTCATAGTATTTATAATAGTAACAAAATTTTTAATATAACGGGAGACTAAAGCACATGATGCCTGAACTGAGACCAGAAGCAATTGAATTAGTAGAAAAAGTTAAAACTTTCATTAAAGACGAAGTTAAACCACAAGAACATGTTTTTCATGAACAAATAGTAGAAGGAGAAGATCGTTGGAAGACTTATCCAAAAGTAATTGATGAGCTAAAAGAAAAAGCAAGATCAGCTGGGCTTTGGAATTTATTTTTACCTGAAAGCGAATTCGGTGCTGGACTTACAAATTATGAATATGCACATTTAGCAGAAGAAATGGGTAAATCTCATATAGCCTCTGAGGCTATGAATTGTAGCGCGCCTGATACTGGCAATATGGAAGTTATTGCTAGATATGGTAATGAGCAACATCAAGAAGAATGGTTACAACCATTGTTGGATGGCAAAATTAGATCAGCCTTTGGGATGACAGAACCAGGTACGGCATCATCTGATGCTACCAATATGCAAGCAACAGCAGTTCTTGATGGGGATGAATATGTTATTAATGGTGAGAAATGGTGGACATCAGGAGCAGGCGATCCTAGATGTAAGATTATTATTTTTATGTGTGTTACTAATCCAGACAACCCAAAGCATCAAAGACATTCAATGATACTAGTACCAATGGAAACTGAGGGAGTCGAAATTCAAAAAATGATGCATGTATTTGGATATGATGATGCACCTCATGGACATGCTCATATGAAATTTAATAACGTTAGGGTACCTAAAGAGAATTTACTTTTAGGTGAAGGCAGAGGATTTGAAATAGCTCAAGGTAGACTAGGGCCTGGAAGGATACATCATTGTATGAGAGCTATAGGTGTTGGAGAAATTGCATTAGAGTTAATGTGCAGACGAGGCATTGACCCAACTAAAATTGCTTTTGGAAAAAATTTAGCAAATTTAGGCGCTAATTTTGATTACATTGCTGAATCAAGAATGGAGCTTAATGCTGCAAGACTTTTAACATTAGATGCTGCTATAAAGATGGATACTGTAGGTAATAAAATTGCAGCCAGTGAGATAGCCCAAATAAAGGTTTACGTTCCTAATGTTGTATTAAAAATAATAGATAGAGCAATTCAAATTCATGGAGGTGAGGGCGTTTCACAATTAACTCCACTAGCATCTATGTATGCGCATATGAGAACACTTAGATTAGCTGATGGACCTGATGAAGTTCATAGAAGAGCGGTTGCTAGGTATGAGCTTGGCAAATATATGAGTTAGAGAACTTGTCTAATAACTTAATTTTTTACGACACAGAAACAACTGGAATTCATAAGGATTTTAGTCAGATAATTCAATGTGGTTCTATTCTTACAGATACTGTATTTAACGTTAAGGGAGAACAGAATATTAATAGCAGACCATTACCATGGGTAATACCCCAGCCAATCGCTATGCTTACTAATAAAAAAATAAATTCTTTTACTTCTAACACATCTCATTATCAAATGATGAAAGACATACAATATCAATGGAAAGAATGGTGTATTGAACGCCCATCTATATTTATTACTTATAACGGACATGCTTTCGATGAAGAATTAATTAGAAGGCAATTTTGGTGCAATCTTTTGGAGCCCTATATCACCAATACTAATCAAAATGGAAGATTAGATTTAATGTTAATGATTCACAACATAGCTTCTTTTTTTTCAGATGAAATATCAATTCCTTTATTTGAAGATGGTCCTGCTCTAAGTATAAAACTTGAACATTTAGCAGATAAACATGGCATAGACGTAAGTGATGCTCATGATGCAATTTCAGATTGTCAATTTATGATTGGTTTATGTAAGGTGATAAAAGAGAAGATTCCAGATGTATTTGAATCTTTTTTAAATATATCTACTAAAGAGGGTATTAAAAATCTTCTATACACTGGTGAGTTTCTTGCGTTGGGAGAAGTATATAGACGCCATCCTTTTAAATACCCAGTTGTTATTTGTGGTGCAGATAATTCTAGGCCTAATGAAATATGCTTTTTTGATTTAAGCTTTGATCCTGATGAAATCATTGATTTAGATTTCACTGAAATTAATAAAATGATTCAATCTGGATCAAGAGATTTGCCATTAAAAAAGTATAAAATTAACAAAACTATACCAATATGCTCTAGCAAGCTTCTTACAAAAAATAATCATTTTGATATTACTCATGATGAACTGCAGAGGCGTGCTGATATTGTTAAAGCTAATAAAGATTTTTTTACAAAAGTTTCACAAGCAATGGAAGATAGAATTATGAATTTTCCAGAACCTAGCTATGTTGAAGGTACTATTTATTCTGGTGGATTTCCATCATATAGAGATCAAGATTTAATGAAAGAATTTCATCTTTCAGATGAGCCTGAACAATTAATTAAAATTTCAAGAAATTTTGAAGATGAACGCTTTCGTTTATTAGCTGAACGAATCATATGTAATGAATATCAAATAGATATTCCACAAGATATAAAAGGTAGATATGACGACCTTATACATGAAAGAGTTCAAACAGAAGGTAAATGGGGCTCTGTTGATAAAGCTCTTCAAGAAATTGACAAGTTATTAGATGAAAAACATGATCAAGAAGATATCAATATTCTGAATGCAACGAAAGAAAAACTCTTATCTATGAAGAATTAAAAATGAAGAAATTGAATATTTATTTTTATTTATTCTTATTTATTAGTTCTATAAATACCTCTAATATTAAAGCAGATGTATATTTAGAGAATTTTAGTTTAGTTGATGTTTTAAAAAATGGTAGAAGCTTAATGAGTCTTGATTATGGACTTCATTATTTAGAGCTTCAATCGAATGAGCAAAAGAAATTATTTATAGGTGTTCATGGGAGCAATAGCGAAGGGTATGAGTGGATATATCCTTATTTGACTATAGATTCATTGGCGACTTTGATGACTTTTTTTCGCTACAACGATAATTTTTGTCCAAATAGAGCTTATCAAAAACTTAATAATGAAATTAATTCAATATTAGATAAAAACAAGAATGTTGATCAAGTTATATTAATGGGTCATAGCTATGGAGCAATGATAGTTTCAATGTTCTCTGATAAGTGGACTAGTGAGACGCCTTTAATAATACATACAGTTGCAGGACCTTTAAATGGACCAGTATCATCAAATCTTAGATCCGGGCTTTTTAGAAATATATGTGATTATTATCCTCCTAATACGATCAGAGATAATGTAGTTTTTTATCAATGGAGAACAATCAAAGAATTAGATGGAGCATTTAATAATTTGGAATATGATCCTCAGATTATTGATTTAAAAGGTAGCTTAGTTACCAGACTGCCCGATACTTATAATGGAATGAGGTTAGGGCATAATTGGTCATTAAGTTGGGTAGCAGAGAAGATTGCAGAATAAATAATGGTGGGCGAGGAGAGATTCGAACTCCCGACTTCCTGCGTGTCGAGCAGACACTCTAACCAACTGAGTTACTCGCCCAAATTGAAAGTAATTTTACACAAAAAATCGTATTGGGCGACATTATATCCAGTATTTAATAATTATTTTTAGATTTTGGAAAGATAATCATCAAGCCTAGATTGATTCATTACAAATACCGATTTAAATTGTGTAGCTGCTGTCTTAATAGTATCTAAGTTTGATTTATCATTTCCAACCTGGATAACTCCAACCATCGCCATCATCACATGAGGAGTGCACTGATAAACATAAACTCCTGGTATATTGAAATCAATTGTAATATCTCTGCTAAGGTCACCGTTCCAAGCTTGTGCATTATTTGGAATCATTGAGGAAATTGATGCTGAATTATGTGCAGCATCAATAGATTTAAAGGTAACACTATCTCCAGGATTAATTTTTAAAAAAGCAGGCTCAAAAACCATTACTCCCTCAGTCCCCTGATTAAGCATTTTTACAATATGATTTGCTGAATATAAATTAATTTGAAAGGACAATATTACAATTAAAAGTATTATTTTGTTCATCTAAACTCCAATGGAAAATTATTATGTTTTTAAATATTTTATGTTTTTAATTTATACTAAAAAGATATATTATTAGCATAATTTATATATAAGGATTTATAGAATGAAATCAATAAAAATCAATAACATTTTAATACTTAGCTTTATCATTATGCCGATGATCTTATTTAAGGTGCAGGCATCCCCTGGTGAATATTGGGATGAAGCGTTACCAGAAGATAAGGGTATTTCAAGTGACAAAGTAAATAAATTATTTGATTTATCTTTTGAAGACGATGCAACTCAATCAGTCGTTTTAATAAAAGATGGTGTTTTAATTGCGGAACGTTATGCTGACGGGTATGACAAAGATTCGTTTGGCACATCTTGGTCAATGGCAAAAAGCTTTTATGCTGCATTAATTTTAATTTCAGTAGATAAAGGTGAAATAGGAAGCCTAGATGACAAAGTATCTAAATATCTAGATTATTTTAATGATGATCGTTCTGTAATAACTATAAGACAACTATTAAATATGTCTAGCGGTCTTGAATACCCTGAAACACAACATGAAATGATGTTTTTTCAACCAGATCATTTGGAGTATTCGAAACAAGTAAAACTTGAAAAAGAACCTGATACTCTTTTTGAGTATAACAACGTTAATTCAATGCTTTTAGGAGATATTCTTTTACAAGCAACTGGCAAGAAGGCAGATGTTCTTTTAGAAGAAAGAATATTAGATAAACTTGAGGTAAAAAATAAAACTTTATGGAGGGACTCTAAACAAAATGTTCTTACATATTGTTGTATAGACATGACAGCTAGAGATTATGCAAGATTTGGACAATTATTTTCAAATAGCGGTGCCTGGAAAGATGAGCAGATCATTTCTAAAGAATTAGTAGATGAAACATTTCAATATGTTTGGGATACGCCCAATTGGTGGACAGATTATAAAAGAGGGTATTCTTTGCATTGGTGGGTTTCTAGGTATAGTGAAGACTCTAAAATCTTTAATGCAAGTGGAAGATTCGGACAATATATTTTTGTAGATAGAGAAAATGATATTGTGTTTGTAAGGATTACAAAAAATACTCCAGCAGAGGGACCAATTCAAGATTGGTCTAGATTATCTTGGTTTACTTGGATCAATAATGTTGAATTTTTAATAGCCTTTTTTCAAACCCTTGAAAGTTGGGGGATTGTTAAAATAGGTGCAGACAGCAATGTAAAATCACCTAGCACAAGGGAAGATGGTGCATCAAAAGAATTTTATAGAGATTATGAGTTAGTAATGGATGCTATGGCTGATCTTAGTCGGAGTTAGTATTTAATTCGTTTACTTTTTTTAGATAACTAGCCATATCTTTTTTCCATTCTTCTAGATAATAACCATCATTACCATGTTTATTTAGATACCTTAAAAAGACTCTACCAGATTCATCTTCAAACCCTGGTTCAAATGGCTCTCCAGTTAATTTATTTGGTCTTTTAAATTGATTATCCATTAGGTCCAAACAAACAATATCATAGGAATCGAAACTAAAATTATAAGAATATCCATAGGCAAGCCTAATCTCCAATAGTCTGTGAATTTATAGTTTCCTGGACCCATAACCACTGTATTACATTGATGCCCAATCGGTGTTAAGAATGCACAACTAGCTCCAACCGCAACCACCATTAAGAAAGGTTCAATTGCATAGCCAAGCTCTAAAGCAATTCCTGTAGAGATTGGCGCCATTATTACTGCTGTTGCAGCATTGTTAATTATGTCAGTTGTAGCCATTGTTACTACTAAAATAGTAAAAAGTATCCAAAATAAACTTACATTTGATGCGTATTCAGATATTGAACTTGCTATTACATCGCTAAGCCCTGTAGTCTGCAACGCTGTTCCAATTGGAATCATTGCTGCTAGCATGACTATTATTGGCCAATCTATTTCTCTATAAAAATTACTGTCTATAATTTTTATTCTTGCAAAACCTAAAACACAAAGTAAAAAGGCAGCAGCAGCACTCAAATAATTAAATGAAACTAAAAAAATAGACAGAGAAAAGAAAATTAATCCTTTAAGAAGTCTACTTCTGCTTGGAATAGTTTGAAGCTCTCTTTGACGTAAAGGCATTAAACCTAAATGCTTTATTTTATTAGAAACATCTTCTTCATCCAGATCTCTAACTCCTAAAAGCAAAACATCACCTGATTTAAATGTTTCTCTTGTTAATCTCGTTCTATACTTTGATCCTTTTCTCCATAAGCCTAATAAATTTAACTCTTCAAAAGCTAGTTTAAGAAAAAAGTCATACTTTCTTCCTATTAGTCTTGATCCTGGTGTAATCATTACTTCTATTTCCTCAAGATCATCTTCATCAAAAGAATGTAATTCTTTAGGTATAGAAAAACCAAAAACATCTAAAATATTACCAATATCATCTGGCGGGGTTTTAATAACTAATATTTGACCAGATTTTATTTGCATATTATTTTGTACTTTCTTAACCGAACCATTTTCAGAAACAATTCCTAGAATCTCTGTATCTTCACCAGCTTGTTTTTTAAATTTATACAAAGTCATACCAATTGCTGAGCTTCCATCATTTACACATACTTCAAATAAATATCCTTTAAGATTAATTAAGTGCTCGGTCTTAGAGCCAGTATTTCTTAATAAGATGAATTTATTACCCAGAAGCGCGATAAATAATATGCTTAATAAAGTAATTACTATTCCAACATATGAAAAGTCAAAAAAATTAAAGCCTGAAGAAGAGATAGTTGCCTTATACTCAGAAATAATAATATTTGGAGGAGTTCCAATAGCAGTGTTCATTCCACCTAAAATACAAGCAAATGCTAATGGCATTAAAAATTTTGAAGCATGCCATTCCATTTTTTGACAGATATTTAGAGTAATAGGCAACAAGATTGCTAATGCTCCAATATTATTAATAAACGAAGAAAGAATTGCAGCAATAAACAAAAGGCAAACTAAAAATTGAAATTCAGTAAACGTTCTTGTTCCAATTAATTTTCCTACCAAACCTGTCAGACCGGAATTTTTTAAACCTTGGCTAATTATCAATACAAGTGCAACTGTTACTACAGCAGGATGTGCAAATCCAGCAAATGCATCATTGGCAGGAATTATTTCAAGTACTACAAGTACAAATAAAGCACCAATAGCTAACGCGTCATATCTAACCTTACCCCAAATGAATAAACCTAACAGGGCTATAAGTGTTGCAGATAATAAAACTTGATCGTTCATTGGCCATTAATTTATTTAGGCATAGATTCAACATAAAGAGATGTAGAAGGATATGCAAATTCAGATTTATTTTCTTTAACTATTTTCATTATATTGAAAATTAATTTTTCTTTAACCTGATTGAATGCTGCAAAACCCATTGGATCCGCATATGCAACTATTAACATATCTATTGAACTACCTCCCAACTCGACAATTCTTACAACAGGATCTAGATCACCTTCTGTTGTAAAATCATTACTTGAAATGATATATTTTTTTACATCATTTCTTATGGATTCAAGCTGTTCTACGCTTGTTGAATAAATTAAATTAATTTTCCAATTAATTCTTCTATTAATCATTTCACCATGGTTTATAACTTTTACATCTGAAAGATCCTTGTTTGGGATTACCATTGGAGCTGTATCAAATGTTCTTATAACAGTTGACCTAAAGCCTATACTTTCTACAATCCCATGTAATTGTCCGCTTACCTCAATTCTGTCACCTGGTTGAAATCTATGTTCACCAATAATAAGTATTCCAGATATAAGATTTTTAAAGAAATCTTGTGCTCCTAATGCAACCGCAACTGAGAAAAGTCCTAATCCAGCAACTAGAGGCCCAATTTGAATACCAAAGATATCTAAAATTATTGCAATACCTATTACCCATACAATAAATTTAGAAGCACGCTCTAACCACATTTGCATTGATGCAGTTAACCATGAGCTTGTGGAAAGAGCTTCAAAGATTGGTTTTACACTATTTGCTAGAACACTAAAAATAGTAAAAATTACAAATGCTTTAACTATATTGGTTGCTATATCACCAATTACTCCTGACAAAGGAAGTATTAATGTGCATACATAAAGGGCTATTGTTATTGGCACTAAACCAATTGGCTTTTTTAGAGCATTTAAGATCTCATCATCAATTTTTGAATCTGTTTTATCAGCAAGTTTTGTAAACGCATTTAAGATTACAGAAATAATAAAACTTCTAAATAAAAATGCTATTAATATTACTATTAACGATAAGATGATAGAGCCAAGATCTATACCAAGAAAACCGCTATTCCAAACATCTATTACTAAATTGTTAAAATTTTCCATATAAATATATTTAAAATCCTATTTTATGTTGATTTTATACTTTTAACAAAAAGTACGATTTATTTACTTATCCTATCTTTTATAAAATATGGCAAGTAAATCAAATAAAAGACAGCAATTGCTAAAGGAGTGGTGTATAGAATATGTAATGGTGGATCAGGGAACATATCCATCAACGAAGCTCCATCAGGTTTTGCAATCAAGTACCAGAAATTTGCTGGTTCACCTAATAAAATATTAATAGCATAAACAATAGGCAATAAAATAAATAAAGTAATTGCTGTTACTTTTAATATATCCTTGCCATATGGACGGTTTCCTAAACTAACAGTTGCATACATTATTCCAACAACTATCATTCCATGACCGATCATAAAGAATATGTAATCTAAATCATGATGGCTTATATCTGGCGTAAGAATTGCCATGGTTGCACCACCTAACCCCCAAAAGAAAGCGCATAGATATAATATTTTTGGACCACCTAATAAAAATATAATTAAAAATATTTCTGAAAGATCACACATATGCAGGGGGATTGTTTCTCTCCAATCATATGGATTGGCCAAAAGATATAAATCTTTATATGGCGAGATAATGACATGTAAAAAAATTATGGCAGCTATAATTTTACTCATTGTAGATTTTTGATCTTCTGTTTTATTTTTATAAAATTTTGGCAATAAAACAGATACAACTATAACCGTAGCTATTGTTATAAGATGAACAGTCCCAAACATTGCAAATGGTGTGCCAAACATTACTCTTTACCTATCTGATTAATTTTTAAGATTATATTATTTTTTAGTTTAATTTTAAAATATCTAACAACGTGCCTTCAGTTAATATTGCTGGCAATATTTTTGATTCTTGCATTCCAGGCTTCCAATATATATAAAGTGGAACCCCATTTCTATTATATTTTTCTAAGGTTCTTAAGATCTCATTATTTTTATTTGTCCAATCAGCTACAATATATTCAATATTATTTTCTTTGAGATATTGTTTTACCTTAGGCCTAGAAAGGGCAATTTTGTCATTGGCTTGACATGTTATACACCAAGCAGCAGTAAAATTAATTAAATATGCTTGGTTATTTTTTTTAAAATTTTCTTCAATATTTGAATCCCAGACACCATATTCAGAATATTGGTTTACAGAACCTAAATTAGTATCTCCTTTCTCACCAGATGTTATATATACTCCTTCAAAAGAAATTGTTGTAAGGATTAATACCCAAATAAGAAGTTGTATTTTTTTATTTGTTATTTTTAATGTTAACCAGAATAGACTAGAAATAATAAGAATTGAAATTAATAAACTAATCACTAAATTTGAATTTGTTTGCAGACTAAAAACCCATACAAGCCATAAAGTTGTAGCAAACATTGGAAAAGCAAAAAACTCTTTTAATGTAATCATCCATTTACCAGATTTTGGTAATAATTTAATTAGGCTTGGGTTGATAGATAAAATAAAGTAAGGCATTGCAAAACCTATTCCTAGTGATGCAAATATTGGCATTGTAATTGCAGACGGTTGAACTAATGCATATCCAAGGGCAGCCCCCATAAATGGAGCTGTGCATGGCGAGGCCACAATAACAGCAAGCACTCCTGTCAAAAAAGATCCGCTAACATTATTTGATCCAATGCCACCAAGTCTAGTTAAAGATGAGCCGATATTTACATCTGTTAATAAGATCATACCTATTAAGAACATTAATATGCTTAACATAGCAACTATTATTGGTGACTGTAGTTGAAAACCCCATCCAAGATAATTCCCTGTCTGTTTTAAAATTATAAGAGATAAACCAATTAGCAGGAATGATATTAAAACACCTAAACAAAATGATAATGCATGTAATCTTATTTTTAATTTTGATTGATTCCCTAAAGAAACGAAACTTAAAATTTTTAAAGAAATTATTGGAAATACACAGGGCATCAGATTCAATATCAGGCCGCCTAGAAATGCAAAAATAATTGCTTGTAAGAAAGTAATTGATAATGCTTGTAGTTTCTTATCATTTACCTCAGCATTTATTAAAAATATTTCATCACCATTTACCGATAAAACTCCACTAATAGAACTTAGGTTTGATATCCCTTCAATAATAGGTACTTTTAGCAACCAATTATTTTCTTCTTTCGTAAGTATCTGTATTCCAGGATGATCTACAATATTTTGATTATCTATAAAAAATGTAATTAAATTAATTTGATTGTTATAAGAAAATCTTAATTCAATGAACTGACTATCAATTTCAGCAAGAACAGGTAATGTTATAGAAGGGACTAAATCATTCCATGCTATCAATTCATTATCTATTATAATTTCATCTATTGAGGTTTCTATTAATGCTTTTTCAGGTACACAAACATCATCACATATCAAAAAATCAATATTTAATTTTATTTTTGAATTTAAAGAATCCTTTTTAATATATTCAAATGGAAATATTACAAAATTCTTATAACCATAAGTCATCAATGGTTCGTATGGAATGAGTTCTGGTCTTGGCCATTTAATTTCACCAATTTTTATATTTTCATCAGTATCCCATTGAATTTTTATCGGTCCGCCTGAATCGCCAGGATTTTTCCAATAGGTATGCCAATTTTTTTGCATATCCATTTTTATCCCAATTAGATTATTTTTATTTTCAGATTCTGGATAATTAAATTTAACTAATGAAACATTTGCATGACCAGTATTTACTGGTTCAGCTTCAATAAAAATGAATAATGTAAATAAGAAGAATATTTTTAGTAGCTTCATTTCTTTATTATTTCTTTAATGCCATTAGGGGTGCATTATGCACCCCCATTTCCACTTTGTGGAGTATTATTTATTTGAGATTCTTTTTGGTGATTTAATCTCAATCATTCTAGGTTTTTTTTCATCAGGAATGATTTTTTCTAGATTTACAGTTAATAACCCGTTTACTAGTTCTGCTCCTTGAACAACAACATCTTCAGATAATGTGAATTGTTGCTTAAAAGCTCTTTGAGCAATTCCTTGATATACAACCTTATTTTCTCCATTTACTACCTCAGTTTTTGGTCCGTCGTAACTTACCGTTAAAACTCCATCGGCAAGCTCGATTTGAATATCATCTTTTGACAAACCAGCAACTGCAATTTCAATAGCAAAAAAATTACCATCTTTACTTATGTTGTAAGGTGGATAGCTTGAAGAACGATCGTTAGATTCCGAAAGTCTTTGCAATCTATCAAATAAAGGTTCAAACCCTAATACGCGAGTGGTAAAAAATGGATCAGTAAAATTAAGTATCATAATAGTCCTCCTTATAAGCGACTTTATTTATGTGTATCTTTAAAAAAGCATACACTCGTTAATGCGAGAATCCGTTATGGCATTCTCATCAATTAATATTTATAGGCAATTTTAGCTTTTTCAACCTTTATTTTTTTTGTTAAATAAAATATGCTTATCTAAATAATTTTTATAATAAAAATGATCAAAAATATAATAACTTTTACATTACTCATAATTTTAATCTCTTTCGATATCAATGCAGATGGCGATGAAGTAGTTATAGAAGAAGGGCAAAAATGGTCATTAGAAAAAAGAAGCAATAAATTATCTCCAACAAATAGTAAAGTCTTATATTTTTTTTCAACTGATGCATATAATACCTATCATGCCAGGATATTTTCAGACTTATATATAGTTGATGGAAGAAATTTAGTAAGACTGAATACTGGCGATAAGATAGAAGTCATTCAACCAAAACATCAATCAAGGGTATATGAAGTTAAACTACTATCTGGATATGAAAAGGATAGAAAGTATTTTGTGATAAAAGAAGATTTGTTAAATGATTATAAATTAGTTGAAAAAACAAATGAAATATAAAAAACAATACTATTACTTATGCATGTTATTTTTTATATTTTCATGCACAAATATGTCATATCGACCTGATGTTGTAAGCAAATCTGATGCTCAAAAGCAACAATATGTAGTTTTAGGATCTATTTTACAGATAACAAAAGTTACCATTGAAGGTGATAGAGAGACGGGTGCTGCTGCCGGGGCATTAATAGGAGCAGCAGCTGGAGAAAGTGTTACTGACTCTGAACCTGAATCGGATATTGCTGCAATAGTTGGCGGGCTTGTAGGCTCAAAAGTTGGAGCAGAAGTTGGTTCGAATCTTACAAAAAAAGATGGAGTAGAATTATTAATTAAAACTGACAGTGGAAAGCTGATCTCTATAATTCAAGAAATTAGTAAATATAATTTTGAAATAAATCAAAAAGTACAAATTATTAAAAGAAATGGAAAATCAAGAGTTCTCCCTTTTGATTGATGAGCTCTGAATTATCATCTTTAATTTATAATAAAGCATTAGACATTCTTTCAAGAAGAGAGCACTCTGCACATGAGCTAAAATTAAAACTACATAAAAAATATGAAGCAATTTCTGAAATTGAAGAAGTTATTACCAAATTAGAAAGCAATAATTTATTAAATGATTTTAGGTTTGCTGAAACATATGCTCGTATTAGGAAGAGAAAAGGTTTTGGCCCAAATAAAATTCATTATGAGCTTACAAATAAAGGTATTAAGGAATCCATTTCAAATGAAATAATTTCAGCTGAAGATGGATGGGCGCATGCCGCATTACAAGCATTTAGAAAAAAATACAGAGATGGAATTTCTGAAGATACAAAAGAAAGATTAAAACAAAAAAACTTTCTTCATAATCGAGGTTTTAGTTTTAAAGAAATTGAATCAGTTTTTAGTTAGGACATGTTATGATTTATTGCTATGTCTTATGAGGTTTTAGCAAGAAAATATAGACCAACAAACTTTGAGGAAGTTGTTGGACAAGAGCATATTGTCAAAGCTTTAACTAATGGTATCGAGCAACAAAGAATTCACCAAGCATTTATTTTTTCAGGAACCAGGGGGGTTGGAAAAACAACTCTTGCAAGAATTCTAGCTAAATGTCTAAATTGTGAAAAAAAAGATATCCCCGTTACTATTCCTTGTGATAAATGTTCAAATTGCGAAGAAATAAAATCTGGAAGAAATATAGATTTTCTTGAAATTGATGCTGCCTCAAATACACAGGTAGATAAGATTAGGGATCTTATTGAGACTGTTGAATATAAGCCAGCTAAAGGAAGGTATAAGGTATATTTAATAGATGAAGTTCACATGCTATCAACTCAGAGTTTTAATGCTCTTTTAAAAACCCTTGAAGAACCTCCACCTCATGTAATATTTATTTTTGCAACCACAAATCCAGAAAAGATTCCTAAAACAGTTCAATCTAGGTGTTTGCAACTAAATTTAAAGACAGTTAATGAAAAACTATTATCTAAACATATTCAAAAAATATTAAAAAAAGAAAAAATAAATTTTGATGATGAAAGTACTTTTATGATCTCTAGTTCTGCAAAAGGCTCAGTAAGAGATGCTCTTACCTTTTTAGATCAAGCACTTGCTCATGGAAAAGGAGAGCTCAAACAAGATGATGTTAAGAAGCTTTTAGGAACAATAGATGACTCACTATTAATTGACCTTATTGATGGGGTTGTAGATGGAGACGGCAAAAAAGTCTTTAATACTTTGTATGAAATTGAGCAATTATCTCCTGAATACGATTCAATTTTAAAAGATATAATAGCGATGCTTCACCAGATATCATTAGAACAAGTTTTAGAGAATTCCAATATTGATCATATTAAAGAGATGGCTACAAAGGTTGATAATGAGTTTTGTCAATTATTGTATGAAATAGCTATGAATGCTTATTCTAAATTTAATGTTCATCCCAATCCAAAAGAGGCATTAGAGATATGTCTTCTAAGAATGTTAACTTTTAATCCATTGAATAAATTATCTGAGAATTCATCAAACAAGCCTATAAAAGAAAAAAAAAATTTAAAAACAAATAACTTAAAAGAAAAAAAATCAGATAAAACTAAATTACACTCATCAGACAAACCAATCGCCTCTAATGAAGATTGGATTAATTTTTTTAATACAAAAAAAATGAGCCCATTTGCTAGAAATTATTTCGGAAACATGTCTTTTAAAGATTTTGATGATGGTTCTATGACTTTATTAGTTAATTCTGAGTCTAGTGAAATACCTGAAAATATTCTCTCAGAATTTAAAGCTATTTTAAAAGAATTATTTTCAAAAGAAGTTGAAGTTAATTTTGAAGTTGGTACTGTAATAGATTCACCACTTGCAGTTAATGATGCTGAAAATACAAAGAAATATAATAAAGCAAAATCAAGTATTAAAGATGATAAAGATATTAAAAATTTTATGAAAAAATTTAACGGAAAAATTAAAGAAGATACTATTAAACCTATCAAGTAAGATGAAGCAAGATTTAGTCACAGAACTTATAAATGCATTAACAATTTTACCTGGAGTAGGTAAAAAGTCTGCTCAAAGAATGGCCTTATATCTTTTGGATAGAAATAAAGATGGCGCAAGCATTCTTGCGAGCACCCTTAAAGAGGCAATTGATAATATTCAGCGATGCTCTTCTTGTCGAATGCTCACTTCAAATAGTCTTTGTAATATTTGTTCAGATAACTCAAGAGATAATAAAAGTATTTGTGTGGTAGAAAGCCCATCAGATGTCCTTGCAATCGAATCAACGGGTGGTTATAAAGGACGTTATTTTGTATTACTTGGAAGGCTTTCTCCAATTGATGGTGTCGGACCAGATGAACTGGGTATTAACGATTTAATTCAAATAATTGATCAAGATGAAGTAAAAGAAATAATTCTAGCTACCAGCAGCACAGTAGAAGGCGATGCTACAGCGATATATATAAAGGATCATGTAAAGAAAGCTAAAGTTTCTAGAATATCTTATGGAATTCCAATAGGAGGGGAGTTAGAGTATGTTGATGGAACAACAATTGCTCGGGCTATAGAGGGAAGGGTAGAGATAAATGTCGATTAAATCTGATAAATGGATAAAGTTAATGTCTACTAATCATGAAATGATTCAACCTTTTTCTGAGGATCAGATAAGAACGGATGAGAATGGAAATAAGCTAATTTCTTATGGGGTGTCTAGTTACGGGTATGATGTTAGATGTTCAAATGAATTTAAAGTTTTTACAAATATACATTCTGCAATTGTAGACCCGAAGTCTTTTGATGAAAAAAGTTTTGTAGACATAACTTCAGATGTTTGTGTTATTCCTCCAAATTCATTTGCTTTAGCAAGAACAGTTGAGTATTTTAAAATACCTAGAAATGTTCTTACCATATGTTTAGGTAAATCTACTTATGCAAGATGCGGAATTATCGTAAATGTTACTCCGCTTGAGCCAGAGTGGGAGGGCCATGTAACACTTGAGTTTTCGAATACAACAAATTTACCAGCAAAAATTTATGCTGGAGAGGGGGTTGCCCAAATGTTGTTTTTTGAGTCAGATGAAGAATGTGACGTAAGTTATAAAGATAGGGGTGGAAAATACCAAGGTCAAACAGGCGTCACACTACCCAAGGCTTAAAATTTCTTGTAATTCTAATTTGTTAGTCGCTTCTGGACTTTTGTCTAGTATTTTAATAAACATATACTCCAATTCTTCTGCTAAATAATACTGAACCTTTCTTCTGCTCCCATCTCTAACACGCTCTACAACATGACAAGTTAATATTGAGTCATTAAACATACAATCTTGGACACTCTTAACTTTAAAAAAATATTTTTTTGAACCACCTTGTTGCATATCTATGATATTTAATGAAAATTTCTTAGTACCTTTTTTAACAAATGTTCTAATCATAATTTGGGCATTAAGAGGATCGAGAATTATTTTATTAAGATTGATACTCTCTTTCCATTTTTTTTCACCTGATGATTCAATAATATTATTTGCATAGTCAAAATTTATTGATTGATCTCTATTAAGAAATTTAGGTTTAATTTTTATATTATATTTGTTTGAATAAACCTTATCGTTAGATATTTGAAATTCTGAAGAGAAATTCATGCTAGCTATTAAATTTGATGCATTAAATGTCATTTCATAGGCATCATTATTTTTTTTGAATTCTCGAACTCCAGTTATTTTTATTTCATCAGATTCAAATTTATATTTTGCTGAATAAAAAGGTATATCATTTGAGCTGATATTGATTGTAAATATCAATGCAAATAGTATTTTTTTATATTTCATAATTCTTAACTAAAATATCATTAGTAATATTATCAATTTCTTTATAACTTACTTTATTATTCTTTAGAGTAATATTTTCATTACAGATTAAACCAATTATTTCGGGTAACAACATGTGTTCAATTTTATGAATTCTTTCTATGAGTTCATCAAGATTTTGATCTCCTTTAACTTTAATTATACCTTGTGCAATTAATGGTCCTGCATCTAACTTAGCAGAGACATAATGGATTGAGATACCATGTATTTTATCCTTATTTATGATTACATTTTTATGAGTATTTAATCCAGGATATAGAGGAAGAAGTGAAGGATGAAGGTTTATTATTTTGCCGTTATATTTCTCAGTAATTTTTTTTCCAAGCACCCTCATAAAACCAGCCAATACTATTAAATCAATATCTAATTTAGCCAAATACTCATCTACAGCTGCATCAAAATTATCTCTATTTAAATAATCTCCATGCTTTATTACTTTTGTTCTTAAATTATATTTTTCTGATCTTTTTAGACCATATGCATCTGGGTTGTTTGAAATAACACACACAATTTTTCCATTTATACTATTTGAATTACATGCATTTATAATAGCTTCTAAATTACTACCACTACCAGATATTAGTACTGCTATTCTTTTCATTAGTTATTATGTATATATTACTGATTGCTCTTGATTTTTTTCTTTCACAGATCCAATCACATAATTTTTTAAATTCATTTCAGATATCTTATTTGATATATCTTTTACATCTTTTTTATCAACTATAAGAACCATACCAATGCCACAGTTAAATATTCTAAACATATCCTTATTTGATATATCACCTTCTTTTTTTAACCATTTAAATACTTTTGGCATATCCCATGAATCAGTTTTAATCTCAACGCATAAATTTTTTGAGATCGACCTTGGTAGATTTTCTGTTAACCCGCCGCCAGTTATATGCGAGATAGAGTTAATTTTAAAATTATTAATTAAATTCATTACCAATTTAGGATATAGAATTGTTGGCTTTAAAACTTTTTCTTTTATAGCATTTATTTCTTCTTCTTTAGCTTTTGAATTGTTAATTATTTTCCTTATCAGGGAAAAACCATTTGAGTGTGGTCCGCTTGATTCTATGCCAATTAAAATATCTCCCGATTTAGTATTCTCATTATTTATTATTTTTTTCTCATCAACACAACCAACAGCAAAACCAGCTAGGTCAAAATTATTATCAATGTAATGCCCAGGCATTTCAGCTGTCTCGCCTCCCAACAATGCACAACCAGAATCATTGCAAGCATTAGCAATACTCTTAATGACAACAGAAGCTTCTTTAATATTTAGCTTTGAAGAAGCATAATAATCTAAAAAGAATAAAGGCTTTGCACCACAAACTATTAAGTCATTTACGCACATCGCAACAAGATCTTGGCCAATACCGCTTAAGTCATTAAAATCTTGAGCTAATGATACTTTTGTGCCCACACCATCTGTGCAAGCAACCAAAACCGGGTCTTCGTATTCTTTTTTGAGCCTATACATCCCAGCAAAACCGCCAATATTTTCAAGCACATTACTATTATGGGTTTTGGAGACGTCTTTTTTTATTTTTTCAACTAGTTCATTACCAGCATTTATATCAACACCAGCTAATTTATATGGATCATTTTCTATAATTTCTTTTGTCATTTAAAATACCTATTGTGAGTAGCGTAGTGAAATTTATAAAACATATCATATTTTGCCTTATTATCTTTTCTAATACATGCTTTGGAAAGGAGTTTAATGAACTTTTTGTTATTTATGAACCAATTGAAAGCGCCTCTCAGATAGAAAAATCAATCAATAATTCATTTAATTCAATGATTTATAGATTAAGTGGCAATTCATCACCATCAAATGTATGGAAAATTATTAATGCAGGCAATGCTAGAAAAGATTTCATCAAAAGTTATGCAATTAAATATATTAATGATGAAAGCTATCTTCAAGTTTATTTCGAAAAAGATCTTTTAATAGAAAAGTTTAACGAATTATCAATACCGGTAATTGGAAATTCAAGACCGTCAATACTATTCCTAATTAAAATAAATTCTGGATCAAAAACACCTTATTTTTTAAGCGGTTCTGAAATAAATTCAACTCTTGATAGTCTTGTAGTAAATTTGTTAAGAGAAATTTCAAATTCAAGAGGAATTTTTTTAGAACTTCCAGAATTTGATCTTATAAATAAAAATGAATTAATTAGTCATGAAAGATTAATAAATCCAAATAATTTTATAGCCTCACAATATAAATCAGACGAAATAATTGAGATAGAAATTATCAATACAGGTTTAAATAGCTGGATGGTGGAAGGCGATATTAATTTAATTCATGCCGGTGATAATTTTGAAAATAAGTTTATTAATGAATTCAATCAATTTTTAAATTTTAAAGTAGATAATATTCTTAAAAATTATTTAATAGATACTAGAAAGAATAATTTAGTTACTATTTCTATAGCGAATATCAATAATTTTGAAAATTATAAAAAATTGAGAAACATTATTGATAACCTGGTTGGAATAAAAGAAATAGATATAAATAAATTTGAAATCAATAATATAACTTATCAAGCAGAAGTTTATGGTGATCTTAATGATGTTGTAAATGAATTATCTTCTAATAGCTTTATTGAAATAAGTAATATTTTTATTGATACTAATAGTCTAGAACTCATATTTGAAGAATGACCAAATATTTTATCTTTATTCCTAATTTACTTTCTATCATTCGTATAGCTCTGGTTTACCCAATTCTTAATAATATTTTTTTGGGAAATTATCAAATAAGTATTTTATTTTTTATTATTGCATCTATCACCGATGCTTTAGATGGCTTTTTAGCTAGAACAATGAATTGGCAAACAAGGTTAGGAACTATTTTAGACCCTGTTGCAGATAAGTTGCTCTTATCAGGCACGATATTTATTTTTTGGCTTAATGAATTAATACCCTTTTATATATTTATAATTTTTATTTCTAGAGATATTGCCATTTTACTTGGCGCAGCAATCCAGATGTCCTTAATAGATACTGAAACTCCTTTACCAAATTTCCTTGGCAAATTGACCACGGGATTGCAAATAGCATATATATCGATAATTTTTATAAAAGAAATTATTAATTTCGATATATCAACATATTTATTAGATGTATTTATAATCATAGTGACTTTATTGAGCCTAATTGTTTATGCTTACAATTGGCTTAAGGATCTAAGGATTTATCATAATGAGTAATCCTAAACAGCTTACTTTTCCATGGAACAAAAGCAATAAATCAAATTTCAATAATTTTTATTTCGAAAGTTCTAACATTGAAGCTAAAGATGCTTTGCTTGCATCTGGAGATATTTTTTTATACGGTTTGGAAAAGACCGGAAAGACTTATTTACTCCAATCACTTTGTAATCATTATTTTGATGAGGGCAAAACTTCATTACTAATCCCTTTAAAAGAAGTAAAAGATCTTGGTAGTCAAATCACAGAATCCTTAGAAAACCTTGATTTAATTTGTATAGATGATGTTGATTTAATTGCGGGTGATAATTCTTGGGAGATAGCAATGTTTAATTTAATAAATAATTGTTTATTAACTAATTGTAGACTTGTTTTTTGTTCATCATTTAATCCATCTAATATTAATTTTGAGTTAAAGGATTTGATGTCTAGAATTAAAAAAATTAATCATATTGAGCTTTTTCCAGTTAATACAAATAATATATCTAAAGCAATTAAATTTATCGCAAATTCAAGATCTATAAATTTAGGTGAAAGGGAGATAAATTACTTAATTACATATTCTGAAAGAAGCATTTCGAATTTAATTAATATCATGGAAAAACTTGATGATTTATCTATGGAATTAAAAAGAAAGATAAGTGTTCCGTTAATAAAAGAAGTTATTCGGGCTGAATAAAATCACATTCAAAACAGTAAGCAGCAATATTTATATTTTTTTCGTTATCAATAAATTGATACTGTGAATCAAATAAACTTAAAAGTTGTTTTGTTCTCTTGCCTATATTAATTTTGATATCAAAATTATCTAATATTTCTGAGATAAAAATATCAATAGGATCTAATTCTTTTTTATAGGTAACAATTCTATATTCATTTATATTAGCTAATTTTGCTGCAGATTCAATAGCATCATTTAAATCACCAATTTCATCTACTAGGCCAAGTTGTTGTGCTTTTTCTCCAGACCATATCCTTCCAGCAGCTATAGCAAGAACTTCTTTGTATGGCATATCTCTGTTTTGAGCTACTTTTGATACAAATTCATCATATGTATGATCTACATCAGCTTGTATTGCTTGAGAGACATAATTTGGCATTGGAAGTCTAGGATCCCATTCGCCTGCTTTTGTTGAAGCAATACCATCAACACTAACTCCTGCCCAATCATAAATTCCATCTATCGTAGTAATTATTCCATACACACCAATAGAACCAGTAAGAGTCTCAGGTTTTGCCCAAATTTCATCAGAAAGTGTTGTAACCCAAACGCCGCCTGATGCAGCAATATCTCCCATTGATGAAACAATAGGTCTACCAGTTTCTTTAAATTCATTCAAAGAATTAGTTATTAATTCACTAGACCAAACATCACCACCTGGACTGTTTACTCTTAAAACTAATGCTTTTACTGATTTATCTTTAATAGCCTTTTGGATATTTTCAACAATAGTATCTGCGCCAGCTATATTATAGGCAGCTTCGCCAGTTGTAATGGTTCCTTCCACATTAACTACAGCAATCTTATTTTTTGAATTATCTTTTTTCTCTTCTATCGTTGATAAATATTCATATATGGAGACTGAATCTGGGAAATGATTTTTATCATTCTTTTTATTTGGTAATTCTTGAAACATCCAGTGCCTTAGCTCTTCTCTGGTTACAATTCTATCTACTAAATTGAGATCTAAAGCAATCTCAGAAATTCGAGGGTTATCAATTGACAATTCCCATAGAGAATCTCCATACTTCTGCATAGTTCCTTTCGGAATACCTCTGCCAGCCTCCATCATATTTGTCATTTTTTGCCAAAGAGGATCAGCAAATTCTCTCCAAGAAAGCTTATCTTCTTCAGACATAGAGTTTCTAGTGTATGGCTCAGGCCCCGTTTTAAAGTCCCCGGCAATAAAAACATGGTAATTTAATTTAATATTTTCATATAAATCTTTTATGTATTCTCTTTTTCTTGATAATCCAAATGCTCCTACTCCTCCATAATTATTTAGAAAAACTTGATTTGCTTGAGAGCTAATTAGGTATGAATTATTTTCAAATATTTCAGCATAAGCAATTACTTGTTTTCCATTATCTCTTATATTTTTTACAGCATTTGCAATTTCAAATGCTGAAGCATAATACATGCCTAATTCTGATACGTTTAAATAAACAGCTGATAAAGATTCATCAGTAGCAGCTTTTTCAAGAACTTTTAAAAGATCAGCAAGCTCATGTTGTTGAGTTGACATATTCGCTAGGATATCTTCAATAGTAGGCGAAGAGGTGGTTTTAGTATCAACCACAACACCTACTGGCTTAAACCATAAAACTTTGTTTTCAGTATTAACTTTTTCCTCACTAGAGAATATTGTTCCAATAGCAGCAATCATTGAGAATGTTATCAATATTAAAACCAGAATAGTTGCAGAATTTAAGAATATCTTCCTAGTTAAAGTTAAAAATTTATCAGCTTTAGACCATATAGATTGAGTTTTAGACATTATTCCTCCAAAAAAGACTTTGATGATATGTTAATAAGTTAATCATGTAAATTTTTTAATTGTTTTAGGCCCAAACATAATATGAATAAATAGGGCACAGATAAACATCAATTCTAAAATATCTATCCAAAATGAGTTAGTGCCAAAAACTTTTAAAGATGAAAAAAGAAAGTATATTAATATAAAGAAACAAAACCACTGATACGCTCTTATCATTAACTTATTTATATAAAAATAGAATATCAACAGCGGACTTATCCATAACAAGAATAAATAAATATCTATTCTCTCTTGAACAACATTTAAAAATTTAATTATAAATAATAATAAAAATAAAATATGAGTAGTAATTTTGTATTGCTTTAAATTAAGCATTTATTTTTTTAATTAATTGAGCCAATCTGGCACCTGAATTTTTTGCAATTTCGTATTCATCTTTTGTTAGTTCATTTGATGAATTGAAATTCTCAACATGGGATGGCCCGTAAGGGGTGCCACCTGACTTTGTTTTGTTAAGGTTAGTAAATGAATAGGGTGTTCCACTAATAATCATCCCATGGTGGAGCATAAAAGTTATTAGATTAAAAATAGTCACCTCTTGGCCTCCATGCATTGACCCTGTTGAGGTAAATGCAATTCCAGGTTTATTTTCTAAAGCATTTGTTGCCCAAAGGTCACCTGTTGTATCAAGAAAATATTTAAGTGGAGCAGCCATTGATCCAAATCTTGTTGGAGATCCAAGAGCAAGACCGCTGCAGTTAATCAAATCTTCTTTAGTGCAATATATTTCACCTGAATTAGGCACATCTGGATCAGACTTTTCAACGCTTGGAGATACTTTTGGAACAGTCCTAATTTTAATATCCATACTTTCATTTTCTGCACCATCAGCTATTGCATGTGCAAGATTTTTAACTGAACCCGATGCAGAGTAAAATAGCACTAATAAAAAATTCTTTTCCATATTTACTTTTAAATTATTAATTATATTATGTACGCGATGAAGATTAAGATTATACAACTTTTCTGTTTATTCATTCTCTTAAGTTGTCAGAATAATAATATAAAAGTATTTAATGGTTCTGATACTAGTTTAACTAAACTTAATGGTAATTGGATTGTAGTTAACTATTGGGCTGACTGGTGCGCACCCTGTATCAAAGAAATACCAGAATTAAATGAATTTGCAAAAGAAAACGAGGATTTATTTGTATATACCTTTAATTTCGATCATTTAGAAATTGAAGATTTAGCGCCTCTTGCAAAAAAATTTAAGATTTCAGTTCCATCATTAGTAACACATCCTCGAGAAATCTGGGGTATTCAAACCCCTCCAGCAGTTCCAGCCACTTTTTTCATAAACCCTAATGGAGAACTGGTGCTATCTTTGTTTAGACCTCAGACAAAGGATAAATTGAATGAAATAATTATCGATTTAAAGAAGGCTTTTTAAAAAATCTTCTTGAATTATTAGCTCTGGATTTATTTTTACTTTATTTAAATATACTGTCCAATGAAGGTGTGGGCCAGTCACTCTTCCTGTTGAACCAACCTCACCAATTTTTTGACCTTGCTCAACAAATTGATTTTTAATTACATTGACTTTTGATAGGTGACTGTATGAAGTTAATAACCCATATCCATGATCAATAATGATGAAATTTCCTGAATAAAAAAAATCACCTATTAAAATAATTTTTCCTTTAGCAGGAGCGACTATTTTGGTACCAGAGAGCGCAGCAATATCTAAGGCTAAATGAGGAGATCTGGGTAAGTCATTTATAAATCTGCGTTTACCATATCTGCTAGAGATAATTCCTTCCACAGGCTGTATAAAATTAAACTTAGGTTTATATACTGTGGTATACGAATTTAAAGTATTTTTTATAATTTGAGATTCTTTGTATGCTCGTTGAGAATCTTCTTCACTTAAACTGACCATAGAAGTATTTTCAATTTTTATCCTAGATTCACCAAAATCTTTATTATTTACATAAATACTTTCATTATTTATTAATATTGATTTTCCTTGTTTATCAAATGGCAATGGAATTAATTCATAAATATCACCCATAATGTTAACTGTAAGATTATTAGTAGTTTTATTTTTATTATTAAGCTTAATAGCAATAATTTCCCCAGGATCTCCTGAGAAAGAGGCATCCATATTATTTATTAGAAATGTTAACGAAAGAATTATTAAAAAATGAAATTTAGTCATTGTTTAAAACTTCAATATCCATCAAACCATCGCTTAATCTTGCTTTTAGCTTTTCTCCCTTAGCAACTTTTTTTGTAGATTTAATTGCTTCACCTTTTTTGTTCATTACAATTGCATAACCTCTATCTAAAATTGATAGAGGATTAAGTATTTCTATATTTTTATATAACTTCGCTAATAGGTTGATATTAAATTGGATCTTTTGACTAATTCCTCTATTAAGATTATTAAATAATGAATTAACCTTATCATGCATTAAATCCAATTTTGATATGGGGTTATTGTTATTCAGATTATCTGACAATCTTTCAAGTTTATTTTTATTATTAGATATTAATAATTTTTTTTGTTGCCTTATTTTTAAATCTAAATTATCAAGATGTTGTGATTTTTCTCTTAGCAAAGTTAAAGGATCTTTTAATTTAGACTTATTTAAATTAATTAACTGATTAAGATTCTCAAGATAGTTGTAAATATTTTTCCTTAGCTCGTCTTTATATTTTAGAATTTCATCTTTTAACTTAAAATTAAATTCAGTTACTAGCTCAGCTGATGCAGTTGGTGTTGGGACTCTTATGTCTGAAACAAAATCACAAATAGTGAAGTCTATTTCATGACCGACACCTGATATTGTTGGAATGGGGAATGAGAATATCTCTCTCGCTAATTCTTCATTATTAAAACACCACAAATCCTCAATAGACCCACCACCTCTTGAAAGTATTACTACATCTATTTTATTTTCAGGATTCTCTCTATTGAAGCTAATAATTCTATTTAAAGCATTTATTATAGATATATGTGCTTCATCTCCTTGAACAGTAGCTTCACTTAATGATATTTCCAAGGTAGGAGCTCTTCTATTAATAGTAGAAATGATATCTTGGAATGCCGCAGTACTAGAAGAAGTGATAATTCCAATATGTTTTGGTGATGAGGGCAGCTGCTTCTTTTTATCTAAATTAAATAATCCTTCTTGTTCAAGCTTATTTTTTAGAACTTCAAATTTTTGCATTAGATTTCCAGCTCCTGCTGGCTCAATTGTTTTAACAATTAATTGGTAATCGCCTCTTGGAGCATAAATGCTGACCTGACCCCTAAGAACACATTGATCGCCATCTTTAGGAGAGAAATTTAACTTAATATTTTGATTCTTAAACATTGCACATCTAATTGCGCCATCTGCATCCTTTAGAGTGAAATACATATGTCCAGAACTTGGTTTTGCTAAGTTTGAAATTTCGCCAACAACAGATACATTACTGAAGTTATTCTCTAATAAATATTTAGCAGATTTGTTTAACTCACCTACTGAGATAATTTCATCATTCTGAATTACAATATTATCAGCCATATTTAAAGTATAACTTTATGAAATATAATTTACAGCGAACAAATTATTTCCTTATTTTATCCTTTGGCGCAATGTTGATAGGTTTTGCACCAATTTTTGTAAAGTTAAGCTCTTTATCTTCTACCGCAATAACTTTTTATAGAATGTTTTTAGCAATTCCATTCTTATTTATGCTCAACTATAAGCTTAATAAAAAATTTTTATTTAATGTAAAAAATAAGAAAACAATTATATATGCTGCATTTGCTGCGTTAGCATTTACAGTGGATTTAACTTTGTGGCATTTTAGTATGGACATAACTTCAATTTCTAATGCCACAATAATAGTGAATTCTGCTCCAATTTTTGTTGCCATACTTTCTTTTATTTTTTTTAAAGAAAGATTATCTAAAGAATTTCTTATTTCATTCTTAATAACTTATATCGGTATTATAGGATTAATCTATTATTCAAATAATTATATTAACGGAAAAGTTTTAGGAGATATCTTGTGTCTAATAGCTGCTTTATTTTATGGTGTTTATTTACTTGTTATATCAAAGCTAGGCGATGAGGATTCTTTAAACATTATTTTTTATACAACTTTATTCTGTTGTATGTTTTCTATAGTTCCAATGCTTATAGAGAGAGGAGAGATGGTGCCTACATCTGCTTTTGATTGGATAAATTTATTATTGATGGCTGTTCTTTGTCAATTTGGAGGCCAATACTTTATAACACATGGAATTGGAAAAATTTCAGCATCTGATGGATCAATTGGGCTTTTAATGCAACCCTTAACGGCAACGATTCTTGCTACAATTATTTTTTCAGAAATTTTAAATTTTATACAAATAATATTTGTTCTTGTTACGCTCTTTGGTATTTATCTTGCAAGAATAAATATTGTAAAAGTTAATTAACTTTTGATAAACATTTATTCGCATTAGATTCTTATTATAGACTTTGGTCTAAAGCTTTATATAATAAACGAAATCTTAGGATTGAAATTTTGGGTGATTAGCTCAGTTTGGTAGAGCATCTCGTTTACACCGAGAGGGTCGGCAGTTCGAACCTGTCATCACCCACCATTTATAGTTGCAGTTTTATATAGAATATATATTATGCAAGCTTAAATGTGGTCCGGTAGTTAAACGGTTATAATTCCGCCCTGTCACGGCGGCGTTCGGGGTTCGATTCCCCGTCGGACCGCCACGTTTAGACATGAATACACTAATTATCAGTTTATTAATATTATGTTATTCCTTAATATTGGGGATAATTTTTGCTCAAGTCTTGATAACAGCGCCAGTTGTTTTTAAGGTTCTTGATGACCAAAATGCATCTAAATTTCTGAGAAAGATCTTTCCTAGATATTACTTTTTATTATTATTAATTTCTCTTTTAGCATTATTAATATCTTATTTGTTTTTTAAGACATTTGATTTATATATATCTGTTGTAGCGGTCTTTTTTTCTTTTTTAGGCTATGTAATTATACCAATAACAAATAGTGCACGTGATAGGGGCTGGGATAGTATATTTAAATGGTTACATAACCTTAGTGTTTTTAATACTATTGTCATTATGGGTATAGCAATAATACAGATTTTTAGAGCAACCACTTTTTAAATTAATAATATGAAAACTTTTAAAAAAGTTGCTGTTCTTGGGGGAGGAAGTTTCGGAACTGTCTTGGCAAACTTGGCTGCCTCAAATGGTTATAAAGTTTCTTTATGGGTAAGAGATGCTGAACAAGCATTAAGAATTAACTCCGAGGGAGCAAATACCTCATATCATCCAGAATTAAAACTTTCTGATAATATACAAGCAACTGATGATCTAAATGAAGTAATGAGAAGTGCTTCGACTATTTTTATTGCAACCCCAAGTATTATTTTTGAACAGATTATGCATCGTATTTCTGAATTAATAGATGACAAAGCTTATGTAATATCGTGTACAAAAGGAATATTAGGGAATCCATTTAGATCTATGACTGACGTTATTCAGAGCAAAATTAAGAATGATGTCGGTGTGCTAAGCGGGCCAAATTTAGCAAAGGAAATTGCACAGAATAAAATTGCCGGTACTGTAATAGCGTCTAATAATGACGACCTAATAAAATTAGTTAAAGATATTTTATCTTCCAAAACATTTAAAATCTTTTCTAGCAATGACATACAGGGCGTTGAACTGGGAGGGGCTTTAAAAAATATCTATGCAATTATTTGTGGATTGGCTGATTCTCTCAAGGTCGGAGAAAATGCTTTGGGTTTGATTCTAACAAGAAGCATGGCTGAAATGAGCAGATTTGCAGTAGCAAAGGGAGCTAATCCAGTAACATTCCTTGGGCTTTCAGGAATGGGTGATTTGGTAGCTACTTGCACATCAACTTTATCCAGAAATTATCAGCTAGGGTATAATTTGGGCACAGGAATGGGTTTAGATGATGCAAAAGATAATGTTGGTCAGGTTGCAGAAGGCATTAGAACGCTTGAGGTAATAAGAAATGAATCTATAAGCTTAGATTTAAAGATGCCACTCATTGAGTCTTTATATAATATAATATATAAAAACTCATCCCCAGATTCATTAATTACTGATTTAATTAATAATCCTCATGAAGTTGATGTAGAATTTAAATTATGAATAATATAGATATAGATAAAGAAGAAATCTTAAAAACAAGCAAATGGATAAGATTCATTTTTATGGTTGTATATGCGTTTGTTATTAATTTCGCTCTTACAATAAGCATTGGCTTAGCATTCATACAATTCCTATTTGTTTTATTTACATCAAAGGTGAATGAATCTATAGCAAGTATTAATTCTCACATTATAGATTTTTTTAATGATTCTATTGCCTTTCTTTTATTTCAGACTGAAGAAAAACCTTTCCCTTTCAAAAGCACTAATAAAGATGAAGTGGTTATTGAGGTTGATTCAGATGATGTGTCTGAAGAAGATATTCAGGAATCCAAAGATTAATCTGTTATTGCTTTTCAGCTGATTGCAATGTCTGAAGAATTAAAGTATTTATAGTCATTGGTCCTACACCACCAGGAACTGGGGTATAAGCAGAAGCTATATCCTCGATACCATCTAAGTCTATATCACCACATTTTTCAGGATGATAACCAGCATCAATCACAATAGCATCTTTTTTTATCCAGTCTGATTTTATAAATTTAGGGATTCCAACAGCTCCAACTATAAGATCTGCATTTTTTATAATAGCTTCTATATTTTTAGTTCTTGAATGACAAATTGTAACTGTTGCATGTAAATTAAGCAGCATCATTGCCATGGGCTTTCCAAGAATAGGGCTTCTTCCAACCACAACAGCATTTAGGCCTTTAACATCAAGTTTGTAATGTTCAATTAATCTTATAATTCCAGCAGGGGTGCATGATCCATAAGCATCAATTCCCATGCTCATATTTCCAAATCCCAAACAAGTAACGCCATCTACATCTTTTTTTATATCAATCGCATCAAAGCATAATCTTTCATCTATTTGAGATGGAACAGGGTGTTGTAGCAAAATTCCATGAACGTTTTTATCATTATTTAGTTTATGAATAGCAGTAAGCAATTCATCAGTAGTTGTACTTTCAGGAAGCTCTACAGCAATAGATTCCATACCTACTCTAGTGCAAGTATTCCTTTTCATTTTTACATAAGTTTCTGATGCAGGGTCATTACCAACAAGAATAGTTGCTAAAGTTGGTTTTACTCCATTTTTTACTAGATCATTAACTCTATTTTTTATTGCATCTTCAGAAATAGCTGATAATTCTTTTCCATCTAATTTAATTGCTGTCATGTTAATATTATCTCATTAATTAATATTTATGCCCATGAAGATTGCTTATTTATTCTATTAACTTTAACATTTGCATTCTCGGGGTATAGCGCAGTCTGGTAGCGCACTCGCTTTGGGAGCGAGTGGTCGTAAGTTCGAATCTTACTACCCCGACCAAGCGCCTGTAGCTCAGCTGGATAGAGCAACTGCCTTCTAAGCAGTGGGTCAGGAGTTCGAATCTCTTCAGGCGCGCCATTTCAAGATATAATTATATTTACTATGTTTGAAGTCGCTGCCTTATATAAATTTTCAAAGATTTTGGATCCATTCAAAACTCATAACTTTATTCGTTCTAAATTAAAAGATTTATCTGTATATGGGACTATATTAGTTGGTAGTGAAGGGCTTAACGGAACTATTTCTGCAGCAAATAAAAAGAATTTATCTGATGCTATAAGTTTTTTAAAACAAATAAATGGCTTAGATGATTTGGATATAAAGTATTCCAGTTCTAATAAAAACCCATTTGTTAGGCTTAAAGTTAAATTAAAAAAAGAAATTGTCACAATTGGAGATGAGTCTATAGATCCCACGATTGAGGTTGGAGAATATTTAAATCCTAATGAATGGAACAAGCTTCTAGAAGATGATGAAATAATTCTTATAGATACAAGGAATAATTATGAATATTCTATAGGCACATTTAAAAAATCAATAAATCCAAATACAACTAAATTTAGAGAATTCCCCAAATGGCTCGAAAAACAGGAATTTTCAAATAGCGATAAAAAGAATAAAAAAGTAGCAATGTTTTGCACCGGGGGCATTAGATGTGAAAAGGCATCATCACTTATGAAAAAAAATGGTTTTAAAAACGTTTATCACCTTAAAGGTGGTATTTTAAAATATTTTGAATCTATGCCAGAAGAAAAAACTATGTGGCAGGGAGAGTGTTTCGTATTTGATGACAGAGTTTCTGTAAAACATGATTTGTCAGTTGGTACATATGATATGTGTCATGGATGCAGAATGCCAATTACATCAAATGATAAGGCTTCAAAAAATTATATTAGAGGGGTTGCTTGTCCAAACTGTTTTGATAAAACAACAGAAGAACAAAAATCAAGATATATGAGCAGACAAAAGCAGGTTGACCTTGCAAAGGTACGTAATCAAAAACATATTGGACCTAAAGAAGAAATATTTAATTAAGATTTATGAAAATACCAATACTATATTCATTTAAAAGATGTCCATATGCAATGCGAGCAAGGATGGCATTACAAATGGCAAATATTAAATGTGAAATTAGGGAAATAAAGCTAAATAACAAACCCCATCATATGCTAGCAGCCTCTTCAAAAGGAACAGTGCCTGTTTTAATTCTTGAAGATAAGGTGATTGATGAAAGCAACGATATTATTAATTGGGTTATGAATATAACAAATATATTTGAAAACAATCTCAATGAAGAGCAAATTGATCTTACTGAACATTTCATTAAAGTATTTGATGAAAGATTTAAATTTCATCTAGATAGATATAAATATTCAAATAGATATGTAGATTCTGATGCAGAATTCCATCGTTCTGAATGTTATAAAATTCTTCTTTACCTAGAAGATATCATATCTGATGATAATTGGATTTTTGGTTCTAAATTAGGGAAGCTTGATATCTCTATCTTGCCATTTATTAGACAGTTCAGAATTGCTAATATTGAATGGTTCGATTCTCAGTTAGAAATTATAAAAGTTCAAAAACTTCTAAATAATTTTTTAGATTCTAAATTGTATAAAAAAATTATGCATAATTATGATGAGTGGGATATTGGCTCAAAGCCTGCTTATTTCCCCTTTAACTAATCAGACAATCTTTACCACAAATGAACAATCACATCTTTATTATCAACAATTATTGCCTTACTTTTATTGCAATACTTTACAGACTTTAGATCTGAAAAAGTTTCATATTCAATACATTTTTTTAATACAAACATGACCAGATTCTTTAATGCGGTTTTAAGTCTATTGAGCTGCCCATTGTCTAAATAAGGATTTTCATTAATTTCGTCTCCTATTGATATAAATTTATCATTTAGTTTACCAAAACTATTATCTTCTTTATCGCTCCATATTGGACCTACTTTTTGCAATTCATATTCCCATACTTTATCGTAAACCATCCATAAATGCTTATATCTTGCATTCCATAAAGTAACAGCATTAACATTATTAGATTTTCTTTTCTTTTTGTAATTAGCATCCTGAATTGTCATTCTAGACCAATAAACTGGATTACCAATTCGCTTTGCTCCAGCCCCAGGCACATATGGGAATCTTGCCATTATAAATTAACCCCCATCACAATAAATTAATAATTTACAAGCCAATAAAATCATAAGAAAGTGCTATTTTTTCTATAGCAGTTTTAAATGCTGCGGTTCTAAAATCAGGAATTCTTTTATTCTCTAAAAATACTTTTTTTACACTTTGAAATCCATCAATCATCATGTCATCTAATCCAGATCTAACTAAATCTATTTCTTCGATACCATTAGCAAAGTTATCTTTATATTTTTTTGGCATCGTCTTACCCGTCATATCTTCAATCGCTTCTATTAGACTATTTAATTGAAGTTGATTCCTTCTTTTTTCCAATCTTCCAAATCTTATATGCCTTATATTCTTTACCCATTCAAAATAACTAACAGCAACACCACCACCATTTGCAAGAATGTCTGGGATGATAAATTTTTTATTTTTGTTCAATATTTGATTTCCCTTATAACTAATTGGGCCATTTGCAGCTTCAACTATTAAATTTGCTGATATATCTGCTGCATTTTTTTCAGTTATGACATTTTCTCTAGCAGCGGGAACCAAAATATCACATTTTCTTTTAATTAATAAAGATGAGTCTTTCAAAAAGTCAGCTTTTGGATAATTTTTAAAAGACTTATGCTTAACAAAATATTTTTTTGCATGTTCAACATTTATACCATCTTTGTTGTATATACCGCCGTTATGTTCAGCAATGGCAATTAACTTTACACCATCATCTTCTGTTAGGAATTTTGAAGCATGATATCCAACATTTCCAAAGCCTTGCAAAATAAAAGATTTTGTTGAAAGGTCTTCATCAAGTTTTACTTTTTTAAGAAGATCAGGATTTCTAAAGAACTCTCTTATTATAAATTGTACGCCTCTACCTGTAGCTTCCTCTCTTCCTACAAGACCGTTCTTATTCTCGGGCTTTCCTGTAACACATGCTGCACCATTAATATCTGCGGGATGTATTTTTCTATATTCATCAGCAATCCATGCCATTTCTTTTGAAGATGTTCCAATATCAGGTGCTGGAACATTCATGGATGGACTTATTAAGTCTCTTTTAATCAATTCTTGTGCAAATCTTCTGGTAATTTTTTCTAATTCTCTTTTATCCCACATAGAGGGATCAATTTTAAGACCACCTTTTGAACCCCCATAAGGAACATTAATAATTGCGCATTTGTAAGACATTAAAGCTGCTAGAGCTTCAACTTCTTCTGCATTGGTAGCCATATCAAACCTAATTCCGCCTTTTGTAGGCTCCATATGCTCGGAGTGAACAGAGCGCCAGCCTTCAAATGTAAATATTTTTCCTCTCAGCCTAACCCCGAATCGAACAGTATAAGTAGAATTACACGTAATTATTTTATTCGCCAAGCCAGCAGATAAATTTGTGAACTTAAGCGCCTTATCCACGTATTTAGTTGTATCTAATAGAAATTTATTCATTATCTCCCACCTATAATAATTCATAATATATCAGTATTAATAAAAAAATAGATAATAATATTTTTTAAACTATAATAGCGAGTCTTGTGGCGGGCGTAGCTCAGTTGGTTAGAGCGCTGGATTGTGGCTCCGGAGGCCGTGGGTTCGAACCCCATCGCTCGCCCCATTTACAAGGTAAATAAAATGAAAGTAAACATAAAAAAATTAAAAGATTTAGAAAGGAAGATAACAATTTCTATTCCTGTTGAGGATTATGCTTCTAAATTTAGTTCTAAATTAAAAAATGTTAAAACTAAGGCAAAAGTTGATGGTTTTAGAAAGGGGAATGTTCCAAATGATGTGCTTGAGCAAAGATATGGACAATCTATTCATGCAGAAGTAATCAATGAGCTTATTCAAGAATCATACCCAAAAGCAATTTCAGAAAATAATGTGAGACCAGCTTCATCACCTCAAGTTACAATCGATACAGAAGATCCTAAAAAACCAATTACTTATTCTGCGACCATTGAAGTATTTCCAGAAATTAAACCTAAGTTCTCTAGATGGAGCAGTTATGAAGAATATAGTATTGATATAGAAGAAAGTGATATCGATCTTGCTATTAATGATATTAAAAAAAGGTATGGTGATTGGAACGATGTATCAAGAAAGGCTCAAACAGATGACCAAGTTATTATAGATTTTCTAGGAAAAATAGACGGAGAAGAATTCGAAGGAAATTCTTCAAAAGATTTTAAACTTATATTAGGTAGCAAATCTATGATTCCAGGTTTTGAAGATGGAATTATTGGTAAAAAGGCCTCTAAATTCAATATTAACTGTAAATTTCCAGATGATTATTTTAAGAAAGATTTAGCAGGAGTAGATGTAGAGTTTGAGGTAGACCTTAAAAATGTACAAGAAATTACAGAAGCAAAAATAGATCAAGAATTATTCACTAAACTTCAAATGGAAATTAAAGATAAGTCTGAATTCAGAGATGAAATTATTAAAAGAATGAGAAATGAGGTATCAATTCAAGAAAAAGAATTAACTAAGGAGTCTATGTATGAAACTTTGCTAAAAACAAATTCATTTAAGGCGCCAAATTCAACAATTAAAGAACAAGCAGACTTAATGCGAAAAGATGCATTAATGAGAATTGGACATACCGAGGAAAATGCAAGCGATGATTTATTTCCTATTGATACTTTTCAGGATAGAGCTGATAAAAGAGTAAGACTTGATCTATTATTTGCAGAATTGATAAAGCATTTTGAAATCACTGTAGATAAAGGTCAAATCGATAATTTTATTGAAGAAGAATCAAAAAGATATAAAGATCCAGATCAATATAAGAAATGGATTGAAGGACAGCCGCAGCAATTGGAGCAGTTTAGAATGATAGTTTTAGAGGAACAATTGGTTGAAAAATTAAAAAATGCACTTAAATCAAAGAAGAAAGTGATAAAATTTTCAGAATTAGCTAATAAGTAGGAATAATTATGACAGATATTCATTCAGCCTTGATACCAATGGTTATAGAACAAACCCCTAGAGGTGAGAGGTCATTTGATATTTATTCGAGATTACTTAAAGAGAGAGTTATTTTTCTTTCTGGTGCAATTGATGACTATATTTCTAATTTAGTGGTTGCACAATTACTATTCTTAGAATCTGAGAATCCAGAAAAAGATATTTCTATATATATTAATTCACCTGGTGGAAGTATTTCAGCGGGACTGGCAATTTATGACACTATGCAATTTATTACTCCATCTATTTCAACTATGTGTATTGGCCAAGCTGCCAGCATGGGTGCATTATTATTAGCTGGTGGAGATAAGAAGAAAAGATTTGCTCTTCCTAATTCTAGGATTATGATACATCAGCCTCTTGGTGGATTCCAAGGTCAAGCATCTGATTTTGAAATACATGCAAAAGAAATTATTCATATGAAAAAAATAGTCAATGAAATTCTTGCAAAACATACCGGCCAATCAATTAAAAAAATTGAAAAAGATACTGATAGAGATAATTTCTTAGATGCAAATGCTGCTAAATCATATGGGATTGTAGATAGTATTTTGGAAGAGAGGAGCTAAACATGAACAAAGAACCATCGACAGATAAATTAAATTGTTCATTTTGCGGTAAGGTTCAGGATGAAGTTAAAAAATTAATAGCAGGCCCAAGTGTATATATTTGTAATGAATGTGTCGATTTGTGTAATGATATTATTGAAGAAGAAATTAAAAGTGATGATGATGCTCCCTATGATCATCTTCTATCTCCATTAGAGATTTATAGTAATCTTGATGATTACGTTATTGGCCAAGAAAAAGCTAAAAAAGTTCTTTCAGTTGCAGTCTATAATCATTACAAGAGACTAAAGAAAGTTAAGTCTAATAATGATGTTGAATTACAAAAGAGCAATGTTTTACTTTTAGGGCCAACAGGGAGTGGTAAAACTTTATTAGCCCAAACTTTAGCCAAGGTATTAAATGTCCCATTTACGATTGCTGATGCAACAACATTAACAGAAGCTGGTTATGTTGGTGAAGATGTTGAAAATATAATACAAAAACTTCTTCAAAACGCAGATTATGATCCAGAAAAAGCTGAGCTAGGAATTGTATATATAGATGAAATAGACAAAATTGCAAGAAAATCAGATAACCCGTCCATCACAAGAGATGTTTCAGGCGAGGGTGTTCAGCAGGCATTGTTAAAGTTAATTGAAGGAACTATTGCATCTATTCCTCCACAAGGAGGAAGAAAGCATCCTCAACAGGAATTTATACAAATAGACACATCGAATATATTATTTATATGCGGTGGTGCATTTTCAGGTCTTGATAAGGTAATTGATCAAAGAACAAACAAAGTAGGTATTGGGTTTAGTGCAGACGTAGATGCAAAATCTAATGTCAAACTTATAAATAAGAATATTGAGGATTTGGAGCCTGAAGATCTTGTTAAATATGGATTAATACCTGAATTTGTAGGACGCTTACCAGTAATTTCAAATCTTCATGAATTAGATGAAGAGGCTTTAGTAAGAATATTAAAAGAACCTAAAAATGCTTTGGTAAATCAGTATAAGCATTTATTTGATATCGATAATGTTGAATTATCTTTTAGGGATGAAGCTTTAAAAGAAATCGCTAAGCAAGCTATTAAAAGAAAGACTGGAGCTAGAGGATTAAGGTCTATTATGGAAGAGTTGCTAATGGAAACAATGTTCGGTTTACCAAACGATGATTTAGAAAAAGTTATCATTGATGAAAAAACTGTTAAGTCCAAAACTGACCCAATAAAACTTCTAAAGACAAAATCTAAAAAAACATCTTCTGGCAATTGATATTTACATAAATAGCCCTATATTAAATTAATGAGCGAAGTTAAATCTGATTTACCATTAATTCCACTAAGAGATGTTGTTGTTTTCCCTGGAATAGTAACCACTTTATTTGTTGGAAGACCTAAGTCTATTGAAGCATTAAATGTTGCTATGTCTTCAAATAAAAAACTTGTTCTTGTTAGCCAAAAAGATGCGTCATTAGAAGAACCAAAAATTTCAGATATTTACAAATTTGCATCTATTAGCAATTTACTTCAACTAATTAAACTTCCTGATGGGACAATGAAAGTTCTTGTCGAAGGTTATAAGAGATGCTCAATAGAAAAAGTAATAGAAAAAGATTCATATACTATAGCAAGAGTAATTGAAGAAATTGATTCTCCTTTAAAGGGTAGAGAATCTGCAAATTTAGTTAGATTAATTAAAGCTAAATTTGAGGATTATATTAGTATTACTAAAAGAATACCCCCAGAAATTGTTTCAACTGTAGACTCATTAGACGATCTATCTAGATTAATCGATACTATTACAGGACATTTACCAATTGAAAATTCTAAAAAACAAGAAGTATTAGAAACATTTGAATTAAAAGATAGAGCTGAGAAGGTTTTAACCTTTATTGAATCTCAACTTGATGTTGTAGATGTTGAGAAAAAAGTTCGAGATCGAGTTAAGAAACAAATGGAAAAGTCGCAACGAGAATATTATCTAAATGAACAAATTAAAGCTGCGCAAAAAGAATTAGGTGAAATAGGTGAAGAAGGTGATGAGTTAGAGAATTTAGAGAAAAAGATTCATGAAGTTGGCATGACTAAAGAGGCTCTAAAGAAGGCTAAAACAGAATTAGCAAAATTTAAACATATGGCACCATCATCAGCAGAAGCTTCCGTTGTTAGAACATATCTAGATTGTTTGGTTGATGTCCCATGGAAAAAGAAATCAAAAATAAGATCAGATATTAAAGAATCAATGGAGATTCTCGAAGAAGATCATTATGGACTTGAGGAAGTTAAAGAAAGAATCGTTGAATATTTAGCAGTACAAAAAAGAGTTAAATCAATGAAAGCTCCTGTACTTTGTTTAGTTGGGCCTCCAGGTGTTGGAAAAACATCTCTTGGAGAATCAATTGCTAGAGCAACTAATAGAAAATTTGTAAGAATGTCTCTTGGCGGTGTTAGAGATGAATCAGAAATTAGAGGACATAGAAGAACATATATAGGATCTATGCCAGGAAGAATTATTCAAAAATTAAGCAAGGTTGGAGTAAAAAACCCATTATTTTTACTTGATGAAATTGATAAAATTGGCATGGATCATAGGGGGGACCCTTCGTCAGCTTTACTAGAGGTTCTTGATCCAGAGCAGAATAATACATTTAGCGATCACTATCTTGAGGTTGATTATGATCTATCTGAAGTAATGTTTGTTTGTACAGCTAATAGCCTTAATATTCCAACTCCATTGTTGGATAGAATGGAGATTATTAGAATTCCTGGATATATTGAAGATGAAAAAATTAATATAGCCAACAAATATTTACTCCCAAAGCAAATGAAAAGAAATGGACTTAAAGAC
>CACEZB010000005.1 GCA_902563835.1 uncultured SAR86 cluster bacterium
AAAGAAGGGAAGGAACCAAAACTAGCTCCAGATAATCCAGTCCTTGATCAAGAAGATTTATTAGGTTTAGTTGACTCTGATCTAAAAAAACCATTCGATGTTAGAGAAGTAATTGGGAGGATTACAGATGGGTCTAGATTTGAGGAATTTAAACCTTTATTTGGTCCAACAATAGTGTGTGGATTTGCCTCTATTCATGGCTACACAGTAGGAATAATAGGTAATAATGGTCCTATTTTTCCTGATACTGCATCTAAAGGGGCCCATTTTGTTCAACTGTGCAATCAAATAGATATACCAATTATTTTTTTACAAAACATTACAGGTTTTGTGGTTGGTAAAGATTATGAAAGAGATGGGCAAATTAAAAAAGGTGCTCAATTTCTAAATTCTGTATCTAACTCTACAGTCCCCCATCTAACAATTATCTTGGGAGCAAGTTATGGTGCTGGGACATACGCAATGTCTGGAAGAGCATTTGATAATAAATTTACCTTCTTGTGGCCTTCAGCCAAAATTGCAGTGATGGGACCAAAACAAATTGCTGGTGTTATGTCAATTGTAAGAAGAGCAAGGGCTGCTAGAAAAGGAGAAAAATTTGATGAGAAGGAAGATGCTCAAATGGTAGCTTTTGCAGAGAAATGGCAAGAGGAAGGATCGCTTGCTTTAAGAGCAACTGGTGCAATAAGCGATGATGGCATTATTGATCCTAGAGACACAAGAACAGTATTAGGAATTTGTTTATCACTTGTAAATGGAAGAAATATTGAGGGTGCGCCTGGCTATGGGGTCTACAGACTATGACATATCATAAATTGCTTATTGCAAATAGAGGCGAAATTGCCTGTAGGATTATTAAAACTGCTCATGAGATGGGGATTTCATGTGTTGCAGTCTACACAGATGCTGATTCAGAATCACCTTTTGTGAAATTAGCAGACGAAGCAATCAAATTAACTGATACTTATTTGAATGGAAAGGAAATAATTGAAGCAGCTATTAAAACTAAAGCTCAAGCAATCCATCCTGGATATGGATTTCTATCAGAAAATGCGAAATTCTCTAGAGATGTCATTAAAGCCGGTTTGATTTGGGTTGGTCCTAGCTCAAAAGTTATTACATCAATGGGTGATAAATTAAAAGCAAAAGATATTGCTGATAAGGCTGGGGTCCCTACTCTGCCAATGACGACAGATCCTTCAAAAGCAAATACTATTGGTTATCCACTTCTTATTAAAGCAGCGGCTGGTGGAGGTGGAAAAGGTATGCGAATAGTTGAGTCAAAAAAAGACCTAAAAGATTCTATAAAAGGCGCTCAAAGAGAAGCTAAAGCAGGCTTTGGGGATGATAGAATATTTATAGAAAGATATGTTGCATCTTCTAGACATATCGAAATACAAATTCTAGGTGATTCTCATGGGAGTATAGTCCACTTAGGTGAAAGAGAGTGTTCTATACAAAGAAGGCATCAAAAAATTATTGAAGAGTCTCCCTCACCAAGAGTGGATTCAAAGATGCGAGCAGCTATGGGAGATGCTGCAATTAAATTAGCAAAAAAACTTAAATATGAATCAGCTGGTACTGTAGAGTTCTTAGTGGATGATAAGACTGGTGAATTCTGGTTTCTAGAAGTTAATACTAGATTGCAAGTAGAACATCCTGTAACTGAAGAAGTTACAGGAAAAGATTTAGTATATGAACAATTAAGAATTTCTAGAGGTGAACATTTGGGATATGATCAAGAGGATATTTCATGGAATGGATCTTCAATCGAAGCTCGACTTTATGCAGAAGATCCTACTAACGAATTCTTGCCAGCAACTGGAACACTTATAGCTTATGAAGTTGATAAAAATATTGATGCAAGGTGGGATACTGGGGTAAAACAGGGTTCAGTGATAGGAACAGATTTTGATCCTATGCTTGCCAAAGTTATTGCTAAAGGAAGAAATAGGACTGATGCAGCCAATAAGTTAGCTTTGGCCCTTCAGTCACTGCATATTGGCGGAGTGACAACAAACAGAGATTTCCTTGTTGAGTGCTTAAGGTCTAAAGACTTCCATAAGGGCAATACTACTTCTGATTTTATAAGCATTGCCAAACCAAAAAGATCAATTGAATTAAAAGGGACTGAGTTAGAGCAAGCGGGTATTGCTGCAGCTCTTTGGCTTCAAGGAGAGAATAGAAAAAATACTCCTATATTAAGTGGAATTCAATCGGGATGGACAAACTCTAGATTGCCTAAACAAAAGATTAATTTCCAATATAATTCAGAAGAACTATCCATATTATATAAGTCGAATAGAGATGGTTCATTCGAAATAAACAAAGGAATTAATGCAAAAATCATTGAGTGGAATAACTCTGGAATAGATATAGAGATAGATGATAAAAGGTTTTTTTCTAAAGTTACTAGGAAGGATGCAAATCTTATAGTTCATGGTCCATGGGGAGACATCTTATTCAAAATAATGCCTAGATTTAAGTCTGTTAGCCAAGAGGTTCAAGACGGTGGTCTGATTGCGCCAATGCCAGGAAAGGTCATTGACCTTAAGGTTAAGGTAGGTAGTAAGATTAAAAAAGGAGACACTCTAGTCATCTTAGAAGCTATGAAAATGGAGCATACAGTAAAGGCTACCGAAGATGGTGTTATAGATGAACTATTTATTTCTAATCATGACCAAGTTGAAAATGGAGCCCTTTTAATGGTTATTAAGGCTAAATAATGCAAAGCCTTAAGTATATTAATAACTTAGATACTAAAAAAGTAAAATCTTTTACAAAAAGACATTATGAAATAATAGATAGCCTAGAAAGTATGCTAGAGAAAGGCGTCCCAGATCTAACAATGTCTCAAATAGCATCAAATTTGAAAATATCTTTAAGAACTCTATATGAAATTGCTCCAAGCAAAGATCAACTAATAATAATGATAATGGACAGTATTTTAAGAAAACTTGGTAGGCAAGCCCTAGATTCAATTTCTAATATTAAATCCCCATTAAAAAAGTTAGAAAAATATCTTTTTATGGTTAATCAGGCTGTAGGTCCAAAATTTAATACATTTTTTAGAGATATTGAGAAGATTTCGGGCTTAGAGCAAGTAGCAGATTATCATGCGGATTTTATTACTAATATGACTGAAGAGCTTTTGAATCAAGCGATTAAGATGAAAGAAATCAAAGAAATAGATACTAAAGCATTTTCTATATTACTTGGTGGGATTGGAAGAGAGTTTATTAAAGAAAAAAATAAACTTACTTATTCATCTCCTGAAGAATCAGCAAATTCAATAACCAGAATAATTCTAAATGGCATTAAAGTAAAAAATTAGTATGAGCAAGGATATTATTAAAATAGCAAATTGCAGTGGTTACTATGGTGATAAGTTATCAGCTGCTAAGGAATTAGTTGATGGTGGCCCTATTGATGTTTTGACAGGTGACTATCTTGCTGAATTGACAATGACGATTCTCTATAACCAAAAACTAAAAAGAGGGGAAGATAAAGGATACGTCGGAACTTTTCTTAAACAAATAAAAGAAGTAGCAAAAAGCTGTAAAGAAAAGAATATTAAAATAATAAGTAATGCTGGTGGTTTGAACCCCAAATCAATGGCGAATGAAATTAAAAAAATATTAAATGAGCAATCTATTGATATGAATGTAGCATATATTGATGGAGATGATTTGTTGCCTAGAATGAAGGAGCTTTCTGACGAAGGAGAAACTTTTCAAAATATTGATAAGAAAATTTTATTAGATGATTCTGGATATACCACTCTCACCGCAAATGCATACTTAGGAGCATGGGGAATTAAAGAAGCATTAGACAATGGAGCAGATATTGTAGTCTGTCCAAGAGTAACAGATGCAGCGGTTGTTATTGGTCCCGCTGCATGGAAGTTCGATTGGAAAAGGAATGATTATGATGCGTTAGCAGGAGCATTGGCTGCTGGTCATATTATCGAGTGTGGATGTCAGGCTACTGGAGGTAATTATGCATTCTTTAAAGAAGTTCCCAGTTTTGATAATGTTGGTTATCCAATAGCTGAAATTCTAGAAGATGGAAGTTTTTATGTTACAAAACATCCTGGAACAGGTGGCCTTGTTTCAAAAGGTACTGTTACAGCTCAGTTGTTATATGAAATCGGGTCTCCAGCTTATATAAATCCAGATGTAATAGCTCATTTTGATACCCTTAAGATTGAAGATATAGAGAAAGATAAGGTTTATATTTCAGGTTGTAGGGGCAGTTCCCCACCTAAAGATCATAAAGTATGCATAAATCTTGCAGGTGGATTTCGCAATGGAATGGAAATAATCTTAACTGGCCTTGATATTGAAGAAAAAGCAAAAGTATTTAGTGATGCTCTTTTTAATTCAGTTGGTGGTAAAGAGCAATTTGATGAAGTATCAATTCAATTGCACAGAACCGATAAAGAAAATCCTTCCAGCAATGAAGAATCTATGGCATCTCTTGTAATTTCAGTAAAATCTATGAATGCTGAATTAGTAGGAAGATTATTTAGTGCAAAAATTATTGAATTAGCTTTAGCAAATATTCCAGGTTTTTTTGCACAGGGCGGTGTTAAATCAAGTGGCCCTGTAATTGTTTATTGGCCCGCCTTAGTTGATAGCAAGCATATTAAAGAAAGAGTTCATATCGGTGACCAAGAAATAGAAATTATTCCGACAAGCCAGATGGATTTTGAAGAAATATACTATCAAAAGGAACCTATTGAAATTGAAGAAGTAGAAATAAAAGATGAGCAAAGCATTTTCTTTGGGGATATCTATGGAACTAGATCAGGTGATAAAGGTGGATGTGCAAATCTTGGAATCTGGGCAAAAAATTCAAAATCTTTTGCATTCTTAATCAAATACTTATCTATTGATAAACTAAAAGAGCTTTTACCTGATTTAAAAGATTTTGATATTGATAGATATGAATTAGCGAATATAAATTCACTTAATTTCTATATCCATGACATTTTGCAAGATGGAGTCTCATCTAATAATAGAAAAGATGGACAGGCGAAATCATTGGGAGAGTATTTAAGAGCAAAGAAAATTCAAGTACCTAAAATCATATTAGAGGAATAAATAATTATGGAAAAACTGTCTTTAGAAGGTTTAGATTTTCAGGCTACTAAATTAGATATAGCAAATCATATTATGACTATAACTCTTAATAGACCTGAAAAGAAAAATGCATTAAATAATGTCATGATGAATGAATTAAATTATTCACTTGCATATGCAAAACAAGAGCGTTCGATTAGAGTAGTCGTAATTGCTGCTGAAGGAGATGTTTTTTGCGCAGGCGCTGACTTAACAAGAGCAGAATCAGAGTCAAATATTCCAAAAATAGAGGGCGTAGATGATATTAGCTTATCATTAAGGCATTTATACAAACCAGTAATATGTAAAATTCAAGGCCCTGTTCTTGCTGGAGCCCTTTTAATAATTACAAATGCTACACATGCGATAGCTGTAAAAGATGCAAAATTTTCAGCCCCCGAAATCCATAGAGGTCTTTGGCCATTTATGGTGATGGCTGGTCTATTTAGGGTAATGCCAAAAAGAGCTGGACTTGATTTTATTATGAGGGGGCAACCAATAGATTCAAAAAAAGCTGAGAATTGGGGCTTAATAAATAAATCAGTTAATAAAAAAGATTTAGACAAAAATGTAAACGCTTTAGCAGAAGAGTTAGCTAATTTAGCTCCTGAAACTATGCAATTTGGTCTAGAAGCATATGAAAAACAAGATAGTAAAAGTTTTGATGAGGCGTTACCATATTTACAAAAACAGATTGCAAAATGTTTTGAAGGTAAAGATGCAAAAGAAGGTATTGCAGCATTTCTAGAAAAAAGAAAACCTAAGTGGGACTAATCTAGAAAAAATTTAACTATTGTTTTTAAAAATTAGAAATTATAGTATAAGTTGAGACATATCTCAGTTTATTTAAATTAACTAAGGATAAATTATGAACCTAAATTATGGGCCTGAGTATGAAGATTTTACAAAGGAAGTTCAAAAATTTTGTAAAGAATACTCTGGCGTAATTATTACTAATAAAAAAGGCGGAGCGCTAACTTCTTTGAGCTCAATTACTAACTCGGATAAATCTGATGGAGCAAAGGTATCAAGATCTGAATGGCAAAAAATATTAATAAAAAATGGTTATTTTGCTAGGTCTATCCCAAAAGAATATGGTGGTTTTGGTGGAGATATAGATATTATTAAAAATCGAATTATTGCTGCTGAATTTGCTTCAAATAGAATACCCCCTCCAATGGGAGGTCAAGGCATAGATATGTTAGTCCCTACCCTTTTAGAACTAGGTACAGAAGAACAAAAACAAAAATATATAAAGCCTACTCTGTATGGAGAAATGATATGGTGCCAGGGATATTCAGAACCAAATGCAGGAAGTGATCTAGCTAGCCTTCAAACCAAAGGTGAACTTATTGATGGAAACTGGGTTATTAATGGTCAAAAAATTTGGACTAGTACTGCGCAATACTCACAGATGATGTTTTGCTTGGTTAGGACTGAACCTGATGCACCCAAGCATGCAGGAATCAGTTATTTATTAATACCAATGGATACTCCCGGTATTGAAATCAGACCACTAGTAGATATGACCTTAAATGCTGGTTTTAATGAAGTATTTTTTACAGATGTAACTATACCTGAAGGAAATATTGTTGGTAAACGGGGTGAAGGTTGGACTGTTGCAAATGCTACACTTGGCCATGAGCGAGGATCTTTGACTGACCCAAATGCAACTATGAATAGGTTACATATGCTTATAGATAGAATGAAAGAAGAAACCATTAATGGCAAAAAAGTAATTGAAAACCCAGCATATAGAGACAAACTAATTCAACTCCAAGGTAAAGTTATGGCATTCCAGTCCAATTCCTTAAGAGTTTTATCAGCAAAACTAAATAAGGGGCAAGATGTAAAAATCGCAGGCATGATTCAAAAATTAATAGGAACTGAATTAAGACATGAACTTGAAGGATTTTGTATAGATGTTATGGGAGAGCTTGGAACTCTTTTTGAGGGCAGTCCTAATATTAGAGATGGAGGCTCATGGCAATTTACCTATATGTACTATTTAGGATTAATAATAGGTGGTGGCACTAGCCAAATACAAAAGAATATAATTTCAGAAAGAGGTCTTGGCATGCCAAGAGAACCAAAAACTCAACAGGAAACTTAAAATGTATTTTGGATTATCAGAAGATCAAATATTTTTTCAAGATAACGTAAAAAAATTTCTAGAAGATAACGCCCCTCTTGATGCTGTAAAAAAAATAACAGAAGGTGCAGATCTTGCTACTAAAGATGAATTGCATCAAGGTCTTATAAATTTAGGAATAAACAATATTTTAATACCCGAAGAAAATGGCGGATTGGGTTTAGATTTACTGTTTGCATCTGCAGTTAGCCAAAGCCTTGGTGAAGGGATTGCAGCACTGCCTTTTGTGGGTCCATATGTTATTGCTCCAATAGCTATTAAATATGGAGCTAGCGATAGTCAAAAAGAAAAATTGTTTAATGAAATGTCTCAAAATTTAATTAATTGTGGAGTTGGTTTTTCTGAATATTTTGGATCTAGAGATTCAAGCGACTTATCTATTTCTAATAATAAAATAACAGGTAGGACTTTATTTGTTCTTGATGTTGATTTTGCTTCTCATGTAATGCTTTGCGATAAAAAAGGACAAATTGGATTGGTATCTTTAAAGTCAAAAGGTATTGAAATAATTGATCTTACAACCGTTGATAAAACTAGAACATACAAAGAGATGATCTTTAAAGATACTCCTATAGAGATTTTAGATAAAACAAAGACTTCAACCGAAGCTGCAGAGATGGCTCTCAGTGCAGGAAGAATCGTTGCTGCTGCTGATTCGTTAGGAGCATCTCAGGCAATGATAAATAAAGCAGTAGAATACTCAAAAGAAAGAAAACAATTTAATAGAGTCATTGGCTCTTTCCAAGCTGTCAAGCATATGTGCGCAGAAATGACAGCTGAGCTAGAGCCTTGTTATTCTCTTGTGTGGCACGCAGCACATAGCTTTGATGATTCTCATGAAGATTCAAAATTAATGGCATGCCTGGCAAAATCTCATACTTCAGACGTATCAAAAATGGTCTCAAAGAAGGCTACTGAAGTTCATGGAGGAATGGGGTTTACTGACTTACTTGGTCTTCATTTTTGGTTTAAAAGAATCGGGCTAAATAGACATATTCTTGGTTCTCCAGAAATAGTCAGAGAAGAAGCTGCAAAAGCCCAAGGTTTATAAAAAAAATATAAATGCGTTATTTATATATTCTTACAATTATTTTAGCCATCAGCATATACGCTGATAGTTACAATAAAATTGAATTAAGTGAAACTAAAAAAGAGTTGAGTTATGAAATCTTTAAGAAACTTGAAAAAGAACATTATCTCCGAAAAATTGATAAAGATAATCTTAATTCTCAATATTTTGAAGCAATATTCGACAGACTAGATAAAAATAAAAATTATTTTATTGCTAATGAAGTTCAAAAATATTTAATAAAATCTAAAGAAAATGAGGTAAAGAATTTTGATATTGAACTTGCGTATGACTTAATAAATTTATATTTTGAAAGATTAATTGAATATTCTGAGTTCCAAATAAATTTAGTACAGACTGTAGATTTTGATTTTACTAAAGATGAATATTTAGATATTTTTTATGAAGATAACCAATGGTTCACTACTTTTAAGGATCTTAAAGATTTATGGCGTTTAGAAACTAAAAATGATTTATTGGTCGCAAAGATTTCGGACTCTTCTAGCTCAGATCCAAAAGTTGATTTAGTTAAAAGATATCAAAATAGAATAAGGCGAATTAATCAACAAAAAGAAGAGGATATATTTTCTCTTGCAATAAACATCTTAACCAATCAATTTGACCCTCACTCTTCATATCTTTCTCCAAGATCAGCTGAGGATTTTGATATGAATATGAGTTTAAAATTAACAGGTATAGGTGCATTACTTGGTGTTGAAGATGACTATACAAAAATTATTAGCTTAGTTCCTGGTGGGCCTGCAGAAAAATCTGGAAAAATTAAACCAGAAGATAGAATAGCAAAAATAAAACAAAAAAATTCAAAAGAATTTATTGATGTTGTAGGCTGGCGTATTGATGAGGTGGTTGACCTTATTAGAGGAGAAATAGGAACTGAACTTGAAATAGAGTTCATCTCATTTGATTCTGAAGATGATACAAGAAAGTTAGTCACTCTTAAAAGAGAAGAAATAAAACTAGAAGATAGGGCTGCAAAATCAGAAATTGTTGAAATAAATAATAATAAGATTGGGATAATTGATCTGCCCTCTTTTTATATAGATTTTGATGAATACCAAAAAAGAAATAAGGAATATAGAAGTAGTAGTAGAGATGTAAAAAATATACTGAAAGATTTTAATAATTCAGGCGTAGATGCTATTGTTCTAGATCTTAGAAATAATGGTGGTGGAGCCTTAATTGAAGCTAATAGAATAATTGGTTTATTTATTTCATCAGGACCTACAGTCCAAGTAAAGCAAAAAAGAGGTTATATCCAACCATACGGCGATACCAGAGCAATTCAAGAATGGGATAAGCCATTACTGGTTTTAGTTAATCGTTATTCAGCATCGGCATCAGAAATAGTAGCTGGAGCAATTCAAGATTATCGAAGAGGTATTGTTGTTGGCCAGAGAACATTTGGAAAAGGAACTGTTCAAAGCTTGGAAAATTTATCAGAAGGACAAATAAAAATAACAGAATCAAAATATTACAGAGTCAATGGAATGAGTACTCAAAATAAAGGTGTTATTCCAGACATTGAACTTCCATCAACTTGGGATATTGAAAGCGTTGGCGAAAGCTCATACCCTACAGCTCTTGAATGGGATGTAATTAGGCCTTATAGACATAATAAATTTAAACTGAATAAAAACTTAATTGGGGAAGTAATAAATCAATTTGAATTGAGGCTAAGTGATGAGCCAAACCTTAATTATCTTAAACAAGTAAGAGAAAGATATGACTTAAATAAAAATAAAAAGTTAATCACTTTGAATATTGAAAATAGGCAAATACAAAAAGAACTAAGAAAAGATTGGTTACTTGAAATCGAAAATAAAAGAAGAGAGGCCAATGGTCTAAAGGTATTTGCATCCTACAAAGAAATGGAAGATTTCAACGATGATGAAGAGAATTTCAATGAAAATCTAATTGACCTTAAAAATGATTATGAGTTATTAGAATCTACTAAAATTATTAATGATTTTATAAATTTAAGTAAGGATACTATGCTATCTTTTACCAAATAAATATGAAAATAGTATCTTTTAACATCAATAGTATTAGAGCAAGACCTCATCAGATTGAGCATTTAAGAGATACTATTGATCCTGATGTTATTGGACTTCAAGAAACTAAAGTTAATGATCCAGAGTTTCCAATAGAGGTAATAAATGATATCGGGTACCACGCAGAATATCATGGCCAAAAAGGTCATTATGGGGTTGCCATCCTAAGTAAATCCAAACCCCTTAATACGGTTAAAGGTTTTAAGAATGACACCGAAGAAGATCAAAAGAGATTTATTCAATCAACATTTAAATATGGTAATGATGAGTTAGTTATTATGAACGGTTATTTTCCTCAAGGTGAAAATATAAAACATGAAACAAAGTTTCCGAAAAAAGTTAAATTCTATGATGATCTGAGGCAACATATTGCTGAACTAAAAAGCCAATCATCAAATCTTATTGTTATGGGAGATTTTAATGTTTCTCCTGAAGATATTGATATAGGTATAGGTGAAGTAAATGCTAAAAGATGGTTAAGGGAAGGAAAAACATCATTCCAGCCCCAAGAAAGAGAAATGTGGAACACTATAAAGGACTTAGGCTTTGTTGACTCTTGGAGGGTTATAAACCCTAATGATTCTTTGACATATTCGTGGTTTGATTATAGATCTAGAATGTTTGATCAAGACCCAAAAAGAGGACTTAGAATAGACCATATCCTACTATCAGTAAACCTTTCAGACAAAATTACTGAAGTTGGTATTGATTACAAAGCAAGAGCAATGGAAAAACCATCTGATCACTGTCCAGTATGGTTAGAGCTCAATGAATGATATTGAATTTAGAGCTCCATTAAATTCAAAAGAATTTAAAGAATATGATTTATTTAGATGGAAAATCCTACGAAAACCTATTGGTAAAGAAATTAATTCTCTAAAAGATCGATATGAAGAATCTAGTTTCCATCTTATAGGAATTAAGGATGAAATAATAATTGGGTGCGGGAGATTACATTTTAATAACAAAGATGAAGCACAAATCAGATATATGGCTGTAGAAGAGCGTTATCAAGGCAGAGGAATTGGGAAAAAAATCCTAGAACTACTGGAAAAAAATGCTAAAAAAAATAATGCTAAAAAAAATTATCTTAAATGCTAGAGATCATGTGTTAAGTTTTTATAAATCTTCAAACTATATTGCAATTGGGAAATATGACGGTTCTGATACTGGTATTCCTCATACCAGAATGGAAAAAAAAATATAATTATCTTTTAAGGGCAAAAAATTCTTTAAGTAATATAGAACTTTCATCTGCAAGTAATCCAGATTTATATTTTACTTTATGGTTTAAAAAATCTTTATCTAAAAAATTATCTATAGAATTAATACTGCCAGTTTTTGGTTCATGAGCTGCAAAAACTAATGACTTCAATCTAGCATCAACGATTGCTTTTGCGCACATATGGCAAGGCTCTAAAGTTACATACATGGTGCAATCATTAAGTCTAAAATTTTCTATTTGTTTTGATGCATCTTTAATAGCATTAATCTCTGCATGTGAACTAACATCATTATCTATAATTACTTTATTGAACCCTCTTCCAATAATTTTACCTTCATAAGCAATGATGGCTCCTACAGGGACCTCATCTAATTTAAAAGCTTTCCTAGCTAAATCAAGAGCATTATTCATATAAGATATATCTTGTAAAGAAAACACTTCTATTTAAAAAATTCTATATTTGCTATATCTAATTGTGCATTAAAATCTTTGCCATATGCAGCAAATGCAATGGTCTTAATCCTATTAACGTTCATATTTTTTTTCATATAAAAATTTGATTTTTTAAAATTACTAAAAGGTATTTCTATCACTGACCAGTCTGCTTCTGGTTCAAAGGAAACAAGATATCTATCCCATGGAAATCTAGATGCTGGAGTTCTTATCCAAATATAATATTTATCTTTTGTTCCTCTAACCTTAATTCTAAGACCTTTATAGCCATTTGTATTTTCTTTAATCCTAACTACAGATTGAATAAATCCGCCATTATTCGCTGTACTAACAACACCTTCAAGTCTGTAAAATTTGTTACCTTCTTCTTCTAGTTCATAGAAGTTAACTTCTGAGACTCCACCCATTACTTGATCAGAAATCATGGCCCAGTCACCCCTAATGTCATCTAAGTTATCTATAGGCATCGAATAAATATTAAAACTGAAAAAAAATATTAATAATATTTTAGTCATTTCTAATCCAAATGGTTTTCTTTATCGGCTTGAAACCAGGGCAGTGATACAACAGTAGAAGTTAAATCTCCATTAGGCGATGCAACCGAAACAGTTGTTCCTTCTTCAGCAAAATCAATATCAATAATTGCTAGTCCGATATTTTTTTTAAGCCTAGGTGAGAAGAATGCTCTTGATAATCTTCCTACTTTCTTATTATTACTTTTCACTGACCAAAAGTTTTCAGGAGCTTTGAAAATTGGTTCGCCTTCTAATTCAACTCCAACTAATTTCTCAGTTAGCCCTTTTTCCTTGATAGCCTTTAATGCTTCTTTACCAATAAAATCTATTTCTTGATCAAGATTGACTAATCTCCCTAATCCAATAGTAAAAGGGTTATGCTCTCTTCCAAAATCACCACCATATGACAAAATACCACCTTCAATAGATCTAATTACATTTGGAGCAATCACCCTACCATTAAATTCTTGAGCAGCTTCATAAACTATTTCAAATAATTTATTTCCCATTTTCCTATCTTGAAGGTACAGCTCATAACTTAATTCACCACTCCAACCAGTTCTTGCAATAACCATAGGAATATCTTTTAGAGAAGTTTGTTTTGCTTTGTAATAACCCAATTCATCATGCTCTCCATTAAAAAGCTTTTGAATAAGTTTACCTGCTTTGGGTCCACTGATTTGTAGAGGCGATACATCTGGTTCATGAATATGTACATTCATGCCAGAATTAATTGCTATTCCTTGTAACCATAGAATTACATCACCGTCTCCAGGCGATATCCAGAACTTTTCTTCTTCTAACCTAAGCAAACAAGCATCATTAACTATTCCTCCATTCATATCTGTCAAAAGAATATACTTACATGATCCTATTTCACACTTTTCTAAATTTCTTGGTTGTACGTAACGCACAAAATCATGTGCGTCTGGTCCATTAATTTCTATTTGTCTCTCACCAGCAAAATCACCAAAAGTAACGTCATTAACTAAACTATGGTATTCCTTTTCAGGCCCTGAAAACCCTGTTGGTAAATACATTTTGTTATATACCGTGAAGCCAGAAACTCCGTACTTTAAATCAGACTCATAATAAGGTGATTTTCTTATTCTTGATCCAATCCCAATAAGTAATGGTAATTTTGATTCTGTCATTTTTAACTCTAAAATTTAGTGCTATTTTAATCGTAAAATATCCGCTGAGTAAATGCATTATTCTAATATTTAGATTATCATTTATATCTCATAATTAGGGGCAAGAATGGGAAAGAAAAGATTTTTCGATGATAGGCTTAAATACCTTTCTTTTATTCAAAATACAGGTGAAAAAAAGGCTATTTCTTTAAAGCTTTATCCATATATTGCTAATATGTCAAAAAACAAATCTTATCTAAGAGTCCTTGATGCTGGAACTGGCGATGGAACTATAAAGTCTAATGTTATTAAGAGTTTCCATAAATACCATCCATATACCTCACTACTTATTACAGGAAAAGAAATAAGTTATGAAGATCTTAAAAATACTTTAGATAAGATGCCTGATAGATTTGTAGAACATCCTAATCTTCTTGTGACCATGACAAATGTTAAATTTTCAGAATTAGGCTTAATCGAAAACTCAAAAAAAATTAAAAATAGAAAAGTAAAAGAATTTAATCTAGTTCTAAACAGCAACAATTCATTCGATTTTAATGACCAAATTTCTGGCGTCTCTCTAGGAAACTTTATTAAGAAAAATTGGGGAATAGAAATAGATAATAAAAGTAGAACCTCTTATTCAAACCCTTGTGTAATAAGAATTTACAGAAAAGATAATGAAAAGCATCTAAAACAATTTATTAATAGCGATTATGAAAATAATAATTATGATCTGATAATTGCATCTCAAGCATATAGAGCAGCTTCATCAGTTAAGGTTAAGGTCAATAATGTTATAGGTCCATTGATGCGTTTATTAAATAAATCTGGGCAACTTTTGGTAACTCATTCATGTGGTGGTGAATCAATTCAAAAAATCCTTAAGTTAGCATTTAAGGATAAAGAGGCCTTCCCTAATAATGCTAAAGATATTATCGAATATCTTAAAGATAATCCATTTGGTGAAAATAACAAATATAATTATGGAAAACCCATAAACTATACTTTTAAGTTTAAAAAAGCTCCCGATCAAACTGTTACAGAATTATTTGGGCAGAATACTGATGCAAAATGGGCAAATATTCTTTATGTTGGGCAAATACCAGAAAAAGATATTCAAGTTTTAGAAAGTAACAATAGACTTCATAATCAGGTTAAAAAAGCTATTGATAATGCAGGTCAAATTTCATTTAAAAATGAAATATTTAGTATAAAAAAAATAAGATAATGAAAATATTAGTAATGGGTCTTCCGGGAAGTGGAAAAACATATTTAGCAAAAAGAATGCAGCCCCTTCTTAATGCAGCTTGGTATAACGCAGATATTGTAAGAGAAATGGCAAATGACTGGGATTTTTCACCAGAAGGCAGGATAAGACAAAGCTTAAGAATGAAAAATTTAGCAGACTTTGAAAAAAAACATGGAAGAATTGTCATTTGTGATTTTGTATGTCCAACAAAAGAAACAAAACAAAACTTTGATCCTGATATTACAATATGGATGAATACCATTGAATCTGGAAGATATGAAGATACTAATAAAATGTTTGAAGAGCCTTTAGAGGTGGATTTTAAAATAACTGAAATGAATGATGAAAATCATAGAATAATTTCAGAGGAAATATTAAAAAATGTTTGATCCAAAAAAACCAACCGTTCAAATGCTTGGTAGATGGCAACCATGGCATCAAGGACATCAAGAGCTCTTTAAAAGATGTATAGAAAAAACTGGCCAAGTTATCATTCAAGTAAGAGATGTCGAAGGAGTATCTGGAGGAGAAGGACAAGATGATAATCCATTTTGCTGGGATTCAGTATGCAAAAGTATAGAAGAAAACCTCCTTGCTGATGACTATAAACGAGGAGTTGATTACGAAATAATGCTAGTACCAAACATAACAAATATTACTTATGGCAGAGGTGTCGGCTACGTATTCGAAGAAGAAACTTTTGATGAAGAAATCTCATCCATTAGCGCAACCAAAATTAGAGCAGAGCTGAGAAAAAAAGGTGAGCTATAAAAAATTATTCAACTTTAAAAGTTAGGCCCGCATTATCTTCTAATCTTTTAATAAGCTTAATTCCCAAAGAAGAAGCAGAAGTATAAATTCCTCCATCAAGATCATTAGCATCTTTTAATAAACAAACTACGCTTTCAGTTATCATCTTAGATGTTGAACCATAACCAGGATCCATATCTCCTGTGACAGAGGCCTTAACAACTTTACCGTCTATATCGGCACAAAATAATACATCGTAGCCACCATTTTCTCTTTTTTCTCTAGATGGTCCTTCTCCAGGTTTAGGCGCATCATCTCCTCCGATTGGGTTAGCGCTAGCAATCATATCAGCCACAGCCTTGCCTTCATCACCAGGACCGGATATCCACATCTCGTTATACATAAAATCTTCACCATAAACATGGTTCATTAACTTGTTCGAACGATGAATGTTTCTGGTATTTATTGGAGCCATAAAAAATGGGGCCACCCATGTTTCTAATTCTTCATCATATTTAGGCTTAGTATCATCTTCTTGTTGCGGTCCCTGAAAACCTTCGCATAATGCATAAGGATTAATAAGAATATTCAACAATTCTGGGTTTGATTTCAAAGCACCCATTGTTGCTTTCATAGACGCTGCTGTCCCACCAGAAAATTCTCCATTCATGACTCTTACCCTGCCTCTTACAGAAGGAGCATATTTATTAAACCTTTTCATAGTCTCTTCTTGTACAAATAAAACACCCAAATCAAAAGGGATGCTATCAAATCCACATGAGAAAATTATTCTTGCACCGGATTCTTTTGCTTGGTTAGAACATTCAGATATTATTTTATGCATCCACCAAACTTCACCACATAAATCTAAATAATCAGTACCAGAAGCAATACATGTTTTAACAATTTTATCTCCATACAACTGGTATGGTCCGACTGTAGTTAAAACGCACTTGGTTTGGTCAACTAAATTATCTATTGAAGACTGATCTTCACTATCAACTTCTATAATCCCAATCCCATCAGAAAGATTCATTTCTGTTTTAAGATTATTTAATTTATCAATATTTCTACCCGCAATTGCCCATGATATATCATCAGTATTTGAATATTGTTTTAGGGCATATTCCACGACGAGTCTGCCAGTAAATCCTGTAGCCCCGTATATAACAAAATCAAAATTCTTTAAATCATTCATTTTTTTAAACCTTTTATTTATTTAAGTATGGGTGGTGATTATAATATAAAAAAACTATATGATTAATAAGCAAATGTTTGAAAAAATATATGAATTTTTTAGAGTTATAGGAGAGTTAAGATATATCATTCCTCTTCTTAAATATCAGTGGCCTGCTCCAGATGATAATGCATCGCTTGCACATACTTTTGAAGATACTGTTAAAGAGTTCGGTGATAAAAATTTTATTTACTTTGAGGATGAAGAGTGGACTTATTCTCAAACCAATGAAGCAGCAAATATACTTGCAAATAAATTATTAAAAGAAGGTGTCTCCCATAGTGATCGTGTGGTCTTGTTTATGGAAAATAGACCTGATTACATTATTAGCATCCTAGCACTTAATAAAATTGGTGCTATTGGTGTGCTTATCAATACAAGTTTGACTGGAAGTCCTTTAATCCACTGTATAAATTCATCTGACTCTAAAAAATGCATTGTTGGCGCCGAATTAACTCCATCTTTAGAGGGGGTATTAAATGAAATTAATATTAAAGAAAAATCTGATATCTATTGGGTAAAAGATAGTGATAATGGGATATGTCCGGAATGGGCTATCAATCTTGAAACTTTATTAGATAAATCCCAAAAAGATAATTTACATGAAACTAACAATGTAACAGCTAAAGATACTGCTTTTTATATTTTTACATCAGGAACAACTGGCGTCCCCAAGGCAGCACTATTTCCTAATACAAAAATTGTTGCTGCATCAGCAAATATCACTAAAGCTGGTTATCGAATGACAGATAAAGATTGTCTTTATAATTGTTTACCGCTATACCATTCAACTGGTCTAATGCTTGGGTTGTGTGCGTGTGTCCATGTTGGAGCTTCAACATTTATAAGGCGTAAATTCTCTGCCTCAGCCTTTTGGAAAGAAGCAAATAAATATAATACAACTGCATTTGTATATGTAGGAGAGCTGTGTAGGTATTTAAGTTTTCAAGACCCTTGTGATGAAGAAAAAAATAACCCAATTTCAAAAATGGTTGGCAATGGTTTAAGACCCGACCTTTGGGATTGCTTTAGAAATAGATTTAAAGTGGATAGGATTTGTGAAATATATGGAGCTAGTGAAGGCAATGGTATGTTTATGAATTTACTTAATAAAGACCAAACAATAGGTATGACAAATGTTGATCTAGCATTATTAGAATATGATGTAGCTGAAGATAAATTAAAAAAAGATGAGAATGGTAAATATATTGAAGTAAAAGAACATCAACCTGGGTTAGCATTGGTAAAAATTGGACCAAATGCAGTCTATAACGGATATACAGATAAAAAAGCCAGTGAAGAAAAAGTAATTAAAAATGTCTTTGAAGAAGGAGATCGCTGGTTTAATACTGGGGACCTTATTAAAACAATGGATGTTGGCTTTGCAATAGGGAGAAAACATTATCAATTTGTTGATAGGGTTGGTGATACATTCAGATGGAAATCCGAAAATGTATCTACAAATGAGGTAGCTGAAATATTAAATACTTTTGATCAAGTTAATATGGCCAATGTTTTTGGAGTAAAAGTTCCGAAAAGTGAAGGTAGGGCCGGTATGGTTGCTTTTAATTGCGCACTTGAAGAATTTAAATGGGACAACTTCTCAAATTTTGTATCTGAAAAACTACCTAGTTATGCTCAACCAGTTTTTGTAAGAATAATTGAAGAACTTGAGACAACTGGAACGTTTAAGTTAAAAAAGAATGATTTAAGAGAGGAAGCCTATCATTTAGACAAAGTTCAAGGAGATAAGATATTTATCAAGAAACCTGGTGGTAGTGCTTATGAAATATTAGATGAGGACTATTATCAAGTAATTAAAAACGGTGAAGCAGGCTTTTAAATAAAATTATTTAATTTTACTATCTATTAATACTGCTATTAATAATGCTGGCTCATTCCCATTATTTACCCAAGCATGATTAGTTCCTCTTTGCACAACAACATCAAAAGGCTTTAACTTAACCTCTTCTTCATCCAGCAACAAAGTTACATCGCCTTCTAATAGAATAATATAGTCAATGGTATTAGTTTTATGCATTGCTGGATGTCTAGTAGTATCAACTCTATGATGAGCTGCCCCTATCTTTTCAAAAGCATCTGCGGCTATTTCTTGCATCATATCATCAGGAACTCCTTTAGGAATTGGGTTAATCTGAAAATATCTAAATTTTGTTCCTCCTTTGGGCGGCGAAAGAATAATATCTTGATTTGCCCTATCCTCTTTATCAGTAGAATTTATTTCTCCGCCATCAGTATTCCATAATTCATAAAGCCCTCCGACATCTTCTCCTATAGAGCATGCTGGCGGCCCGTCTAATGTAATAATTGATTTTCCGTTTTCATTGTGACCAGTTATTATTCTTCTCATACTAACTCCTTATTTTTTCTAATTTAATATTAATATTATTTTTTCTATCGCTGTTATTTAGTTCATTCCAATCTATATTTGTACTCTTTTTCATTTTTGATAGTCTTTCAGAAGGATCAATACCAAGTTCATCAAAAAGATTTATTACGCCATCGATTTCTTTTCTATTATTACAAACTAAAACCATATCGCATCCTGCTTGAATTGATTTCCTAGCCTTCTCAGAGCACGGCTCTCCCCCAGCACCTAACATAGTCAAATCATCGCTAAAAATTAATCCATCATAATTGATTTTGTTTCTTAGAATTTCTTTCACCCAATGCTTTGAGAAACTTGGTATGTCTTTATCTACATTGGGAAATAAAATATGCGCACACATTATTGCATCAAGCTTATTTGCCAACTTAATATATGGCGTCATATCAAAACTCATTAAATCATCTAATTGTCTAATATCCTCTGGTAATTCTTTATGACTGTCTTCAACAACCCCTCCATGGCCAGGAAAATGCTTTCCTGTAGAACTCATTCCTGCCTCGTGCATACCATCGATATAGTCTGAAGCCATAGAAATTACTTCATCAGGGCTATTTGAGAATGCTCTATTACCTATTATGCTGCTCGTACTCTCATCAATATCTAAAACCGGAGAAAAATTTATATCTATTCCTGTTGCGATTAATTCGCTAGATGTAAGCCATCCTATGTCTTTGCAAATAGTAGAATCATTATGTTCTTTTGCAAATCTTCCAATTTCTTGCATAGATGGGATGTTAGTAAATTCATTATTAAATCTTTGGACCCTACCTCCCTCCTGGTCGACAGCTATAAGAATATTTTCTTTTATTTCTTTAACTTCTTTTACAAGATTTGATATCTGTTGAAAAGATTCAAAATTTTTAGAAAAAAATATTAATCCTCCTACATGTTTATTTGATATCAATTTTTTATCTTCGATAGATAAACTTCTACCATCGATATCTAACATTAATCTGCCATACGTACTTTTCATACTTAAATCATATCAAAGAAAAATGTTTCAGGTTAAGCTTATATATTATTTGAATAGAAATATAAAATAAAAAATATGCACTTAAAAGCATTGATAACAGGAGCTTCATCTGGAATTGGATTTGCATATGCAAAATACCTTTCTAATCATAGATGGGATTTGAGCTTAATATCAAACAACGAAGAAAGATCTAAACAAGCTAAAATAAATTTAGCATATGAAAATGCAAAATTTTATACTGCTGATTTAAGTAAACCCGATTCAATAAAATCAATAGTAAATTCTCAAAGAACGCCTGATTTAATCGTAGCTAATGCAGGTATTGCAGTTAATGGTCCTATCGGTGAATTAAGTACTGATGAGAAAAATCATGCATATTATCTTATGTGTGGGGGTGTAATAGACCTAATAGAAGGCTTCCTTCCCTCAATGATAGAAAGGGGAAATGGAAGAATAGTTATAATCTCTAGCATTGGTGCAATAACTGCAATGCCAAAATCATCAATATACTCAAGTATTAAATCTGGGGTGTATGCGTATGGAAAATCAATATCTGCTGAACTTAAAGATAGTGGCATATCAGTTACTGTAAGTTTGCCTGGATATGTCCGAACCTCTGCACATAAAAGAGCAGGATTAGATCATCTAGAAAAAAAAGTTCCTAATTGGATGTGGGTTAAACCAGAACAGGTTGTAAAAGAAACTGAAAAAGCTTCTCTTAATAAAAAAACAGAGGTTGTGCCTGGAAAAGTTTATAAAATTACTAGGCCCTTTTTAAGATTTAACACAGCAATAGATATTTGGAAATCAATAACTAAAAGAAATCAATAATCAATTATTGTTTTTATAGCAAAGCCTTTTTCTTTGATTAGCTTGCTACCGCCAAGGTCTGGTAAATCAATGATACTTAAAATCAAAATATCTGAATTTTTAACATTAAAATTTTCTGTAAATAATTCTGCGCATGCTATCGCCGTTCCTCCGGTTGCAACCAAATCGTCAACGATAACAACTTTTTGGTTATTTCCTATAACCGTATTTTTTTGTATTTCTATTGATGTGCTTCCGTATTCAAGATTAAAACTCTTTTTATAAGTTTCATTTGGAAGTTTTCCTGGCTTTCTAGCTAAAACAAAAGGTAAACTTAAATCTCTTGCTATAGTTCCGGCAAAAATAAAACCTCTACTCTCAATACTTGCGACAATTTCAGCACCAAAATCTTGAGCAATTTTCGTTAATTCATCACATGTTTTTGCAAATGCTTCAGGGGTCTCAATTAGGCTAGTGATATCTCGAAAAGAAATTCCATCAATAGGAAAATTATCAACTGTTCTAATAAATCTTTTAAGGTTTAAAGGGTCGTTCATTTTAAATATCCTCCCAATTTGGTTTTCGTTTTTCTAGGAATGCATTAATACCTTCTTTTGCATTTTCATTTAATGTATTTTCTGTCATTACCCTTGAAGTATACTCATAGGCATCAAATAAGTTTAGCTCAGACTGTTTGTAGAATGCTTCCTTTCCAATTGAAACTACCGAAGCTGATTTTTTAGAAATTTTTTCTGCTAAATCCATTACTGATTTTGTCAGCTCTTCTTTTGGAACAAAGTCATTAATGAGTGAAATTCTTTTTGCTTCATCGGCATTTATCATGTCACCAGTTAAAAGCATCTTCATAGAGTCTTTTTTACTAACGCTCCTTGATAGAGCAACCATTGGAGTTGAACAAAATAGTCCAATATTAACACCGGGTGTAGCAAATTTTGCAGAATTTGAAGAAACAGCTAAATCACAGGAAGCTACTAACTGACAGCCAGCTGCTGTTGCAATTCCATTTACTTCTGCGATAACTGGTTTAGTACAATTAACAATCAATTGCATTAAAGAGGAGCAAGTCTTAAATAATTCTAAGTAATGAGATTTACCGCAATCGTCAGCTTTTCTAGCTTCATTAATTTCTTTTAAGTTATGTCCTGAGCAAAACACGTTTCCAGTTGAGGCAATTACAATAACTTTTACTGATTTATCTTTAGATGCTTTCGATATTGCATTTATAAGTTTTTGCATCATCAATTCAGACAAAGCATTCTGATTATCCAAATCATTTAAGGTAAGACGAAGAATGCCAATATCATTATGATCTATTAAAAGGATGTTTTCTGAGCTGTCTTTCATAATTTAATTAAATGTCATATATATTCAATAGTCCAATTTAATTCTCAAGAATTTTCTTAGGGCATTCATTCATAACAAAGATAATACCTGCATTTTTTGCTAAATCTGAAGATTTTTCATCAACTATTCCTTCTTGAGTCCAGATTACCTGGACTCCTATTGCTATTGCATCTTGTGTAATTTCCATTACAAATTCTTGTGCGCGAAATATATCTACCATATCAATTTTCTTTTTAATCTCTTTAATATTTGAGTAACAATCTACATCTAAAATTTTATTATTAGCCTGATTAGGGTTTATTGGAAAAATCTCATAACCTTTATCAATTAGAAATTTCATTACTTTATAACTGTCCCTCTCAGGATTTGAGCTTGCGCCTACTAAGGCAATTGTTTTTATATTTTTAAGTAAGTTCTTAAGGGATTCTTTTGTACTATTCACTTTAAGCTTTATAACTTATACATGTCCAATATGGAGTTTTATTCGAAAATGTTATTTTATGAAAGCCAGAATTTTTAAGCATATTTGTAATATCTTTTTTGCTAAATCTTTGTTCAAGTTTGGTTCCAAATCTATCAAGAGCATCATTATTCATTATATAAAAAGATTTATTTCTATAATCTGAAAGGGGCAAATTCTCAACGTTTATTCCGAAAATTTCTAATAACCTTGAAAATCTTGCAAGAGGATAATAAATTATAATTGCTATTATGCTGCATATAATTTTTTTAATGCTTGGTGGAAGTTTAGATATCACATTTAATCTAAGGAGATCTGTCAATTTCCATATTAGTTTAAATAAAGCAGGCTTATCTTCAAAGTCATAATATAAATATAGCAAAAATGGTGCGCCCTTTTTTAACTTTCTTGCACAATCTTTAATTGCTTTTTGTGTATCCGGGATATGGTGAAGAACTCCTAAACTATATCCAAAATCTTGCGACTCATTCTCTAAAGAACATTCATCAACAGTTTCCTTATAAAAAAATGCATTTTCATATTTTTTTAAGTTGCTTTCTGCCACATATATTGCACTACTTGGATCAATGCAATTTAATCTCCCTACTTTTGGTATTACAAACTGCGCCCATCTACCAGAACCACATCCCATATCAAAGCCTTCAGAATCCTCGGAAATATTTTCCCATGGGAAAATATTAAAATATTGATCCCATGTTTCTCTTAAGACATTTAGGTCATATGAATCAAACTGAAATTCTTCCCACTCTGTTCCAAAATCATTTACAACATCCCAATCTACATTTTCTTTCTTTGAATCACTTACTTTTTTGTTCATTTAATTTTTTCCAGTGGTATTCTATTTTTTTAGTCTCGCTATGAGTGTTATTGAATTATTCTTATTTAAAATAGATGGTATTGTAATCCTAAAAAAATCAACAAGCATAGATTTTATATAGTTTCCATTAGAAAAATTTGATGAAATTTTTTTATACTCAGGTTCTATGTAATACTCCTCTATCATAAGTCCATGCTTCTCTAAAAAAAGCTCTATAGATTTTTTATTAAATAAAAATAATCTATTAGGCACAAAAAATAATGAACCTAAAAATCTTTTTGGTAAAAAATACCCAATGACTCTTGCATACCATACATAAAGACTATTTATATTGGGAGTTCTAATTAATACAATACCGTTTTCAATTAAATTATCTTTAATAAGTTTTGATAGTAAATTATTTATATCTTCGATATGCGCAACACTATCTATAAAACTTATGCAGTCAAATTTTTTAGTTTCTAAAAAATCTCTATTTGTAGAAAAATTACTCATTGATGATTTTGATTCTGCTATTGATATTGAATATTCGCTTACATCTATTCCTACATTATTTTTGAAGCTTTCTTTTTCTAAATTAAGTAAAAATGTGCCTATTCCACATCCGTAATCTAATACTGATCCAGTTTTTAGATATTTTTTTAAAAAAGGTATTACTTTTTGATGCATTTTTGTTTGTTCGTTTACTAATTCTTCATAATAATTTTTAAAGTATTCTGGTGTATATAATTTATTTGTATTTATTTTTGGTACTGAAAAAATACAAGAATTTTTACAAATATATGTATCTGTCGTTTTAAATGAAAATCTTTTTTTTAAAGTTTGTTGGCCACAGCACATACAAACTTCTTTATAAAAATCTGACATATTGTAAAATCCTATTATCTTAATCATTTTAACAGAGTTTATATTTAAGAGTGTTTAACTCATGAGAATTCTAATAAACAACAGAATAGATCTAATATTCTTAATTTGTCTCAAGTTATCATTTTGCTATCTTGCTTATATTCTCTTCACAAATTCACTTGGTATTAATATTTTTAAGTATCCTGATATGGAAGCATATAAGGACTGTATAGGTACCGGAGAGATTATGGTGAATGTCCTTTATAGCGAGCTCTTATGTACATTTGGGCTTAATAATGAAGATGCAATTTCAAGTTTTGAACTTATCTTTTTAGCATGTTCGATAAATATTTTTGGAATATGTGCGTACTATCTTTTGTTTAAAGATTTTCTAGACAGAAAAGGTCAAATTCTATTTATATTACTTTTATCATTTCACCCATACTTGGCAATATATTTTCCAAGATTCTTTACTGACCTTTTTGGTCCATTAGGGATACTCTTGATATGTTATTACGCAGTAAAAAGGATTGAATTAAATATTATTTTTATAATTTTGTCACTAATTTTAATAAATTTAAGAGCATCATTAATGCCTCCTTTATTCTTTTATGCTTTCTATATATTTTTAAGGCATTTTAGAAAAACAAATAAGGTGAACTTATCATCTTTATTACTAATGATATTAATAATAGTAAATTTTTTCCTATACAAAGGTTTTTCAGATACGTTCATACAAAATAATAATTTTTATGACAATAAATTATTTAATATTATTTTTTTACTTGGCTTTAGAGAAGGTGCTGCTAATGAAGGATTCATGAATATATTCTTTTACGGAGGTTTAAATGGCTACTTACAGTTTGTAATTTCTATTATGTTGTTGATTATGCATTCTATTGGAATATACGGGCTTTTAAAATTTGCTTTTACAAAAAATTTATATGAACTCACTTCAGTTTTAACAGTTTTAATTGTTCCATTAATCGCAATAAGTCATATGAGATATCTATTACCAATCATACCTTTATTATTATTCTCCTTTAGCTGGTATTTATTTAGGAAAAATTAAATTGTCTACATTTATAAAATACTATACCTATATTTCATTATTTTATATTTTGGAAATGGTATTATTTTTTTTATTAAAAGATATTTTAATAAATTTCATATTATTAAATTTTATAATTCGGTTTATTTTTGTCACGCTGACTTCTTATATTTTAAAAAATAATGTCTTTAAAGGCGGAAGATATTTTTATACTATCTTCTATTTTGTTGCATTCTTAAATCCAATTGGATCTTCATTTTTCTTATATCTGTTAACTAATTTTGTTTTAGAGAGTTTAATAATAGGAAAATTTATATCTGATGTAATTGTTTCTCTTTTATCTTTTTTAATTATTAGTTTTTTAAATAAAAATAACTAATTTATTTATTAATTTTTGATTCTAGTATCGTTATCTTTCTGGTTAATTTTGTTATACGTGAGTTAACTTCATCAAACCTATTAAGTGTAATTATGATAGTTAAGAATATTGTGACTAAGCCAAAATATAAATATAACAATGTTGCATTCTCGACACCAATGAATAAAGCTATGCTATTAACATATTCAGCGCTTAGTAAACTTATAAATCCAAACATTGAGCCAACTACGAGAAACAATCTTGCAAAAATACTTGAAAAAGGCCTCAATAGGCCATAAAAAAATAAAAGTACAAATATAGTTAAAAATAGGTACTTTACAATCATAACAATTTAATAATAATTATTTCATTTCCATAATTTAAGTAAATCTTCAATTATCAATAATCCATTCAATAATTTCTGACCTTTCTTAATTGAATAACTAGTATACTTTATATCCGTCGACATCTCTTTATAATCTATTTTCTTCTTTGCTACTTGCGTTATAAGCTCTGATTCATAAGAGTAAGATGAAAACTGTAGTTCTAGTTCTTTAATAGTACTAACTTTATATGCCTTTAATCCGTTATGTGCATCAGAAAGAGTTACGCCAGTTACTAGATCTGTAATTTTAGCAATCAATTTGAGAACAATTCTTTTTACCTTTGGTATATTTTTTGAGTGCTTTGGAAATCTTGTTCCAAAAATAATACCTTCGTCACATATCAATATTTCTTTTGCCATTGCAACAGCATCATCAACAAGATGCTGACCATCAGCATCAAAAGTAATAACAGCCTTAGCATCAGGAATATCTGAAACATAATCAAATCCAGTTTGAACAGCTGCCCCGACTCCTAAATTAATTTCGTGGCTCAATATTTTAATATCTAAATCATTTATTATTTCTAAAGTTTTGTCATTTGAGCCATCATTTATAACAATTACATTTGAAAAATTTTTTAGTAAATTATTTATAATATCTTTTATGACATTTTGTTCATTAAAAGCAGGAACTATCACATAGATATCTTTAAATTTCATAATTATTGATTTTCAAGCCAAGATTGAAACATTAATATAGGCCACAAAAAAGTTATGTTATTTTTTTTGCCAAATAAATGCTCTTTCCATTTATTACAAACTATTTCTTCATCAAAGAAACCTTCGGATTTTAGTCTATCTTTGTTTAATAGTTCCTCACACCACTCACTTAAAGGTCCTCTAATCCATTCATGAATAGGAACACTAAAGCCCATTTTTTCTCTTTTTGTAAGTGATTCAGGAAGAAAATCTTTTAAAATTTGTTGCAAAGGCCATTTAGACTCTCCTTCTTTTACTTTATATGAAATTGGAAGCCTCCAAGCAAACTCTACAATATTATGATCCAAAAAGGGTACTCTTGTTTCTAATGATGTTCGCATAGCAGCTCTATCAACTTTTGTTAATATATCATCTGGTAAATAATTAATCGTATCTGTTGCCATCATTTTTTCTATATTAGAAATATCACCAAAATTAGGCTTTAAATCATCAAGCTTCGTTTCTTTTAAATATCCGTCATGAACAACGTCTTCCGAGAAAGGTATTTGAGTAATTACATGTAAATAAAGTTTGTCTATTGTTTCACTATTAATTAAATTTGTTCCAGAAATTATTCTTTTTGATAAATTAGTTAAAGTTTTAGATTTGTACTTTGAATATATAGATTTCTCTTGAAGAGGATATGTAAGTATTTTGGAAATAAGATTTCTAGTTGATAATGGAAAGTAATTAATTTTTTTCCAAATGTTATCAATATGATTATATCTACTATATCCTCCAAATAATTCATCACCCCCATCTCCTGATAGGGCTACAGTAACATCATTATTTGCTAGCCTAGAAACGATAAAATTAGGTATTTGGGTTGAATCTGCAAACGGCTCACAATATATCGAATGCATATCTGGAATAACTTTTATAGCATCATTTGCATTAATATATAATTCAGTATGATCTGTACCCAAGTGATTAGCGATTGACTTGGCATATTTAGCTTCATCAAAGCCTTTTTCATTAAATCCAATTGTAAAAGTTTTAACTGGTATATCTGCTTGTTCTTGCATTATTGATACAACAGTAGAAGAGTCTATACCGCCTGATAAAAAAGCTCCGAGAGGCACGTCAGAAATCATTTGAGATTTTATGGTATGTCTTAATAAGTTTTTTAAATCTTTAACTGCTTCTTTTGGAGTTCCTTTGTATTCTTCAAACGATCCTTTTTTTATAATTTCACTAGCTTCCCAATAATTAACTGTCTTTGTCATCTTATTTGTTAAAGAAACTTGTAAAAACTGTCCAGGCTCAAGGGAAAATATATTTTCATAAATGGAATATGGATTTGGAACATAGGCATGCTTTAGAAATAATGATAAAGAACCTCTGTCAACTCTTAAGTCAATATCAGGAAAGGATTTTAGTGCTTTAAGCTCGGAGCCAAATAAGAATACTCTTCCATTAGCAATATTTTGCCACCCATAATACATTGGTTTTTCTCCAAGCCTATCTCTAGCTAAGGTTAAGATTTTGTTTTTTTTGTCCCATAATGAAAATGCAAACATTCCAACAAATTTTTCAAGCGATTCTTGTATACCAAAAGTTTCAAATGCACTTAAAATAGTTTCTGTATCAGAATGGCCTCTCCAAGAAATGTTTCCATTATTCTTTTCTATATCGGATCTAATTTGTAGATGATTATATATTTCTCCATTAAAAGCTATGACATACCTGCCATTTGATGATTCCATAGGCTGATGACCTGCATCACTTAAATCAAGAATTGATAGTCGCCTATGTCCAAGAGCAATCCCCTCGGAAGGATTATTCCAGCAACCGGAGTCATTTGGACCTCTATGTTTAATTGAGTCAGTCATCTTTTTAGTAATTAAATCAAAATTCACCGATGAAGATGATTTAGAATCTATAAGAAATCCTGCAACACCACACATTATTTCAAAGCCTTTTTATAAATATCTATATATGATTCAACCATTTTTTTAGTACTGTATTTTTCATTAACAGTTTTTAAAGCTTCTTTTGATAACTTTTCTGAAAGCGGTTTATTTTCCATAATCTCTATCATGGTGTTTATTATTTCATTTTTATCTTTTGGTTTGAAAAGTAATCCAGTTATTTTATTTTTTATAATTTCAGAGTTTCCGCCTACATTAGTTGCAATTATGGGAAGTCCTGAAGCCATTGCCTCCAAAATAGCATTTGAAAAACCCTCTGTATAAGAAGCACAAATGTAGCCATCCATGGATAAAAGAATTTCTGGAATATCTTCTCTAAATCCTAAAAATTTAATTCTATCTTGTAAGCCATATTTAAACACCAAAGTCTTAAGCTCATCTAAACTACCAATATCTTTACCAACTAAAAATAACTTTGCTTGATATTTAGGATCTAAGTTCTTAAAAGAAGTTATTAAATCTTTATGGCCCTTTATGTTAGAAAAATTTGCAACTTTCACCCAAGCAAATTCAGATTCTAATAATCCAAACTGCGATCTAATATAATTTCTATCATAATTTTTAATACGAAATTTTTCTAAATTTATGCCATTTCGAATGCATATTACCTTGTTTGGGTTAACAGAATCTAAGGTAAGCATTTCATCAATTATAGCTTCAGCATTAACAACTATTTTATCTGACAAAAAATTGCTAATCTTGTCAAAAATTCTCCACTTTTTTTTTAAATAATTTAGTTTTATAAGTCCTCTTCTACTTGTTATTATGTAATTTGCTCCTGAAATTATTCCAGCTATTGATCCCACAAAATTTGAAAAAGGTAAAAAAGTGTGAACTATTGCATTTTTTTTTGAATGTATTGTCTTGCATAAAAATAAAAATCCTTTAATGAATGATTTAATATTTCTAGTTGATTTAAAGCCGCCTTCAACAATTTCTATATTTTGATTTTTTGCTTGTTTTGTTAAAGTGCCTCCACTTCTAAGAGGAAAAATTGAAACTTTTATGTTTTCCTTTTTTAATCCACTTGCTAACTTAATAGCCTGAGCTTCTGCCCCCCCTCCATCAAGAGAATCAATTACAATAATTATATTAGACTCATCAAGAGGATTTTTTAAAGACAAATTCATTGCAGCCTATCCCACCTCCGCAAGTCTTTAACTTTTTGAGTTCAAAACCTCTTTGAGCAAAAAAATCAAAAATTTCCTCAGGTTTTGCTACTTCAAATGGCAGTCCACCAACCCAATCTATCACATCTGTGAATGCTGACATGCCTCTTGCTTCGACTTGTGCATAATTCCTCCAAGTTGAGAATAGTTTACCTTCTTTAATTAAATCTCTTAAAGTATTTCTCCACCAAAGCTTTATTAACATTGGCATCCAAATTATCCACTTTAGTCCATTAGGAAAAGCATTATAAAGTTTCTTTATTGTGAGCCACCTTTTACTTTTTCCACCCTGATCATTGTAAATAGATAGATAAAACTGGCCGCCATTTTTTACGCATTGTGATGAATTATTAATTGCATTCCACATATCACCTGTATGATGAAGGACGCCCCATGAGTACACAATATCAAACTCACCAAGACTTTTAATGTAATCCTTGTCTAGCGCATTTCCAGATTCTATTATCCAATTGTTATCTTCTGGAAAAAATCTTTTTTTAAGCTCGCTCGTGCATGAAACAGAATGTGGATCATAATCAAAAGAATGAACCTTAGCACCTAGACGTCTAGCAGCAAGACTATATAACCCACTTCCTGAGCCAATATCTAAAAAGGTTTTATCTTCAAGGGTGTCTGCCTCTAACAATCTAAGTAAAGACTCTTCAGCAAGTTTTAATCTATCATCATCCATCAATTGAATAAATTGCTTCCAATTTTTTCCAAATTCGAATCTGCTACCTTTATTTACTTCTGTTTTAAAAGTCATAGATGATAATTATTAATGGTTTTTTTTAAAAAATTATAAACTAAAAATTATATTATTTCTCAATTACAAGAAAATCATCATTCCCACTCAATAGTTGCAGGTGGTTTGCTTGATATGTCATATACCACTCTACTTACTTCTTCAATTTCATTAACAATTCTATTTGAGACATGCTCCAAAAATTTATAAGGAAGATGAGCCCATCTTGCAGTCATAAAATCTACCGTTTCAACTGCCCTTAACCCAACCACTTCAGCATACCTTCTTTCATCTCCAACTACGCCAACAGAATTTACTGGTAAGAGGACTGCAAATGCTTGACTCACTTTGTCATATAAATCAGCTTTAATAAGCTCTTCTATAAAAATATGATCAGCCTCTTGGAGAACTTGAGTTTTTTCTTTTGTCACTTCCCCTATTATCCTTACACCCAACCCTGGCCCAGGAAAAGGATGTCTTTCTATCATCTCTTTTGATATACCAAGCTCTACTCCCATTCTTCTTACTTCATCTTTAAATAAATCTCTAAGTGGTTCAATCAGGTCTAATTTCATTTCTTCAGGCAATCCTCCTACATTATGGTGGGACTTTATAACCCTAGCATCCTTTGATTCTGATCCTGAAGACTCTATTACATCAGGATAGATAGTTCCTTGTGCTAAAAATCTAATGTCCTTAAGTTTAACTGCTTCTGCATCAAAAATATCTATGAAGGTTCTACCAATAATCTTTCTTTTTTGTTCAGGATCTTCAATATTCTTAAGATGCCTTAAGAATATTTCTTCACTATTAGATTTAATAACATTTAAATCCATATTTTCTTTAAAAGTTTGCATGACTGAATCTGCTTCGCCTTTTCTTAATAAGCCATTATCTACAAAGACACATGTTAATTTTTTACCAATAGCTTTATTAAGCAAAGCAGCTGTTACAGAAGAATCCACCCCACCAGATAATCCTAGTAAAACTTTTTCTTCCTTAACCTTTGCTCTAATTTCTTCTATTCTTTGAGAAATTAAATCATCCATTGTCCAGTCAGCATGAGCATGGCATATGTTAAAAATAAAATTATCTAATAATTTATGGCCATGATCAGTATGGGTTACCTCTGGATGAAATTGAATAGCGTATATCGGTAAACTTTTGTGCTCCATGGCTGCTATAGGTGCTGTTGATGTGGATGCAACTAAATTAAACTCATCTGGTAAATCTTGAACTTGATCTCCATGACTCATCCAAACATTAATTTTTCTATCTAAATCTTTAAATAAATCTGAATCTTTTACTACCTCTAATTCTGAATGCCCGAATTCTTTCTGGTCTACAGAAATAACATGCCCTCCCATTTGTTCTGCAAGAGTTTGCATTCCATAACAAATTCCTAAAATAGGTACACCTATATCAAAAACACATTTAGGAATTCTAGGTGTAAAACTTTCAGTTACTGAATTAGGTCCTCCAGAGAGAATAATCCCCTTTGGATTTAAATCTAAAATCTTTTCTTCAGCAATATCCCATGGAAGTATCTCAGAATAAACATCACTTTCTCTAACTCTTCTAGCAATTAATTGGGTATATTGTGAGCCAAAATCTAATACCAATATAGTATCTATTGTTTTGTTACTGACAGATAGCTTATTCATTATTTAATTAGCTTCTTTGGTAGTTTGGGGCCTCTTTAGTAATCATTACATCATGAACATGACTTTCAGTCATTCCGGCATTTGTAATCTCAATAAACTGACTATCTTTTTGCATTTCTGGAATAGTCTTACAACCAACATATCCCATACTTTGTCTTAATCCTCCAATTAACTGGTTAATTACACTAATAACCCATCCTTTATATGGAACTCTACCTTCAATTCCCTCTGGAACTAATTTATCAGGCTCAACATCCTCTTGAGAATATCTATTCGCATCATCTCTTTCGGTCATGGCGCCAATTGATCCCATACCTCTATAAATTTTAAAACTCCTTCCTTGGAATAACTCTACCTCACCTGGAGCTTCTTCAGTTCCTGCAAAAAGACCTCCCAACATTACAGAATCAGCGCCAGCTGCAATTGCTTTAGCGATGTCACCAGAAAATCTTATCCCTCCATCAGCAATGATACTTACATCTTTTCCTTTTAAAGCATTTTTTATATCCATAATAGCTGTGATCTGTGGAACACCTATACCTGCAATAATCCTCGTAGTACATATTGATCCTGGTCCCATTCCAATCTTGACTGAATCTACTCCAGATTTTACTAACTCTAAGGCTCCCTCTGGTGTAGCGACATTTCCACCAATTACCTCAATATCTTTAAATTCTTTTTTAATAAGCTTAACTATATCTAATACGTTTTTGGAATGACCATGGGCACTATCAACTACAAAAACATCAACCCCAGCTTCTTGAAGTGCTTTAGCTCTATCAATAGTATCAGCCCCAGTTCCTAATGCTGCACCAACTCTAAGCCTTCCAGAAGAATCTTTGGTAGCATCTGGATGTTCTGCTGATTTCTCAATATCTTTCATAGTAACAAGACCGCTTAAATGTTTTGACTCATCTAAAACTAGAATCTTTTCAATTCTATTCTCATACATTAATTTTTTTACTTCATCTTGAGATGTTCCTTCACTAACAGTAACTAATTTATCTAAAGGAGTCATGATTGAAGCTACATCTGCATCCATATCATCTGCATACCTAAAATCTCTACTGGTAACAATACCTTTTAAATCCCCATCATCAACTACTGGCATTCCAGAAATACTTAATTCAGCAGTTAATTGTTTTAATTCACCTATTGTTTTTGAAGATCGAATTGTAGTTGGGTCTCTAACTATACCGCTTTCATGCTTTTTAACAGCCTTTACAATAGCAGCTTGCTCTTCAATAGAATTGTTTTTATGAATTATTCCTAGTCCACCAGCTTCAGCCAAGGCAATAGCCATCCTTGATTCTGTTACTGTATCCATCGCAGCAGAAATTAAAGGCATTTTTATTTTAATACTTTTAGTAAGTCTTGTTTCTGTATCTGCCTCACTAGGCACAAAGTCACTATAACGAGGTAAGAGTAGCACGTCATCGAATGTGAACGCTTTTGATTTTACTTTGTCCATGTCAGATTATAACCAAAGGTAAAAAGAAAAAAAAGTACCCTAATCAATGCCCAAAATTTTATGTTGTTGAATACTTAATTTCCATTTAGGGTTCTTAAGGCAGAACTTAATAGCATTTTCTGTGTTATTTATCTTATCCTCAGAATCCATAGGCTGCAAAAAGAAATGTTCAAAACTTAATTTTTCAAAAGACTTTAAGTCAAATCCATCTTGAGGATATACAACTTTTAATTCATTTCCTTTATCAACTAAAAGTTCGCTCCCAGCTTTTGGAGAAACGCATACCCAATCAATATCAAAATCAATTTTAATTGTTCCATTTGTTTCAATAGCAGTTATAAAATTAACTTCTTTACATGCAGCAATTAGCTCTTGATCTAGTTGAAGCATTGGTTCTCCTCCAGTAAAGACAACATAAGCTTCTTCTTCTGAATCCCATAATTCTTGTATTTTAGTGATTAAAGTTTCTATTGAATATTTTCCGCCATTAATGCCATCAGTGCCTACAAAATCTGTATCACAAAATTTACAAATAGCATTATCTCTATGCTTTTCTTTTCCTGACCATAGATTACAGCCACTAAATCGAACAAATACAGCAGATTGTCCACTTTGGGCGCCTTCGCCTTGAATAGTTTTATATATTTCTTTTATTGAATACATTTTAAATTAAAGGATCCTTCGAGTTATTATCTAAAAAAGCTTCAGCTCTCTCAACACAAGATCCACATTTACCACATGGATTTTGTTTTCCTTCATAACAAGTCCATGCTTTAGAATAATCTAAATTTAAATCTAACCCTATCTTAATTATTTCTCCTTTCGTATAACTAATAAAAGGAGCATCTATTTTTATTTTTGAGGAGTCGCAAAGACCAGCAGCAACATTCATTGCATTTAAAAATTCTGGTCTACAGTCTGGATATATAAAATGATCACCTGCATGGGCTCCATACCAAACTTCTTTAATATAGTTTGAAATCGAGTATGCGATAGCATACGAAAGAAAAATCATATTTCTATTCGGAACTATTGTTGACTGCATGGTTTCTTCTTTATAACTGCCGTGTGGTACTTTAGTTTCTAAAGATGTTAATGAAGAATTGCCAAAAACAATTTCAGAATTATCCCCAATGTCAATTATAGAATGTTTTACATTAAGCTCTTTACAAACACTGGAAGCAAAATCTATTTCTTTGTTATGTTTTTGACCATATTTAAATGTTAAACAATCAACATTAAAATTTTTTGATAAAGCATAATTCAAAAGCGTATAGGAATCTGAACCGCCAGAATAAATTAAAGTAATTTTTTTCAATTGTTTTTAAATAAATTATCAGTTTTTGAGGCGCATATGAAATCATTCTTATGTAATCCTTTTATTTTATGAGACCACCAAGAAACAGTAACCTTGCCCCATTCTAGAATAATTTCAGGATGATGATCTTCTGCTTCTGCTAATTGCGCCACCTTATTAGTGAATGCTAAAGAGTCTTCATAATTTGTGAATGCGAATGAGCAAATTAATCTATTTATACCTTCATCAGAAATAACTTCCCAAGATGGAATTTGAACTTGAAGTTCATTTATCTCATCATCACTAAGAGTTGGGGCGTCAATATTGCATGCCTCACATTTACTTTGAGATAATTCAGTGGTCAATTTTATATTCCGCCTTTAGCTAATTTTGAAGGATCGAGTAGTTTTTTTAATTTTCCTTTTGGTATATTAGTTTCTTTAGATGCAACTTCAACTATAGATCTATTTTCTTTATAAGCCTTCTTAGCAATCTCTGCAGCTTTTTCATATCCAATTATTGGATTTAGAGCGGTGACTAAAATAGGATTTCTAGATAATGAAACATCGAGATTTTTCTTATTAACCTTAAAGGTTTTGATTGCTTTTTTTGATAGAGCCTCCATAGAACCTGATAGAAGATTAATACTCTTAAGCAAGTTATAAGCTATAACAGGCAACATTACATTTAACTGAAAATTACCTGATTGAGCAGCAATAGTGATTGAAACATCATTACCTATTACGTCAGCAGAAGCCATTGCAACAGCCTCAGGAATAACTGGATTAACCTTTCCTGGCATTATGCTGCTTCCTGGTTGTAAAGTTTTAAGCTCTATCTCAGACAAACCGGCTAATGGCCCACTATTCATCCACCTTAAATCATTTGAGATTTTTGTAAGTATGACTGCTAAATTTTTTAACTCTCCAGACAATTGAACTGAACAATCTTGCGCACTTAATTCATGATAAAAATTTTTACTTGGAATATATTTACACTTACCCCCTGCAAGTTTTGTCATCTCTTGAGCGAAATATTTAGAAAATTGTTTATGAGCATTTATTCCACTTCCGACTGCCGTTCCTCCTTGAGGTAATTCAAGAAATTTCTTTTCTATAATATTCAACATTTCTTTAGAAGATTTTAATTGGTTAGACCAAGCTATTAATTCTTCTGAGAAATCTATTGGCATAGCATCCATCAAATGGGTTCGCCCTGTCTTGATGATTCCTTTAACTGAATCAGCTTTTTTTTCAATTGTTTTAATTAATTCATCCAATGCTGGCATTAATTTTTTTGTTAAGTCCATATGAGCACTTATTTTAATTGCAGTAGGTATTACATCATTGCTGCTTTGACTCATATTTACATCATCATTTGGGCTAACCATTACTTTTGCATATTTAGTTGCTAAATTTGCGATAACTTCATTTGCATTCATATTTGAGCTTGTGCCAGATCCAGTTTGAAATACATCAATAGGAAATTCATGATGATGTTTTTCCTGCCATACTTCTTTGGCTGCCTTTGAAATAGCTTTAGCTTTTTTAGATGATATAAGTTTAAGTCGTAAATTTGTTTTTGCAGCAGCGTCCTTTATTAAACCCAAAGAAGATACAAATGATTTAGTAAAAGGAAAATCCATCTTAATCCCACTAATTGGGAAATTATTTACAGCTCGTTGTGTTTGAGCTCCCCATAATGCTTTTGTAGGCACTTTAATTTCACCAAGACTGTCTTTCTCAATTCTATATTTCATATTTACTTCATATTTTGATAAGCTATTTTAACATTATTGAGGTTAGGAGTATAAAAACTATGTCAAATGTTGCACCCATAAAGATAGATACTACAGATGGAAAACTTCCTATTAAGGAAAAAGGTCTCGTTTTCCAGGAATTTGCTAATCCAGCAGAAGAAAGGAGAAACCAATTAGAAAAATTAGCAGCAGGTTTTAGGCTTTTTGATTATTTTGGTTTCAATGAAGGTGTAGCAGGTCATATAACCTATAGAGATCCAGAATTTAAAGATCATTTTTGGGTAAATCCTCTTGGTGTACACTTCTCACAAATTTCAGTATCAGATCTTTTATTAGTTAATCATGATGGGAAAGTGGTCCAAGGTGATAAAGATGTAAATGTTGCAGCTTTTGCAATCCATTCAAGATTGCATAAAGCTAGGCCAGATGTTAATGCTGCAGCACATTCACATTCAATATATGGAAGAACTTTCTCAACCCTTGGGAAATTATTGGATCCTATATCTCAAGATGCATGTGCATTTTACGAAAACCAAGGAATATATGAAGATTTTTCAGGAGTTGTTGAAGAGGTCGATGAGGGTGATGAAATCGCAAAGGCTTTAGGAAACAAAAAAGTTGCTATTCTCCAAAATCATGGGATTTTAACAACCGGACCATCTGTTGATATAGCTTTATGGTTTTATATGTCAATGGAAAGATGTTGTCAGGCACAACTTATGGCTGAAGCAGCAGGCGAGCCAAAAATTATTCCACATGATACAGCTATAAAAACAAGAGAGTTTATTGCAAACGACATTGCTGCATGGGCTAGCTATCAACCTGCTTTTGATAAAATTATTAAAATGCAGCCAGATCTTTTAGATTAGCTTGCTGGAGCAATTATTGCCTTAGTTTCAAGGCATTCTTCGATACCATGCTTTCCATGCTCTCTTCCATTACCTGAAGATTTATAACCACCAAATGGAGCAGCATTTCCTCTAGCACCGCCATTAATCGTTATTTGCCCTGCACGTATCTGATTTCCAACTTCTATTGCATGAGATAATTCACCTTGGACATAACCAGCAAGCCCATATTCAGTATCATTAGCTATTTGAATTGCTTCTTCCTCAGTTTCATATTTCATCATACAAAGCACAGGGCCAAAAATTTCTTCTTTTGCAATTGTCATATCATTGGTTACATCTGCAAATACAGTTGGCTTTACGTAATAGCCTTTTTCACAACCATCTGGTTTTTCAACGCCACCTGCAACAAGTTTTGCACCTTCTTCAATACCAGTCTCAATTAACTTAATTATTTTTTCATATTGGGTTTTATTAGAAATCGGTCCTAGTCTAAATTCACCATTTGGATCACCAACTGTTGTGCTATTTGCAGTAGCTACAGCAACCTCTACCGCCTTGTCATAATTTTTTGATGAAACCAGCATTCTAGTTGGCGCATTACATGATTGACCAGAATTTAAAAAACAATGCCCGGCCCCACCTGTAACTGATTTTTCTAAATCAGCAACATCATCCAAAATAATATTTGCTGATTTTCCACCTAACTCTTGTTGAACTCTTTTTACGGTTGCAGCTGATGCTTGGGCAACTGCAATTCCAGCTCTAGTTGAACCAGTAAACGACATCATATCTACCTTTTCATGATCAGATAAGGCTGCGCCTACTATTGGGCCATATCCATTCACCAAATTAAATACTCCTTTAGGTACGCCAGCATCATGCATAACTTCTGCAAGCAGCATTGAGCAGTATGGAGAAATTTCACTTGGCTTTAAAACCATAGTGCAACCCGAAGCAATAGCTGCAGATACTTTAGTAGTAATCTGATTCATCGGCCAATTCCATGGAGTAATCATACCTATAACTCCAATTGGCTCTCTTCTTAGTATATATCCACCCTCTTCTTTTTGAAATTCGTATTCTTCAAGGGCTTCTAATGTTTCTTTAAAATTAATCAATCCTGTATTGGCTTGCGCTCTTTCTGATAGCCAATTTGGCGCACCCATCTCTTTTGTTATAACTTCTACAAAATCTTTATATCTATTTTCATATTCTTGAATAATATTCTTTAAAAGTTCGATTCTCTCATTTTGTGAAGATTGAGAAAATGTTTGGAAGGCTTCGCTAGCTGCATTAACAGCTTTATTAATATCATCTTTGGTCCCTGCAGTGATCTGACCAATAACTTCTTCATTTGCTGGGTTTATTACGTCAATCAATTCATTTGAATCTGATTCTACCCATTCTCCATTTATATAAAAATTTAAATCATTATTCATACTTTTCTCCATAAATTTAGCTAATAATTAAAATAATCCTTTTATTTCTTTATGTTCATCTAATCCTATTGCTTCAGCTGCAGGTACTCTAGGCAGTCCTGGCATAGTCATAATTTCACCACATACAACAACCACAAATTCAGCACCAGCTGATAACCTTACTTCTCTTATTGGGACATCATGACCTGATGGTGCACCCATTAATAATGGATCTGTTGAAAAACTATACTGAGTTTTAGCCATACATATTGGATAATCTCCAAATCCATCATCTTCTAGTTTTTTAAACTGATTTCTAACTTTCTTATCAGCAATTATATCTGCAGCACCATAAATATTTTGAGCTATATATTGAGTCTTGTCCCATAAGCCCATTTCACTTTTATATAAAGTTTTAAACTTTGATAAATTTGAATCGGCTACTTTTGCAACCTCTTCAGCTAAAGCAGCTGCTCCTTCTCCACCTTTTTCCCAGTGAGATGAAATTTTGCATTCAACACCTTTTTTCTTGCAGAAATTAATTATTTCTTTGTGCTCATTTTCAGTATCGGTAACATAGTCGTTTATACCTACAACTACTGGAACACCAAATTTACTAATATTCTCTATGTGTTTTCCTAGATTTTGACAACCTTTTATAACTGCTTCCACGTTTTCCTTATTTAATTCACTCTTTTGAACACCACCATGCATTTTTAATGCTTTTGTTGTTGCAACTAGTACTACTGCGTCTGGTTTAAGTCCAGATTTTCTGCATTTAATATCAAAGAATTTTTCAGCCCCAAGATCTGCACCAAAACCTGCTTCAGTTACAACATAGTCTGCAAGCTTTAAAGCAGTTTTTGTTGATGTTACTGAATTACATCCATGAGCAATATTTGCAAATGGGCCTCCATGCATGAATGCAGGATTATTTTCTAGAGTTTGAACTAGATTTGGCTGAAATGCATCTTTTAATAATGCTGTAACTGCTCCGTCAGCATTTAATTCTTTAGCTCTTACCGGTTTATTGTCTTTGGTATACCCAATAACAATATTCCCTATTCTATTTTGTAAATCCTCTAAATCAGATGCAAGACAGAAAACTGCCATAATTTCAGATGCAACGGTTATATCGTATCCACTTTGACGAGGTATTCCATTACCAAGCCCCCCCAGACCACAAGTTATTTCTCTTAAGGATCTATCATTCATATCTACAACTCTTTTCCAGGTTATTCGTCTAGGATCAATATTTAATTCATTATCCCAATGGATATGATTATCTATTAATGCTGATAATAAATTATGTGCTGCTCCGATAGCATGAAAATCTCCAGTAAAATGAAGATTGATATCAGTCATAGGTATTACTTGAGCATAACCACCTCCGGCGGCACCACCTTTCATTCCAAAACATGGGCCAAGACTTGGCTCTCTTAAACAAATCATTGCCTTCTTACCAATATGACATAATCCATCAACCAATCCTACACTCGTGGTTGTCTTACCTTCACCAGCAGGGGTTGGTGAAATAGCAGTTACTAGAATTAATTTTCCATTGTCTTTTTTAGACAATGAATTAATAAAATTATATGATAATTTCGCTTTATCATTCCCATATTTAATTAAATCTTTTTCAGCAATATCTATTGAATGAGCAATATCACTGATAGGTTTTTTGTTAGCAGCATTGGCTATTTCTAAATCACTTAAGTACTCAGTCATATATTCTCCATATCCCTATAAAAACAATCATCAGTATACATAAGAGAAATATTCTTAACTACAAAAATATATTTTAATTTTTTGCGGCTTTAAATGCTTCAACTCCTCTTATTCTCGATTCCTTGAAGTCCAGTATAGGCTTAGGATTTATCCTTTATAAGTTACTTTATAAATCACATTAAATTTGTCATCAGAAATTAATAAAGATCCATTACTCATTACAAATGGTGAAACAGGCCTGCCCCATGCTGATTCATTAGATAGCCAGCCTGTTATAAAATCTTCTTGGCTAACATAATTACCATTTTCATCTAATTTAATAAAAACAACTTTATAGCCCGATTTTTTTGTCCTATTCCATGACCCATGAAGTGCTATAAAAATACTGTTCTGATATTTGGAAGGAAACTTAATATTATCATAAAATGTAATTCCTAAAGGAGCTACATGAGGACCTAATTCCGCAATAGGGTCTACAAAATCTCTATCTACATCTGGAATAAGATAACCAAATTCAGGATCAATTACATTTGTAGCGTGTTTATAGGGATATCCAAAAAAACTACCCTCTTTGTTAATTACATTTAACTCACATGATGGAGAGTCATCTCCAAGCCAGTCTCTTCCATTATCTGAAAAGTACATTTTTTTTGTTATAGGATGCCAATCAAATCCAACGCTGTTTCTAACCCCATCAGCAACTGTAACAAGTTTACCATTCTGATATTTATGTATGGCAGCAAATCTCGAATCTTTCATTTGTGGTTCAATACAAATATTACACGGCACTCCTACTGGAATATATAAATTGCCATCAGGTCCAAAATCAATATATTTAAAACCATGCCATGTTTCCGAGGGAAGATCGTTCATATAAATAGATTTTGAAGGAAGTACATTTGAATTTGAACTTAGCCAATCATCAATGTTTTTTATTATCCAAATCGTATCTATTTCAGCAAAATATAAATCACCTTTAAAAACGCTAACACCAGTAGGATTTTTTAAATTATCAGCTATAACAATTCTTTTTTCAGCAAATCCATCATCGTCAGAATCAAAAAGACCTATTATCTTGTCACCTATTTTTGATCCAACTATTATAAAACCACCATCGGTTTCAGTTATTTGTCTAGGGGACTCAAGTCCGTCTGCAAAAATATTTATCTCAAAACCAGGTGGAGCATTTAATCTCTCTAAGTTTGAGGTTGCATTCAATAAGGCTGAAAAAATATATATTGAAGATATAATGAAAATATATTTAATTCTGTAAAAGAGTGTATTAAATTTAAGCATATTAGATATAAAATATTAAAATGGAACTATCAATTATATTAGATTACATAATTATAAGCATTATTGTGTCTATGGCTATAAATTCTGTGCTTCGAAATTATGCTAAGAAATATAATTTTCTTGTTGATTTGCCTGATAGGAGCAGAAAATTTCATAAAAGGCCAACTCCGTTGACTGGAGGTATTGGAATTTTAGTTGCGTTGTTACTAACTGGAAAATTATATATAGATTTAAATAACCTTAATGGGTATATACCAGATTTTACTTTTCAATTGATGTTAGTTTCAATACCTTTATTGGCAATCTTTTTAATTGATGATCTAAAAAACTTAAAGCCTAGATTTCGAATACTTATTCAATGTCTTTTAGCAGTTTACATGATATTTAGTACAAACATATATTTAGTTTCTTTTGGTGACCTATTTGGATTTGGGGAGATTAAACTTGGAATTTTTAGCATACCAGTAACTATTTTTTGCGTAGTTGGGATTATGAATGCTTTTAATATGATGGATGGTATAAATGGTTTGTGTGCAGGATGTGCGATGTTAGCATTGCTTTTGATAGGTTTTTACTCCGGATTAATTTATGACTCAATGTTAGTTTTAATAATTGGATCAATGATTGGATTTCTTATATTTAATTTAGGTTTTTTTGGGAAAAAAAGAGGCGTCTTTTTAGGCGATAGTGGATCAAACTTGGTTGGTTTTTGGGTAGCATGGTCCGCAATATATGCCTCTCAAAGTGAAATTTATAACATTCAGCCGATTACTATGCTTTGGTTTGTTGCCATACCTTTCTTAGATTGCATAGGTTTAATCTTTTCAAGGATAAAAAAAGGTAAGAGTTGGACAGCAGCAGGAAGAGATCATATCCATCATAAACTTATGCTAAAGTTTTCTCCTGAAGGTACTCTATTCATAATTTTAATCGTATCCTTTATTACTGGGATTTTTGGAATATATATAGAAAATAATTTTTCATCTTCGATATCTTTCTTGCTTTTTGTATCTTATGGAGCTATATATTATGTAATCGCAAATAATTATGAGAGCAGCACTAAGGATAAATTGAATAAAAATGTTTGATTTTTTTAAAAAGAAAAAAATAACTGCTGAACAACAGACATCTTTCGAGATAGAGTTAACAGCAGCAGTATTAGCTTATGAGATTGCAAGATCTGATGGTGAGGTAAGCAAAGATGAGTTATCAGTTCTGATGGAAGAAATAGAATCAATCTCAGAAAAAGTTGGTAAAGATAAATTTGAGATATTAAAAATAATAGAAATATATAGCAAGAATAGCACCTCATTTCATGAGTTCATTGAAGACATTAATAATGGCTATTCTAAAGAAGAGAAGCACTCGCTATTAAAATTTATGTGGAAGATAGCTTATGCTGATGGCAAATTAGATGTAGATGAAGAGCGATTAATCAGAAGAGTTGCTGATCTAATTAGAATAAAGGATATCGAAGTACTTAAATTAAAAGGTCTATCAAAAAATTAATTTTTTAAGTTTGAAAAAACTACATCAACCTGAAAATTTTCTCTAAGATTTAATATATCTGCAGTACCACCTGCCGATTCTACTATAGCTGCGCCAGCAATTATATCCCAAAGATATACACCCTTTTCTTGATATCTTTCTGCTTTTCCAGAAGCAATATAACAAGAAGCAATAGCTGCAGACCCAATCATTCTAACTTTTTTCCAAGTTTGCATATCTTCAATCATTTTGCTTAATGATTTACTAGAATAATCTGTATGATGAGGTAGGCCTGTTATTAATACACTATCATCTTTATTCATTTTATTAGAAACCTTTATAGGCTCATCATTCATTAATGAAAGATTTGAAAACTTATCGCCTGTATATATTAAATCATTATTAAAATCATATATAACTCCCAATATTGGCTTCATATTCTTAACAAGGCCAATTGAAACACAACATATTGGAATTCCTCTATTATAATTTGCTGTTCCATCTAGGGGGTCAATTACCCAAAAGGTGTCTCCTAAATCATTAACAGATTTACCAGTCTCTTCAGCCAAAATTGGGTATTTTGACTGAGTGGTTATGATATCTTTAATCAAATTCTCAGATTCTATATCAGCTAAAAGTTTTGTGTCTTTTTGATTAGACTGTAAGTCTTTATTTAGTTTTTTTTTATTTTTTAATAAAAATTTTCCTGATTCTTTAGCAGCTTTTTTTGCTATATTTAAATCAATGTTGAGATCTTGAATTTCCATTTATTATATATAATACAAAGAATAGCTAATCATAATCAATCACACTCGCATTATTGATAATAAAATTTTCTGATGCCGTCCTGTCACACTTACCAGGGTATTCATTTATATTTTCATCGTACATATCATTGCCTACATAAGTGAACATTTGATAAAGTACTACGCACTTTTCAAGTTCACTCAATCTTTCATCAATGTAAACCTCTTTAGATAATTTCTTAAAAGTTATATTATCTGTGGCCATTCTAAGATTCTTTTTTTTGTCTAAAATAATATATGAAGAAAAATTATTCTCATCAAAATTATAAGGCTCCCACTTTACATTATTTGTTGAGTATCCTGGCTCACCATACTTAGCAAAATTGCTCCAAAACTTCATCATATTTCTAGATGTATAAAAATGTGAAATACCTTTAGGATACATAAAATTAGAAACAGGCGGGCCTCCAACTAACTTGGTGCTTCCAGTTAACATAGGTATTTCTAGGGCATGACCAGCTCCAAAGAGTTTTTTAAAGTCGCCAACTACAAACTTTCTTCGATCATCCCAATCAAATCTATAAGAATATAGTTGCGTATTTCCTGCTTTTGCTAATGAATTAAGTGGCTCGTTAACCCCCCTTATCTTCCATGAGTTACTTCTATAATAATTAAACGCTTCATAAGCATCCTCATCTTTTAAAATAACTTTTGGGAGATTAAACAAGAAGCCTGTTGCAGAATTATCAACAGTTACAAAATATTCTGAAAAAGCTAACCATATTTTAACTTCATCACGATTTGAACCAGCAATGGTTGGAACAATGTTTACATATTCTTCTTTTGATAATGCCTCTTTTAACCCAATTTTTGGTATTACTATTCCATCATTTGTTAATAAGGGTAATTCTTCAAACGGCTCTCTTTCAGCATAATATTGATAAAATTCTTTTCCTGAAAGACTATATAAAAGATTTCTTAATTTTTCATTGTTATATTTATCTTGTTCATTTTTATATGGTTGATCATTAATAATCTTTTTAACAGCTTCCCAAGAAGAATAATTTGAAGTTGGGGATTGATTTTTCTGCTTATATGCATCTTCAATAGAAATTGATTCTGTGTATCCTGACATTGAAATTGCTTTATGGAATAACCCTTTAGCTTGTTTAGAAACTAGTAAAGATAAAACATTATGTCCACCAGCAGACTCTCCAAAAATTGTAATATTTCTTGGGTCTCCTCCAAATAAATTAATATTTTCATTTACCCATTCAAGTGCAGCGATAATATCTAATGTTCCAAAATTTGAAGCTTTATCTAATCCATCTTGCAGCCCCTGAATTGCAGGATGTGTAAACCATCCTAATGGCCCAAGTCTATAATTTATAGTAACAACTATTACATCATGCTTCTTAACTAGTTGAGTGAAATCATATAGATCTTTTAAACCTGATGTATTGCCGCCTCCATGAATCCAAAACATAACAGGAAGCAATACCTCAGATTTTTTTGATGGAGCATAGATATCTAAATATAAACAATCTTCATTTCCTGAAATTAATTCATCAGAAAATTGAGAAGATCCGCCTAGACTAGATGTTCTTTGTATACAAAAATTGTTATCTTTTGGTTCAATTAAATTAGATTCTTGTGAAATCTTCCTTGGTGCTTTCCATCTCAGTTCATTTATTGGTGGTTCAGCATAAGGAATATCATCCCATTTAATTATTTTATTCTTTAGGTAGCCTTCAGCTATACCTGATGATGTAATAATTTTTAGCTCATCAGCGCTTATTGAAGTAAAAAATATAAGTAGAATTATTAACCTTAGTCCCATCATGTTGTATTTATAATATATGTTTTAAATGTGAGTTAATATTATATATTAATTCTTCGGGATGTAGCGCAGTCTGGTAGCGCACTACACTGGGGGTGTAGTGGTCGTCGGTTCAAATCCGGCCATCCCGACCATTTATTAATTTAAAATAGATTTAACTTTATTTGAGGCTTTAAATGCAAGCTTCTCTGCAGCTGAAATTTTAAATTCTTCTTTTGTTTTTGGGTTTCTGCCTATTCTTGCTGGGCTTTTATGTAAATAATAAGTTCCGAATTTAGATATCTTTATTTGATGCCTTTTATTTTGTTTTATGAAGCTGAGAAAAGCTTCCAGAATTAATGAACTTGCTTTAGATGTAATAAGGGCTTTGGAAGAGATATTTTTTACAATATCCTTTTTTCCAAAGCCCATGTATCAGATCAGACTATATTAACTGTTACCTACCACCATTTATAGTATCAGTACCAGTACCTGTTCCAGTTCCTGTTCCAGTTCCTGTTCCAGTTCCTGTATCGTCATCATAACCACCTTTATCTCTTACCTGAACAGTAACCGTTTGGTTATTAGTCATACCAGTAGCGATAGTGGTATTATTACCATCACCGTCTGTTACAGTCCCACCAGTTACAGTAGCTGTAACTATTGCAGTGAAGTCCATCGTTGCACCAGTTTTATAGCCAGGTAATGACTGAGTTCTTAAGGTTTGTACACATTCATCCGCGCCAAGTCCTGTATTAGTACAATCTAAGTATGCATCACGATCGTCAAACAGATCCTGGTCGAATGCTGAGTCCCAATCTGGTAGTTGCGCCTCATAATCAGGAGCTGAATCAAAGGATAAGACACCAGCGCTAGTTATTACAAGATTTGATGGAACGATAGAATCATTAACATAAGTTACATTACTAGTTGTCGCTCCAATAGTGTAAGTGATTTCTATATCAGTAGGGCCATCAGTAACCTCTGAAGTAACAGTTCCAATTTCTACAACACCCTCGTCAACTACAAATGTATCTGAAGATGTGAATTGAGGACGAGTGTTAACGGTTGAACCTGTACCTGATGTTGCAGTACCTGTACTTACACCTGTGCCTGTACCTGTTCCAGTTCCTGTATCGTCATCAACACCACCAACATCTCTTACCTGAACAGTAATGTCTTGTGTTGCAGTATTTCCAGAAGCATCAGTAGCTGTAACTGTTGCAGTGAAGTCCATCGTTGCACCAGTTTCATAGCCTGATAAAGAATTGATACGCCAGTTTTCTGAACTACCAAAAGCATCAGGTTCTGAACCTAATACAACATCCGGTACTTGTAAATCATAATCAGGAGCTATATCAAAGGATAAGACACCATCGCTTGTTATCACAAGATTTGATGTAGGATACTGATCATTAACTAATGCAGGACTAGTTGTTGCTCCAATAGTAAAGGTTACAGTATCAAGTTCAGTTACAGTAACAGTTCCAATCTCAGTAACATTTTCGTCAACTACAAATGTTGATGAAGATGTAAATACAGGAGATGTTGTATCAGTAACATTAACAGTTCTAGTAGCTGTTCCAGCATTTCCTGAAGCATCTGTAGCTGTATAAGTTAATGTGTATTCGCCTACTGTATCTGTGTCTACAGTTCCAGTAGTAACAACTGTAACTGTTCCAGATGCATCGGTTGCAGTTGCACCAGCATCATCATAATCAGCACCTAATTCTGTTGTTGCAGGATTATCCCCTGTTACAGTTACAACTGGTGCTGTCGTATCAACAACATTAACAGTTCTTGTAGCTGTAGCAGTGTTACCACTATTATCTGTAGCTGTATATGTGATTGTATATGACCCTACGGTTGATGTATCGACACTGCCTGAAGCTGTTACAGCAGTAGATCCATGGTATGCATCCATAGCTGATGCGCCAGGATCAGAATATGTGCCGCCTAACTCGACTGTTGCAGGATTAGCACCCTCTACAGTAATTACTGGTGGTACGTTATCGTTATAACCATCATCAGTAACAGCGTTTAAAGCAGCTGCGCCAACTATTCCAAGTAATACTTTCTGAATTGCACTTAGTTCAGCACGAATTTCAGCTAACCTTCCAGATGCACTTTTAACTGTAGATGGATTTTGAGTATTTGATTGGGTATCTAATAACTGAGCTTCTTCACTCATTAAAGAAGATCTTCTATCTCGAAGCTCATTGAAGCTCATAGAATTAATTTCTGATTCTATTTGAGACATCCTCTCTGGACTTACCTCTGCTGTAAGACCGAAAGATAAAACCGTTAAACAAACTAAATAAAATTTTTTCATAGCTATTTCCTCTAATATTTTGCTATTTCTTTAGAGCTATATTCACACAAAATCAACCGTTATACAACTCCGGAGGTGAATAATAACGCATTATTTATCGAAAATAAACAAAATTATGTACTTAATATAAACATTTAAATATATTAATTTTGAATACATTTAAATAATTTTAGTCTATTGGCTTTAATTTGACCAATAAACCATATAAGGTATGTCTTCTATTAAGCGTTGCACCTGGGTCTTTTGTCAAAGGTCTCCAAGTATAATTTACCAAGTTTCCATATATTGGTATATTAAAGAAAACTCCTTTGTCAAAACTTCCTTCACCAAATTGCTCTGGAGTAACATCAGTAAAAGTAGCAAAAACTCCAAACTGCACGCCATTAATAAAAGATCTAGAAAGTTCTAGAGTGTATCCAACATCACCAGCAAGATATTCTCCTGCAGAAAGCCTCATATCAAATGGTAGAGTTCCATAATTTCTCCAATAAAAATTTGCTGTTGCAAGCGTATTTTCATAATCTAAGTGACCAAACCTCCAAGAATAATCTCTTTTACGAACCTTAAAGAGATCTATTCCAAATGCATAATTGAGATTTGGTCTGAAATATAAATATTCCATTCCTGCTCCAGAAAACATATCTTCAAAGATTCCAGCAGACATCATAATATGATGATTTTTAATAGGGGTTATATGGTAATCTAGTTGGGCTCTTCCTATCAAAACACCTGCATCATTCATTTTATTTAAATACTGTTTAACATCGGATCTTACTTGAGCAGGGAAAGTATTTACTGGTGGTATAAATAAATCATCAAAATTATCAGCTAGGCTATATTTTAAATTTGTGTTAAAAAACAGATTTTCTCTTATTACGAATTCAGTATCATTCTCAGCCATCAAAGAACCTTTAAAAAATTCTTCCCTCGATGCAAGAAATGGTCTAAATTGTAAACGAGTACTTGTACTAACTTTTCTTCCAGATCTTCTTTCATATATTGTTTGAGAAGTTCTTCTATAAGCATCGTCAAGCTCTGAAACAGCTAATAAATTTGCAATTTCAATGTCTTTTTTAATATCTTCAGTTATTCCAGCATCTCTTGCTGACTGAGCAATAATTTGTTCTACGACTCTTAGATTAGGATGAATATTTTGGGTAAGTGAAAGGCCTATTGTACCTGCACTCCTAGTAAGTTTTTTTACACCAATACCATTCTCTTCAAGATTGTTAATTAATTGAGTGTACTTATTGTCTCCCTCATAACGTTCTGCTCTTGTATATTCACGTTCCCTAAATGTCCTAACAGGATTATTTTTGTAAACAAATTTGAAAGAAGCATAATCTCCCCTTTCATAAGATGCGCCAATACTAAAGTTATCAGTAATTAAATAATCTACACCAAACGAAAAATCATTCTTAGGAATTCTAAAAGGAACTAAACCTGGCCTAACCGAAGAATCGTACTCTGCCCTCAGTATCAATTTTCTGTTTAAAGCATGAGATACACCAAAAAAAGGTGATGCTGTCTCACCAGAAAAATATCTCGATGGTTGAAAGTTACCTCCTTTGTCTGCAAAGTCATCTGGTCTGTCGTAAAACTTATCAGATATATATCCAAAAGGATTTTTAAATCTCAGATCTGAGCCATCTAACAAACCAAAACCTATTCCAAAATGAAAATCAGTCCTATTTATTCCATAACTTCCTACAATATATTCTGAGCTATAAAGTCCAGTACCAGCGAAATCGTTTAGTCCTATTGCAATAGCAGGAAAAACTCCTTCTTGCTCTTTAAGTCTTGCCTTAACATTAAAACCTTTATCTTTAAAATCTTGCAGGCAAAATTCACTAGTAAAATCATAACAGTAAGGTCTATCTTGAATATTTGTATAAAAGAAGGATGCCTCAAGCCAATTAAATGGGCTTGATGAAAGTGTAACAGTTTGGTTTGGAGTTCCAAGGTATACGGTTGCTCCATGGACTCCTTCTTCAAAAGTTCTTGCAGAAGGAGTATGAATTGTCCCTACAATTCCGTAATTATTATATAAATTAAATTCAAAACTATCAGAAGAGAATATTGAATTTGTATAAACTAACGATACAAATATTAGAAACTTATTAATTGGATGATTAAGGCTTATGTTCATTCATCTTTATCTAATCATCACTTATGGCTGATAAAGATGCCAGAGCAATTCCCAAGTTACCAAGAATTGAAACGTAAGCTTGAGCCGCTAATCTTCTTGGCGCTGATTCATCTAATGCTCTAGGAACAAAGATTATTGAACCTGGATAAATTTTAATTTCACTTTTAGGAGACCTCTCAAAAATATTTCTTTTTGACCTATATAGCTGTGATTCGCCGTTGGGATGAAGAATATAAATAGATTCATTATCAGCAAACTTTTTATAGCCACCTGATTTTTCAACAAAATATTCCACGTCTTGATTATCAGAATACATAACAGCGCCTTCTGAGGAGATCTCTCCATAAACGTAAACTACATTATTTCTTTCTGGTACAAATAACTCATCCCCCTCTTTAATATTGTAAAGATCGATTGACGCATCATTAAGCAAATTTATGACAACTCTTCCATTAGGAGAAGTATTTTTGATATCTTCTGTCAATTTAACTACAGGAGTCAAATCACCTATATTTTGTTGGCTTGCAGCAATAATGCTATCTAAAAATTCTTGGTATAAAATTTCTTTTGATAACTCGTTTACTTTTTTTGCATCTTCATTTAAGTAAATTGCGCCAAACTTATAAGCATTTTGCGTGTAACCACCTGCTTTTTCAATTAAATCACTTATTGTTTGACCTGCAGCCATTGTATATGATCCTGGTTTGAGAACAGCACCCGAAATTTTAGCTTGCCTATATGGATATTCTCTAATGTAAATTGAATCGCCATCTTGAACATCAATTGCTTCAAAATAACTATCATTTGGAACTGCTATAGTATTTAATGATCCATCGACCATCCTTTCAAGAGAAATATTTTCAAGGTCAGCAGTTCGGTCAATACCATTTGCATATTCAATAATACTTATGAGTTTTTGACCATCCATAGCTTCATACTTTGCAGGTCTATTTACTGCACCAGCTATAGTAACAATATTTTTTCTTGCCTCAACGAATACAACATCTCCAGATCTAAGTCGTTTTTTAATACTGTATTTTCCTTCAATTAGTAAATCATAAATGTCTAATGTTTCAACAATAACATCATCTCTAATGAGATTAATTTCCCTTAAAGATCCAAACTCACTTATACCCCCTGCAGCCAACAATCCTTGTAATATATTTGAATTACCAGTTAAGGTATATATGCCAGGATTTACTGCATTTCCAGTAACCAAAATATTCACATCTCTTATTTCAGTTAGATTAACAAATGCTTCAGTGCCTATAAATGAGGAGCTTACTTTGGATTTAATTAGCTCAGAAGCATCATTTAAAGACAATCCTGCTATGACTAACTCTCCAATATCCGGTAGACTAACCGAACCATCTGAGTTTATTAAAAGTTCTTCTATATATTCATTTGGGCCAACTAATTGAACTTGAAGAACATCTCCAACATCTAACATGTACCCAGAATCAGGATTAGGTTCATTAATTGGCATAAATGAGGTTTGAAAGGTATTAAAAAAATCTGAGCCATAAATTATTAAATCTTCACTCATATCAAATGAACTATCAGAATTTAATCTTCTTTCCATTTCCAATAGGTCTTTTTCCAGCCTATCTTTTAATTTCAAAAAAGTTTCGGCTTTGGCTAATTTTGATGAATAAATATATGGACTATATTTTTCATCCGTTCCATCAAGCTTTCGTTGATTAGTTTCTTGAATGTCTTTCCTTATATCATCAGGTAAACTATCAAGAAACTCAGGATCTAATTCTTGTGCGCTAATCGATACTGCTACTATTGATAATAATAATAATTTAATAATTTTCATAATCCTTTATTTTCATCCAAATGTATGACCTGCTTTCAAGCAATATCTAATTTAATCCTGGTATAGTGATACCGTCTATGTCCTCTATATGGCCTATTATAACATTTATTATATTGTTTACTTGCATTTCTGTTATTGTAGTATCTGCTGATTGGAAAACAAATCTAAAACCAATTTTAATTTCGGCATTTTTTTCATTGTAAAAATAGTCAAATATAAATACTTCTTTTAAGAGCTCGTGCTTGAATTCTAAAATGTACTCCTGGAGTTTATCTAATTCTGTAAAATCTGTTATTGAAAAAGATAAATCTCTAATTGAGATAGGTAGACTAGATATAGGAGTATATTTTATAAAACTTTCAGGGGGTTTAGATATCTCTTTATAGCTTAAAACATCAGATGAAAAATTCCCCATATCAATTTCGCAACAAATAATCTCATTTTTCACTTTTGTATTTAATAACTCTCTGTTTAAAAGGCTAAATTCAAGATTTTCACCTGGTAAGATTTCCTTAAAAATGGAGGTTAGGTACTTCTTACTAATTTTTTTTGAAAAATCTTTATAGTTGTGACCAGCTCTTCCACTTGCAATAATCGCAAGCTTTCTTGTCACATTTATTTTATTATCTTTAACGGTATAAATATCCGATATTTCAAATAATTTAATTGAATCTTTTTGTCTTCTTTCATTAAAAAGAAGATTTTCTAATAAGGATTCAATTAAATTGGATCTAAGATACTTTTTATTAGAATCTAGAGGGTTATCTACCGAAATAGAATTACTTGAACCATCACCAACAAAAGGACTATTAATAACCTCATAAAAACCTTCATCTAACAACAAAAACCTTAGCTTATTTTCTAGGTCATAAATATTGGATATTTTTCCTTTAGGAATAGTTATTTCATTTCTTGCAATATTGTCATAGCCTATGATTCTGGCAATCTCCTCAGCTAAGTCATTTTGTGTTTCGATATCACTTCTGTATGACGGAACTTCAATGTGTTCATCGTTGATATTAAAGCCTAATTTAGATAAATGATTTAAATATGTGTCTTGGCTAATATTTATACCGATAATTTGATTAATTTTATTGGAATCGATTGGAATTTTTGTAACTTTATTTTGTTTAAACTTATATGCGATTACAGATATATCTTTTATGTTTGTGTGTTCATCAACTATTTTAATAAATCTTCTAATTGTTCTATCTTGACATTCTGGATCGACAAATCTCTCAAACTTGTGAGATGCCTCGGATTGAATATCATATTTTACAGATTTACCTATTATTGCTTCTGGTTTAAAAAAAGCACATTCAACAAGGACTGTCTTTGTATCTGAAGAGCAAGACGTTTCAATTCCCCCAACAACACCAGCTAGATTAATTACCTTATTATTTAATAGAAAGACTGAATTTTTGCTTGTTAGATTAATTTTTTTTCCAAGCAATGTTTTAAATTCTTGATCAGTATCCAATTCTTGGAATACTAATTTACCATTAATCTTATCAGCATCATAACAATGAGTTGGTTGACCGTTTTCGTATGAAATATAATTAGAAATATCAGTAAAAAAATTGTTTTTATTTAGATCTAGATCAATAAAATAATCATTTAAATAGTCTTTATATTGATCAGGGATGCTATCTATTTCTAATTTGAGAAATGAAATTTGAGGGCAAATATCTTGTGATAGATTTTCAAAATCGATATCTAACATTTTCAATTCTTCATTATAAATTTCTTGGCTTGCTTTCACATCATAAAAAACTGATAAATCTCTTAAAAGACCATTTAATGAGAGGCAATCACCTCTATTCGGGGTGAATTCCATATTAAAGATATTTTTTTCAATCTCATGTTCATGCCCAAGTTGAAACAAGCGATCAGAAATCTCGTCTATTGAAGGATTTCCAATAATATTTTTTACTAAATGCTTATATGCTATTTTCATTTAAATTGACATAAAAAATCTAAGTTAGATTTATAAAACTCTCTTATATCTTTCACTCCATGTTTGAGCATGGCTATCCTTTCTATACCCAAACCAAATGCCAAACCAGAGTAAGAATCCGAATCAATATTACAATTCTCTAGGACTATAGGATTTACTACTCCACACCCAAGAATTTCTAGCCACTTTCCATCACTTGATAAAATATCAACTTCTGCAGAGGGTTCAGTAAAAGGGAAATATGAAGGCCTAAATCTTAATTTAACCTCCTCACCAAATAGAGAATGAACAATTTTATAAATTAGGTCCTTAAGTTGAGCAAAACTAACATTTTCATCAACCAGTATTCCTTCTATTTGATGAAACATAGGTAAATGAGTTGCATCATCATCTTTTCTATAAACTTTACCGCCAGATATAAAAGCTAAAGGTGGACTTTTTTCCAGCATTCCTCTTATTTGTACTGGTGAAGTATGAGTTCTTAGCAAATTTGATTTATTCTCAACATAAAAAGTATCATGCATTTGTCTGGCGGGATGAGTCTTTTTAATATTTAACATATCAAAATTAAACTTTTCTGTTTCAATCTCAGGGCCATCTATTATTTCAAAGCCAAATGAAGCAAGAAGATTCATAATCGAATCTTTCATATGATTTATTGGATGAAATGCACCCCTATCCTTAATTATTTTAGGGGGTGAAATGTCTTTATTGGATGACATTCTCTGTATACATATCTAGCTAATCGCTGTTTTTACAATTTTCTCAAATGCAGCAGTGTCTGAGACAGCAATATCAGATAATACTTTTCTATCTAAATTGATATTTTTTTTAGACATTGCATTAATTAATACAGAATATGAAGTACCAAGTTCTCGGGCTCCAGCGTTAATTCTTGCTATCCATAATGACCTAAATGCTCTTTTTTTGTTTTTTCTATCCCTAAAGGCGTATTGCAATGCTTTAATGTTAGATTGCTTAGCAGTTTTAAATAATCTACTTCTTGCGCCATAATGACCCTTTGTAGTGCTTAAAATTTTCTTGTGCTTTGCTTTAGCTGATAATGATTTTGTTACTCGTGGCATAGTATTTACCTATTAATTAATCTTGAAGCCATTTTTAGCACGGTTCCAGATAATTTATTTAGGCCTCTGTTGTGTCTTTTTCTTTTTGTAGACTGTTTAGTGAGGATATGATTTCTATTAGCACTTCTACTTTTTATAGATGAACCAGTTTTTTTAAACCTCTTTGCAGCTCCTGAATGTGTTTTTAATTTATATCCCATAATTAAACTTCTTATTTATTTCTTTTCAGAGGAGAGAGTACCATCAACAGTTGCCTGCCTTCTAAAGAAGGCTCTTGGTCAACTTGAGCTATTTCTTTTAACTCGTCTCTTAATCTATCTAACAGTTCTAATCCCATATCACTATTAAGAATTTCTCTACCTCTAAATCGGACGCTAATTTTAGTCTTATCTCCACCAAGAATAAAGCTTTTTATCTTTTTTAATTTTATATTGTAATCCCCAACGTCTGTTGAAGGCCTAAATTTTATCTCTTTTGTAGTAGTTCTTTTTGATCCAGCTTTTGATGAAGAATTATTCTTTTTTTTCATAAAAATATGTTTGCCAAAATCCATAATTTTACAAACTACTGGTTCAGTGCCTGATGGGGATACTTGAACTAAGTCTAGATTCAATTCTGACGAGCTTTTTAAAGCTTCTTCTTTTGTTTTATGACCAAGTTTATTTCCATTTTCATCAATAAGCATAACCATCTTAGCTTTGATGTCATTATTAATAGGGACAGATTTCCTTTTATTGTTTGAGATGGCTATTGCTATTTACCCTGGAAAAAATTTGATTTAATGAAATTATTCAAGATGAAAATTGAATTATTTATAATTTGAAGTCATATTCTGCAGATTCTATACTAAATTTCAAAAATTTTAAACAATAATTATGGTTGTAAAAATCCACTCTTCCACTCTTGATTCTTAAGCTCATAAAATTTTCTTTTATTTACTCTTGAGTTGTGACCTTCCCAAAACTCAAAATAATATGGAGAGAAAGAGAAGCCACCCCAATACTCAGGTCTTGTTACATTCTCAAATTTTAAAGAAAGGTCTTTTTCATAATTTTTTAAAAAATCATCATAAGAGGACATTGGCTCTGATTGTCTAGACAAAATTGCAAGTAAATTTTTAGTCATATCTCTTGACTGGAAATGTTCGTTAGAAAATTCTGAGTTTGTTTTTTGAATCTTCGCTTTCATGCGAATCTGAACATTTATAGAATTCCAATAAATCACTGCTGAGATTTGATCATGTGATTTAAACTGTTTTGATTTTGGTGAATTATAGTTTGAAAAAAATATCCACTCGTCATTGATAACATATTTTAAATTAACGAATCTTGAATCCACAATACTATTTTTTTTATCGTATGAACTTATAGAAATTGCTTCAATAATCTTTTGTTCTTTTTTTTTAGCTTCCTCATAATATTTCCTAAACATATTATAGGGTTCAGCGATATTCATTTTATCGATATTAATCATAGCCAAATAAATCTCTTGTAAAAACTTTGTCTATAACATCAGATAAATCATCGGTTATTCTATTCGTTAATATCAAATCACAAGAATTCTTAAAAACATGCAAGTCTTTTTCGATATGTATTCCATTAAACGATTTATCTAATATTTGATCTTCATAAATAATCATTGGAATATTATATTTTTTAATTCTTTCTATAATACTTAGTATGGAGGATGACCTAAAATTATCTGAACCTGCTTTCATTGCAAGCTGATAGATACCAATCTTTTTTGGTTTATATTTGAGAATCTCTTGGACTATAAAATCTTTTCTTGTTGAGTTGGAGTCAACAATAGCTTGAATAATATTCTGGGGTATATTTTTATAATTTGCTAAAAGTTGTCTAGTATCTTTTGGAAGACAATATCCGCCATAGCCAAAAGAGGGATTATTATAAAAATTTCCTATTCTAGGATCTTCAGATATTCCAGAAATTAAATTAAAAGTTTCTAACTTATTTTCCATGGCAAAGCTATCTAATTCATTGAAAAATGCTACTCTCATGGCTAAATATGTGTTGGAAAATAACTTTACTGCCTCAGCCTCTCTTGAACTCATATAAATAATCTTTGTAGATTTTTTTAAAGACAGTTTTTTGAGCATCTCAGCAAAGCTTACAGCGGCTGGTGAATTATCTCCCATTATAATTCTTGACGGATACAAGTTATCATAGAGCGCATTTCCTTCTCTTAAAAATTCTGGTGAAAATATAATTCTGTCAGTTTTAAATTTTTCTTTTAAGTAATCTGTATAGCCTATAGGTATTGTTGATTTAATAATGATAGATCCATTTTTTGAGAATTTTAGTATTTTCTCAATAGTTGATTTTACTGATTCGGTGTCAAACTTATTAGTTTTTTCATCATAATTTGTTGGAGTAGCTATTATAAAATAATCAGCATCGGTTAATGCCTCTTTTGGATCTAATGTTGCAGAAATATTTAATTTATCTTTTGAAATATATTTCTCAATTAATGCATCCCTTACAGTAGATAAGCCTTCATTTATTTTTTTTACTTTTTCTTTATCAATCTCCAAGATCTTCACGTGATTACTACCTTTACCTAAAAGGACACTTAATGACATACCTACATATCCTGAACCAACAATTGTGATTAATTGTTTTTTACTCACCAGCTCTTCCATAAATGTCTGAAATCCTCTCTATATCAGATTCTTTAAGAATCTCTCCAAGCTGAATTTCAATAATTACCATATTTTTAGATGATGTATTCTTGACACAATGCACTGATTTTTTTGGTATTTTTATATATTCACCTGCATTTAGAGCATAAATTTTTCCATCAATTACAACCTCGCCATTTCCCTTAACAACAATCCAATGCTCTTCTCTGTGCTGATGTTTTTGCGTACTTAATTGACTCTTTGGATTTATTGATAGTATTTTTACTTTATAAGATTTGTTATCAATAACTAAATTATGGAATCCCCATGGGCTTGAGATATCATTAAAATCATTTATGCCCTTTTCAGAATTAAGTATTTTGGTAAAATTGTTATAAAAATTGCTAGTCAAACTTGAACTACTTTCAATTTTTAAATCTCCGCCCACGCTAAACTTAAAATCAACGTTGTTATTATTTTTGAAAAGTTCTAATTCTGGAATATTCTTTTTATTTCTATCTCCACCATTTGCAAAAATTACTTTTTGAGATTTTTTCAAACAAATATTGATTGCATCATAAGCAGAGTCATCTGAATCGTCGAAAGAAATAACTTCATCAACATATGAAATTGATTTTAAGACTTCCAATCTCTGTTTCCATGGCATGAAAACATAATTCTTTTTTCGTAATAACCAATCATCTGAATTTAATCCAATCACTAGATAAGAAGATATTTCTTTTGCTGATTTTATATACTCGACATGCCCTTGATGAATTGGATCAAAACCGCCTGTAATAAGACATAAATCATCTCTCATAATATTCTATGTACCAATTTACAAACTTTTTAATACCCTCCTCTATTGAGGTAGATGGAATAAATCCTAACGATTCTCCAGCTTTGTCTATATTTGCAAAAGTTTTTTGTACATCGCCAGGCTGCATAGGTAAGTATTCTTTTATAGCTTTTTTACCTGTTGATGCCTCAATGGCATTTATAAAACTTTCAAGGGTAACAGGTTTATTATTCCCCAAATTAAAAATTCTATATGGTGCAGATGATGAGCTAGACTTTAATTTGAGAATATCACCTTTATTAGATTTAGAAGGATTTAAAATAGCTCCCTTTATTCCACTCACAATATCATCAATATATGTAAAATCTCTTATCATTTTTCCATCATTAAAAACTTGAATTGGTTCCCCGTCGAGAATAGCTTTTGTAAATAAAAAAAGTGCCATATCCGGTCTGCCCCACGGTCCATAAACTGTAAAAAATCTTAAGCCCGTTGTTGGTAGACCAAATAAATGAGAATAAGTATGCGCCATTAACTCATTTGATCTTTTTGTTGCTGCATATAATGATATTGGATGATCTACTGAGTGATCTTCATCAAAAGGTACATCAAAATTCATTCCATATACGGAACTACTTGAAGCATAAACTAAATTAGCAATTTCATTATGTCTGCATGCTTCAAGTATATTTGTAAATCCTATTATATTTGATTCAATATACTTTTCAGGATTCGTAAGCGAATACCTGACACCTGCTTGTGCAGCAAGATTAACCACAACATCAAAATTATTTTTTTTGAATAAAGAAGTTAAACTTTTTTGATCAACAAGATCTATTTCAAATAAAGAGAATTTCTTGCTTTGAATGTTATCAATTCTTGCTCTTTTTAAATTTACATCATAGTAACTATTGAAGTTATCTATACCAATTATCTCATGATCATCTTTTAATAATGATTCAACTAAATGATAGCCAATGAAGCCAGCTGCTCCTGTTACTAATATTTTCATTTTTTTAAAACAAATGCCTTATAAATTCCAATTAATTATAGCACTAGACAATTACTTTAATTATTTTTTTAAAATCGAATCTAAAGCATCTAATGCAGAATCAATGACAATTTTTTCGTCAAAATTATTTTTTACAATATTTCTTGCATTAATGCTCATTTTTTCGTAATCATTTCTTGATAAATTTAATGCTTTTATCATTGCTTGCTCAAGATCTCTTGCATCTTTGGCTCGACATAGAAATCCATTAACATTATCTTGAATAATGTTTCTGCAACCAGGAACATTTGTTGCAACTGATGGTAGGCCCATTGAACCTGCTTCTAGCAAAGTTTTTGGCATGCCTTCCCTATATGAAGGTAAAACAACACAATCAACCTGTTTGTATATATTTTCAATATATTTCTCTGGGTCTAGCCATCTTATCCCAGGGATATCTTTCCAATCCTCTATTTGAGTTTTAGATATTGATGAAATATTTTCTGTATTTAAAATTCCGCAAATCCAAAGTTCGCAATTAATTTTTTTTATTTTTAGATTGTTATATGCTTCTATTAATTCAAATAATCCTTTGTCAGCTAAAATCCTTCCGACATATAAAAAAGTAAATTGGTCATTTTTAGAATGATTGACAGAATCTGAATTAAATCTTTTTAAGTCAACGCCAGAACCTGGCAATAAAAATAACTTATCTTTATTAACTAACTTTTTATGAATCAATAAATCAAAATCTTCTGGATTTTGACAATATACTCTATGTGCAAAAGGTTGACTGCATTTATACAACAACCTAACAATTTTAGAAATTAATCCCTCTCTTATGAATGCTGTACCTAATCCAGAAACATTATTTATTGAAGGAGTATTTGATATTAATGCAGCCCATGTTCCAAAAATATTATTTTTAATTGTGAAATGAAAAGCTGCCTTCGGTCTATATTTAACATATAAATAAAATAGTCTAAATACAATTAAAATATCTTGAAATGGATTTGTGCCTTTATTATTCATCTTAAGATGAATGCATTTACAACCTAAATTTTCTAAATCAACGGTAAATTCATCCTCTGGAGATATACATATAACTTCATAATTCAAATTTAAAAAAGTTTTAATAGTAGATTGTCTGAAGTTATATAAGTACCAAGAAGTATTTGCTGAAAGAGAAATGGTTATTTTTTCTTTATTTACCATAAAAAAATCAGATTTTGATATGGCAACCAAAAGTGTGAATGAGTAGCAAAGTTTAACCATACAAATAGAACTAGACTGTAGTAAAACAAAATAGCCAATATGATCCATCTATGAATGGCATCCTTTTGACCAAATATATCTGGTAAATAAGAAAATATAACAAGCTGTAAAGGAATCATGTATAAAGCAATTCTATCTAATGCCGATGATGCAGGTATTACAAAATATAAAGCCATCAAACCTATAGAAATTATTGAAAACCACCTCCACAAAGGTTTCTCAATTGTTGATAAATTAAATCTTTTATAAAAAAATAAATAAATGCAAGCAGGCACTAGATTCATGGCAAGTCTTATAAAAGCTCCCTCTGATTGGCTAGCTATATCTTCAAGATTTGTATAGTTTGAATATAATATTGCTAAAGTATCAGCTACAAAAACTAAAAAAAAAGTAATGGCAACAATGCCAAGCCAAATTATGCTCCAAAATTTATTTTTTGTTGAAGAAAGAACATATATTGGGAGAAGCAAAATAGCAGATTTATGGATTGTGGTTGCTATAAATATTAAAAAAATAAAACTTAGTTTATTGTTTCTTCCAAGATTAACTAAACCTATCATTGCAATGCCAAGCGCCACAGCTTGTCTAGAGTAGCCCATTGATACAACGATTATTAAATATGGAATAGCTACTGTTAATGCCATAAAGGGTCTTGGTAGATTTCTACAAAACATAGTTAATCCAATTGAAAAAATAAAAGCACAAATTACATTTACACCATAAATTCCAAAACCTAACTTATATGAAAAATAATTTAAGATTTGATAGCCGGGATCGCCACTAAGAGATATATCTTTCAATCCATCTATAAGAGATACCTCTTCAAAAATTCTAATGTAATTATCCCAATCTCCGCCTACCTCATGACGTAATCCTATTAAAAGTGTTAGAGCAAAAATAAATAACCACCAAAGCCCATTAATATTTATTGATTGTTGATTGTTGATTGGGCTAGCTAATCTTTTTTGTCCAACTAAGGCAAAAAAAGCTGCAAATAAGAAATAGAACCAATACACAACCATTTTTTATTCAGCCTCTAGCCACGATTGAAACATTAATATACTCCAAATCTGAGATGTATAATCATAACTTCGGCTTTGATGCATTTCCCATATATTTCGAACTTTCTCATGATTAATGTATCCTTGACTTATCAATTTTTCTTCTTTTATTAAATCTTCTGCCCATTCTTTAAGGGGTCCTCTTAACCATTCACCAATTGGGACAGCAAATCCAGTTTTAGGCCTATCAATAATTTCAAGGGGAATATACTTGCTTAAAATTTTTCTAAGGCCCCATTTTCCAATATTATTGTTTATTTTCATCTCAATCGGAAGATTCCATGCATATTCTACGACTCTATGATCTAAGAATGGCACCCTTGTTTCTAGGCTATTTGCCATCGCGGCTCTATCAACTTTGCACAAAATATCATCAGGTAAATATGACACTGTATCTCTGAACATCATTTCCAAAGCAAAATCCTTGCTAATATTTCTATCCACAAGAGGATCTCCAAATTGATCAATTTTTTTATCATTAACATTTAATACGATATCTTCAGAGGAATCCAATTCTGAAATTAAACTGATGTAAATATCATTTATATTATTTGAATTTTCTAGTGCTTTCGAAAGTTTTTTTGCTTTATTTCCAATATTTGAAAAATGACTTTTTGAACTAGATATTTTTGATAAAGAATTCTCTAATTTATTCCATGACGATTGAGATACCATTCCTATAGACTTTCCTATAAAAGATCTAAAAATAAATGGCATCCATGAAAAATTTTTCCACAATCTTGGGCCCCAAAAGTATCTGTTATAACCACCAAATAGTTCATCACCTCCATCTCCAGATAAAGATACCTTTACTTTTTGTGCGGCAGAAGCACACACAAAGAATGTTGGAATTTGTGATGAGTCAGCAAATGGTTCATCATAAATTAATGGCAAATTAGGAATTAAATCTTTTGCCTGATTGCTGGTTACAAACAATTCAAAGTGATCTGTTCCTAAATGATTTGCTACTTTTTCAGCATGTTCTGATTCGTCAAAAGATGACTCTTCAAATCCAATTGTAAAAGTTTGGATTGGTTTAGATGAGTTGCTTTGCATTAAAGATGTAATTAAAGAAGAATCTATACCTCCACTTAGAAAGGCGCCAATTGGAACATCGGATATCATTTGTGTTTTAACAGAATTTTTTAAAATCCTTTCAAGCTCTGTTATTGAATTATCTTCAATTTTTTTTTGTTCATTTTGAGATTGTTTTTTAATTTTTCTTTCTAAGCTCCAATACTGAGTTATATTTTTTCTTAAGTCTATGTAATTATCAGTAGTTTTTATATCATTCACATTCAATTTTAAAATATGCCCTGGCTCTAACTTAAATATTCCCTCATAAATACTATATGGAGCTGGTATATACATATATTGAAAATACTTTTTCAATGCAAATCTATTTATAGGATTACAAAAGTTTGGGAATTGCTTTATAGCTTTTAATTCAGATCCAAATACGAATGATCCATCAACCATTCCATAATAGAGAGGTTTTTCGCCAAGCCTATCTCTTATGAGTGTAATCTCATTGTATTTTTTATCATAAACAGCGATTGAAAACATACCAATTAATTTCTTAATTGAATTCTCAATACCATAAAAATCAAAACACTTTAATAATGTTTCTGTATCCGAGGTTCCTGACCAACTAATAATCTCTGAAGATAATTCATTAAGCTCTTTTCTAAGTATTAAGTGGTTATAAATTTCACCATTAAAAACAATAATATATCTGTTACTATTTGACATCATGGGTTGATGTCCAGATGCTGATAAATCAAGAATGGATAATCTTTTATGTCCTAGGGAAATGTTTTTTTCTTTATCTATCCATGCACCAGTATCATCAGGTCCTCGATGAGTGAGAACTGAGGACATTTTATCTATATATATATGCAAATCTTCTTCTGAAAGACTTCTAGTTGACACAAATCCAGTAATTCCACACATATGACTTAAGTATTTATATTTTTAGCATTTTCGGTATTTAAGATACTCAAAGATGCCCTTTCAATTGATTCAGGGTATATTTCTGAGTCATCCCAATAACTTATTGTATTTTGCCTTATTTTTTCGAAAGTATTTTTATTATCCAACAAATTTAAAATGGATTTTACTGCGCTATCCTCGTCATGTATTAAAATTGCGTTCACTCCATCTCTACAATAATTCTTTATTTCCCCAACAGGAGTAACAAGAGGAACTAGGCCAAGCTGCATTGCCTCTACTACTGACATTGCCATTCCTTCTAATTTGCTTGTTTGTAGATAAAAAGATGCTCTCTTAGATAAATTTTTTATAGAATCAAAATCTTTTGGTCCTAAGAAGTTAACATTTTTTTCTATATTTAATTTTTTTGATAAGTTTTTTAACCTTGCCATTTCACCGCCATCAGGACCAACAATGTTGTAAGAGGCTTCACTGTATTGTTTTTTGATCTCTGCAAAAATATTTAAGGCGATATGAATTGATTTTTGTTCATGAAGTCTTCCCCAAAAAATAAAATTAGGTTGTGATTGATGACGAGTTTGAGGTTGAAGTTTCCTTGCAACAAATGAAATTACATCCGATCTATGCTCTGGAAAATTAGGCAATCTTGAATTAAGGGTATCATTTGAATCAGCCCAAATTGATGTACACATTTTTGACATCAGTTTTGTGAAAATCATATCTGCAAAATGGTAGTCATGGGGATAATGAAGGAATAAAACCAATTTTGTTTTAGGTTTAAATATCTTAAAAATTATTCCAACTACACATGATCTCCACAAAGATACAATTAATAAATCAGGATTAGCTCTAATCAATCTAAAGCTTTTTTCAAAATAATTAAGAAAATTAAGAAACTTATTACTTCTATTATTAAAAATATATAGGATGTTAAAATCAACATTTTTAATTTCGTAATTTTTCATGGTATTTGCCGCGGATTCAACTCCGCCAATTCCATCATATGGGATTAAATGTATTACTTTGTTCATGAAATAATTATTCTATTAATTTAGTTGAGCTGTCTTTAGAACTTTCCTTAATAGCCTCAATAATTTTAATAGTTTTTAGGGCTGAATAACTTGACTCACATGTGGTGATTTTATTTTTAAGACAATTTAGTAAATGTTTGTATGTGCCAGTCATATAACTATTGCTTTCATTTGAAAAAGTTTTTGAATTTGAATAGTCTGGCATTTTATGATTTGTAAAATCAGGACTAGTTCTTGTGTTAATTACATCAATTGCTCCCCCCATCATATCTCTAATTCTGATTATTCCTTTTTCACCAATAATTGTTACTTCACATATTGCAACTTCTCTTGAATCGATTTGATATAACAACACATTTAAATCTTTAAATTGTATTAATGCATCTGGGCTTTCTATATTTTCTGTCCCGTCTTTATTTCTAGGAAGAACCGCCTTAACTGAGATTACATCTCCGAAAAATTGCTGAAGTAAATCGATTGTATGAGTGCCTCCATGATATAAAGTACTATCATATGAAGCTATGACTTTTCTGGGTTCACCAATTGAAGTGTCTTTAACATAATCTCCAGAAATATAACTTTGAAACTTTTGAATTAAAGGGTCAAATCTGCGCATGTGATTGATTATCAAACAAGTATTATTTTTAGCGCATATATTTATTGCAGCCTCAGCACTTTTGATGTCATTAGAAATTGGCTTTTCACATAGAATAATTTTTACACCTGCATTTGAAGATAAAATAATATTTTCAGCATGTGAGCTATCTTCAGTAGCAATTACAACTACATCAGGTAATGTATTTTCAAATAAAGTACTAACTGAATCATATTTAGATATTGAAGGATAAATTTTGCCAGCAGTTTCTAGGGCAGATGAACTTGAATCAACAAGTGCAACTAATTCAAGGTCTTTATTTTCATTTATTGCAGCCGAATGACTTGCAGGAGCTGGTCTTGAAGGATCAAGTTGTGCTCCTACACCAATCCAACCGCATCCTATTAAAGCAACAGAAAATTTTTTCATCTAATTAAATCCAACCTTTTTTGATTGATCAAGAGATCTTTCAATTGCGTCTATAATTGCAATTGAATCAATGGCTTGGTCAATATTAAATTCTTCCTTATCTCCTTTATGAAAATAGTTTAAGAGATAATCTAATGTATTTGCGTAATATTTACCATATGGATCAATATTTATAGAATTTACGAAACCATCTTCAAATGAAATTACATGATAAATTTCTTTTTGATTATATGTTAGGTTTAATGAGGTAGATGATCCATTTTCAAAAACTAAATCTGCCATTACTGCATCATTTATTCTTCTAGCAATTAAGCTCTCTGGTTTTGACTTTATTAAGCTAAGACAAATATCTACAGCATGAATTGAATAAAAATAAATTGACTTTGTACCCTCTCCTGGAACTGTTTTAGTAATTAGAGGGCTTGTAACTATAAGATTTAATGGTCTTAGGTTTTTTACATAATTTTTTCTAAGTAAAATGATTTCGTCTGCAAATCTTAATGGTGAAAATGATATAAGCTTTGAATTATTTTTTTTTGCACTTTCTGCTAAATCTATTGCTTCTAAAAGATTATTAGTAAATGGCTTATCAATGAACGTTGGGATTTTATTTTCTATAGCTAATTTTGCTGGCTCAAAATGTGAATTGCCAAAACGACCTACAACCATCACCAGATCAATATTTTCAAAATTTATATCCTCTAGATTTTTCGATACAGATTTAATATTATATTTTTTAGCCTTTTCTTTTGTTTCATTAAAGTTCTCGCCCCATAAAATTTCTACATTTGCATTACGAGAAATATTTGATTTCCCTAAATTTGTAAGTTCGCAATATGCATCTGTGTGACTACTATCACTGCCAAGCATGGCTATCCTAATCATTACTGAATTTTCCAGATATTTGAGGTTATATATCTTACTGAGTTTTTATCAATCCAGTAGTATGCTGTTAATATATTTCCATCAGAAAGCTCAACAGATACTGGGTAACCCATATCCCAAAAGCTAGCATTTTCTCTTATTGTAATAATTTCATTTTTATTCCACGATAATCCGTTATCATTTGAAATAATAGCTTTTATTGAATATGGTTCTTTTCTATATCCATATGTGCATAGAAGATTGCCATTCTTTAGTTTAATAACATTTGGAGGTTGTCCAAAAATATCTATTGATTCAGGTCTTGTCCAACTAAATCCAGCATTGAACGATCTGGATGAATAAATATTACCTATACCTCCTATAGCCATATAATTATCATTGGATTCATATGAACTATCTCCTCTTATAAGTGCTAAGAGTTCGCCTTTTCCGATATTTACAATAGAAGTTTCATTAAAGCTTATTGCTTGAAATAATGAAGAATTTATTTCTCCATCAGACGCTATTAAAGATTGATCTGACCAATTTAAACCGTTATCCCATGATCTTAATAGATAACTATTATCTGCTTGATTTGCATAACCGGTATATGCGGCACAAATTAATGAACCATCTTCCAATTGAATTATCTGTTCCCTGCTAACAAAATGATCATCAGACCCTGAAACATTAATAATCTCTGGATCACTCCAAGTCTTACCTGAATCATCGGAATATTGAATACATTGACCTACCACTGCAGAAATAGTTTTCAGGTCGGGTCTATGAGCAGTAATTTTTGCAGATATTTTATTTCTATTAGAAGATTTTTCAGTTTGGATGACATTACTTCTTAAGAGTAACCTACCATTTTTTAGTATGCTAATTCCTGGATCACTGACTCCGAATTCTTCAAATTTTGTAACAATTTTTATATCATCTTTATTATAAGATTGACCGCCATCGGTTGATGTAATTAAGCATATGCATGAATCATTATCATGATGAGTAGGATTATTATCTGATCCAGCTTTTAGACTGAAATTACCTGCTTTTCTAAAAGCTACTAAGACTTTATTGTCATCAATTAATACAACAGAAGGAAAACTACAAAAAGAATTTTCATCTAAATATATCTCTATCTCATCTTTAGAATTACTCATAAGTGATCTCAATCTTTTTTTGTTTTTTAATAGATTTATCTATGGCTTCACTTATTTTTGCTGCCATCCATCCATCATAAAATGTTGTTGCAGGCGTTTTATTTAATTTGAAACAATTTGCAAAGTGATTAATCATGGCTGGAGTATTTCCAATAATTTCGTCATGAACGATTTGAAAATCACTTAAATCCGGTCTTTCATAAGAGTTATTTGCTTTAAAAAGCTCAACTCCACTTTGGGTAAAATTAATTTCAAATTTTCCTTTTTCAAGCTCAATGTCCAAAGCTGTTGCTTTTGAATTTGATGCATCATCAGTAAAGCACGTCGATTCGATGACGCCTTCTGTTCCATTTTTGAATGATAAAGAAGCTGTTAAAACAACTCTTTTTTTATCTATTTCTTTTTGTGAAGCAGAAACAGATATTACTTCAGAATTTGTTAAAAAACGCATAATATCTATATCATGAACTATTAACCAAAACGGAATAGGCATTTTAGAATATATTCGATCTATGGTTTTAACATCAGCATTTCTTCTAGAGTAAATATATCCAATCTTACCCAATTTACCTGAATTAATTCTATTCTTAACAAAGTTTAACCTAGGATCAAAACGCGATGTAAAACAAACAGCAATTGAATTCTGATTTTTAGAAAATGCTAATTTCTTCATTGATTGAATCTGTTTAGAGTTTATCGCTACAGGTTTTTCTAAAATTACTTTTTTATTGTTAGCTACACAATAATTAAAAGGTTCGAAATGCTCCCATTCCGGAGAAGCTATGATTACACAATCTATTTCAGGATGTTCATCAAACATATTCTTCCAATCTCCATTAAAATATAGAGGTACCGAAAAGTCTGAAGTTCTCTTTATTGTACTTTTTTTTCTGTTACCACATATCGCTACAAGACTATTATTAGATTGTTTTTGAATAATTGATGCATAATTAATGCCCATTCTACCGGGGCCAATTAGTGCATATTTAAGAGATTTTTTCATCATTAATCCTTGTTCTAGCTCTATCAGATAACTCATTTACTAATAAAGATATTTGTGAATAAATCTTCTCAGCATTATTGAATTTACTATCTTTATCAAGATTTTTTGCCTTTTTCAAAAGATATTGAATATCTTCATGCACTTCATCTACATAACTACCAGTAAACCAAGCAGAATTTATAACTGTTTCGTGTGCATGCATCGAATTTAATTTAACAATATCCGGTGTATCTTCAATAAGTTTTTTTATATCTTTAAAATCAAATCTTTTATTTTTGTTATAAAGGTTAGAATATACAGCTGAAATAAATTCGTGATCTTCTGGATAATCAAGCGTCCATCTCCAATTATTAAAATTTTTATCAGCTTTAAAAGAAACGATTTTAAATTGATTTTGATTTTTAAGAATATATTGAAAAGGTTGTTTTCTTTCTGAATCAAGTTTTGCATTCTTATTAAGAATTTCTAGACATTTTTTTGTCAACAAAATGAAATCAAAGCCATCGGGATATGTATATGGTGGCAATAATGCATTGGAAACAACATCAGCATCTGGATTTTCATGATAAATATTAATTCCTTCATCCAATAATGTGCCTGAAATTAATGGGCAATCGCCCCCAACTTCAACAACTGCATCAATATCTTCACTTTGAACTGAATCATAAAGTCTTTTAAGAACGTCCTCAGAATCGCCTCTAAAGCAATCGATGCCTAATTTATTTGCTTCAAATTCAATTTTATCGTCTTCTTTGTTAGTAGATGTAGCAATTATAGTTTTCTGTATCTGATTAGAATGACTGATTCTTTCAGAAATTAATTCTAAAATTGTTTTGCCACAAATATTCGCAAGAGCTTTATTTGGAAGTCTGCTAGATCCGTTTCTCGCAATAATTACAGCACAAATCTTGGTATTTGTTTTATTCATAAATACTACCTTAAAAACAAAGCACTAAAATATTCATTATTGTGACTAATTATATAGTATTTTGGATGTCTCAATGATTAAGACAGGACATTTATCTTTTAAAGATTCTTTTGATATGCGGTAACTCGCATATCGGTACATATATCCTTATATTCATAATAAATATGTTCTTTATAGTTTTTGTTATACAAAAGAAAATCATTTTGTAGAACTTTTTTTAATCCTTTTTCTGACATAATTTTATCGATAATATCCCATTCGATATGATCATCATCCCAAACATGAATATCGCCTTCATTCGCATATTTTGGATTAAATATTCTTTTTACTTTACCTATGTAATTTGAAAGAACAAAAAATTTTTTTAAATTAATTTTTTGAGCCTTTCTTTTAAATTCAAGATATTCACTTTTATGCAGCCAATATTCATTATTTTGTTCATGATCGATATATATCACACCTCCTGGCGCACAAACTCTTATCATTTCTTGGATTGTAGCTAAATAATCTGGGATATGATGCAAAACTGAATATGTTGCAATAAAATCTACTGAGCTATCTTCAATGCCATCTAAGTTTTTTCCATTCAATTCAAAGGTCTTAACTTTTTTACCTTCAAATTTTTTTGAAATTAAATTCAAAAATCCAGTTGATACGTCTGCAGCGATAACACTGCAACCCATATTTAAAAGATGATTAGTTAAGTTTCCTGCCCCGCACCCCAAATCAAGTGCTAAAATTTTATCTTTTTTTTTATAAATGCATGGGAGGTGTTAAGATCTTCAACTAATCTTGATTGTTCAACTTCATTGTAAATCTCGCCATGGGTTGATTCATATTTTTTTGCAATTTTGTCATGTAATTTAATATTTTTTTCAATATCCATAATTCTCCATTTAGATAATTATATTTTATTTTGGCATTAACAATAAAACATCTTCAGTCTTTTCCTTGGGTATAAAGAGCCAATCTTTAAATCTTTCATGAGGGATAATTTTGTCATGCGATTTTATATTATTATCAGTAATAAGGTATTTAATATAATTATTTTCAGATAAAATCCTGCAATAATTTGGATAATCGTCAGTAGTATTTAAAACTTCACATAAGATAAATGGTCTGTGATGATTTAAAACCTTTTGTGCATTTTTAAAAATATCTCCTTCAAATCCCTCAACATCAATTTTTATGCATGATTGATCTGAGACTTGTAAATCTGTAAAGATATCATCGAGTGTTTTTATCTCAACTTTTATTGTATCTATATTAGGATATTTTGAGTCAAGTTTTACACTTGTTGGCATCTCACTTGAAACATTTCCTTTTGGAGCATCAAAATAAGAATTAGCCCCCTACACCAATAAGATTTGACTTTATTAAATTTGAAAATCCATTTATATGTATATTCTTATTTAAGATATGCATTGACTCTGGAAGAATATCAAATGTAAAAATCTTTGCCTTTGGGTTCACCAAAGCAGAAGATAGCGCAAAAATCCCTGAATT